>CAYODK010000040.1:31273-34535 GCA_964402695.1 uncultured Verrucomicrobiota bacterium
GCGAGACGGTCCGCCGCAGCAAGCCCGCGCGAACCGGGAAGTGCACCTTGAGCCCGTCCACCGCGAGGACCTCCGCCGCGTCCGCCGGCGGGGGCGGCGGCGCGCCGGACGGCGCGGACCCGACGAGCTTGCGGGTGTACGGGTGCTCCGGCGCCTCGAACACGCGGGCGCAGGGGCCGGTCTCGACGACCTGTCCGCCCTGCATGACGACGACGCGGTCGGCGATGCGGCGGACGAGGCCGAGGTCGTGCGTGATCCAGAGCATGGCCATGCCGAGCGACTTCTGGAGCGTTGCGAAGAGTTCGAGGATCTGGGCCTGAATCGTGACATCCAGCGCGGTCGTCGGCTCGTCGGCGATCAGCAGGTCCGGCCGGTTCACAAGCGCCATCGCGATCATGACGCGCTGCCGCTCGCCGCCCGAGAGTTCGTGCGGGTAGGCGTCGAGCCGCCGCCCCGCCTCGCGCAGGCCGACGCGACCGAGCCACTCCGTGACCGGGGCCCGCGCCGCCGCCCCGCGCGGCCCGCCGTGCAGCCGCATCGCCTCGGCGACCTGGCGGCCGATCGTGTGCAGCGGGTTGAGGGAGGTCATCGGCTCCTGGAAGACCATCGAGATCCGGTTGCCGCGGATCGCGCGCATCCGGACCTCCGGCGCGCCCATCAGCTCCTCGGAGCGTCCGTCGGCGCCGTGCAGGCGGATCGAGCCGGCGGGATAGCGCGCCACGCCGCGGAGAAGTTGGAGAACCGAGAGCGCCGTGACCGACTTGCCCGAGCCGCTCTCGCCGACGATGCCGACGATCTCGCCGCGTGCAACGTCGAGGCTGACGCCGCGGACCGCGTGGACGACCTCGCCCGACTGGGCGAAGTCCACCGCGAGGTCGCGGATCTCAAGCAACGGCGCATTCACCATCGGTCATTCCCGAAGGAGACGGACACCAAGACGCAAAGCACGCAAAGAGGAGGCGAACACGGAGACGCGGAGGCGCAGAGGCAGCGCAGGAGCGGAAAGCAGATGCGATTGGCGTCCCGCCGGGCTTGTCCCGCCTGCCGTCCATCCATCCACCCATCCATCGATCCCCTCCTCCCGTTCATCCCTCCGGCCTAAAGATCCTCGATCTTGAGCCCCGGCACATCGGCGGCTGCGGCTTCGAGCTTCTCGCGACCGGCGACGATGCAGACGGGGGCGGCGGCGAGGCCGGGGCGGAGGATCTCCTCCGAGGCGCGCCGCAGGTCGTCGCCGCTGACCGCCAGCAGCCGTTCGCGGAAGCGGCGGCGGAAGGCCTCGTCGATCCCCGACAGGTGGCGGTCCAGCGCGGTGGCCACGGCGCCCTCGGGGCGGATCGGCCGGTCCAGGGCCTTGAGCGCCCCGATGACGCTCTGCTCGACGGCGTCCTTCGAGAAGTCCATGTCCTTCGCGACATGGTCCGGAATCCGGGCGAACACGTCGAGCGTGCCGCGGACGCGCGGATCACGGTAGCTGCTGAGCGTGAAGAGCCCGAGGCTCTGGGCGTAGGAGGCGCGACACCCGTAGGCGCCGCTCTTCACGCGGATCTCGGTCCAGAGGTAGTCCAGTGTCAGGCGCGTCGCGAGGACGAGCAGCGCGGGGGCGAGAGGGTGGTCGGCCGCGACGGCGCGGAACGCCTGCGCGACAAAGGCGACCTCGGACGGGACCGCGACGCCCTCCGGCGCGCCCGGATGCGCGGCGGCGGCGGGTGCGCCCGGCGCGGTGTCGCGCCCGGGCAGGGCGCCGAGAAGGTCCGCGTACCAGGCGGCGACGCGCGCATGGGCTGCGTCGGACCCGACGAACGACGCGGTGAAACGGCCGCGGGCGAGGAGCGACTCGCGGATCCGCGTCATCGCGCGGGAGAGCCCGGCAAGGTCGCACGGCACGCTGTCCGCCAGGCGCCGGGCGAAGCGGACCTGCGAGATGCCCGCGAAGCGCTCGGAAAGCGCGGCGTTGTCGGAGAGCCCGCGCTGGGCGCGCGCGGCGGCGAAGGCGTTGCCGGAGGGCACGACGGCCTCGCGCAGGCCGGCCTGCTGCTGGACGAGCAGCGTCTGCAGGCGGGCGACGTCCGCGAAGTCGGCCGAGAGGATGCGGTCGCGCAGGATCTCGAGCATGCGGTCGACGCGGTCGTCGAGGCCGTGCGTGGCGATGTGCAGGAACGGCTGGACGGCCATCGGGTCGGCGGCGCGCCCGCCGGTCGACACGGAGGCGCCGATGCCGGCGCAGGCGGCGGCCTCGCGGCCGGCGGCGATCGCGTAGTCGTCCCCCGCGGCCCCGGTCCGGGTCAGCGCGAAGGCGAAGAGCGGGAGGTGGTCCCACAGGTCGGCGTCCAGTCCCCGCAGGTCGACGGCCAGTTGCAGGTAGCCGACGCCGTTCGTGAGCGTCTCGGCGCGCAGCAGCGGGCGGCCGCCGACGGCGGTCGTCTCGACCGGCAGCCGGGTGGGCTCGGCCGGCACATCCGAGCGCCGCAGCCGGGGCAGCGTGGCGATCGCCTCGGGCGGGTTGGGAAGCCCCTGCCGTTCCTCCAGCTCGCGGGCCTCGCGGTCGATCCGCGCGACGTCGGCGTCCGAGAGCTTCGCACGGACGGATTCCATGCGCCCGGCGAACTCCGCCTCGCGGCGGCGGTTCAGCGCGGGGTCGGGCACGAACGTCATCGCGATGCAATGCGGGTTGTCGAGGACGAGCCGGCGCAGCAGGCCTTCGAAGGCGCCGGGCTCGGCCTCGCTGCGGGCGCGCAGGGCGGCGAGGTGGCGCCGGATGTGCAGCATCGTCAGCGGGTCCGCATCGTAGAGCCACATGTTGAACACGCGGTCCATCAGCACGAGCGGGAACGACGACGGGATATCCAGCGCGGCCAGTTCGAACTGGTGGAAGGCGGAGGCGACGGCGTCGCGGTCCAGCCCCCCGTCGGCGAGGCCTCGCAGGGTCGAGAGGATGAGCGCCTCGACCTCGCCGGCCTTCGCAACGTCGATGCCGCGCAGGCCGACACCGAAGCTCGTGTCGCGCCGGTAGGTCGAGTAGCCCTCGGCGACGAGGTCCTCGCCGAGCCGCGATTCGACCAGCGCGCGGCGCAGCGGGCTGCCCTCGTGCGCGAGGAGGACCTCGCCGAGGACGCCCATCGCCAGCGTGGTCTCGGGATCGGTCAGCACGTTGGTGAACCACTCCATCGCGAAGGCGGACTTGCGGCCGGGCGTCTCGTCCTCCGCGGCGGGGTACGGGACGGTGACCCGGCGGGGCGCGGTCCAGCGCGGCTGCGGGGCG
>CAYODK010000041.1:0-6688 GCA_964402695.1 uncultured Verrucomicrobiota bacterium
GCACGAGAGCGGGCACCCGAAGGCGGACGCGGTGAGGGTCGATTGCGCCGGGCTGCGCGAGGGCACGGACTACACGGCCACGGCGGAGTTTCGCGACGGGGGGCGCGTTTTCGATCGTGTGGCGCTTCACTTCGGCGTCGCCAGCCGCGCGCGCGAGGCGGGCGCGCCACCCGCGTCGCTGCCCACGCGCGATGACCTGCTGATGTCGCGCCGGCCCCTCCCTGTGGCGGAGTTGTTCGGCTCGGCGCTCGCCGGCGAGCGCGGCGGACCGGCATCCGACGCCGACCTCGCGCACATGGACCGGTGGATGGAGTCGCTCCCGGGGCTCGGCTTCTCGGTTGGCTCGTTCATGTTCGGCTGGGGCGAGTGCGAACCGCTGCCCGGCGTGTTCCGATGGGACGAGATCGAGCGGCGCGTCGCGCTCGGCGGCCGGCTCGGCCTGCGCATGTTCCTGACGCCGACGCTATGGGCCGATCCGATGGAATGGCCCCGCTGGATCGAGTTCCAGCCCTCGCTCGACCAGTTCGGCCACACGATGGCGGCGGCCGGGCCCTCGGGCGGCATCGAGCCCGCGGCGGCGGATCCGGTCCGCCGGGAGTCGGCGCGCCACTGGCTCGCCGCCGTCGCGACCCGCTTCCGTGACAATCCGCACGTGATCGGCTACCGGACGAAGCCGCTCAACCTCCACGGGGAGAACCGGCCGCAGCCGGTCCGCCCCGATCTCGCGCCCGTCACGCAGTGTGCCTTCGATGCGTGGAACGCGGCGTCGGGCCGAGCCCCCGCGCCGCTGGGCGGGCTCTTCGCGCTGCCCGGGCAGAACCCGCAGCGGACCGGCCCGGACCTGTCGGACGGCTGGCGCCGCTTCATGGAGTTCCGCGCGCACGCCTACACGGGGTCCGTTGGCGAAATCGTCGCATCCATCCGCGCCGTCGACCCGCGCCGGCAGATCCACATCTACCGCTCCTCGACGCCGACGGCGTGCGAAGCTGCGATCCCGCTGCTCGCCGACGGTGCGGAGTTCCACGACGAGGGCGGTCCCTTCTACTTCCAGCGCGCCATGGAAAGCCTGTGCCTTCAGGCCGGCATCCCGTACACGAACGAGGGGCACCAGTTCACGCCGCCGAGCCGCGCGATGGCCGATGCCGGCTTCTTCTACGGCTCCATTTTCGATCGCGGCTGGTCGTGGCTCTACCGGTGGCACCTGACGCGCCACGAGGACCCGCGCTTCGCCGCCCTGCCGGACGTGCTGGCCTTCGTGCGCGACGCGCAGCCCGCCCTGCGCGAGTGGGTCGCGGCGGCCGGCGACGAGCCGGAGGTGCTGGTCTTCGGCAGTCGCGCCGACGGCCTGCACGACGGCATGCGCACCGGGTTCTACGCGGACATCGGCGGACTGGAGACATTCACCGCGCTCTTCGCCTACCACCAGGTGCCGGCCCACTTCGCCGACGAGCATGCGACGTGGGCCAGGTTGGAGCGGTTCAAGCTGGTGCTCGCCGTCGGCGACGTGATGACGGAACGCGCGATCGACCGGCTCGCGGCCTTCGCGCGTGCGGGCGGGAGGGTCGTGCGCGTCGGCAACGCCGGCCGCTGGTGCGTCGAGCGGCCCGGCGAACGCGACCTGCTGCGCGCCCGGCTCGAGGGCTTGCCGTCCGCGCGGGCGATCGCCGCGCCCGCCGCCGAGCCGCCGCCGCCGGGCGCGGCCCACCACGCGCCGGCCGCGTTCGCCCCCGCGGACCTCGACGGTCTCCTCACGTGGGCCGGCGTCGCGCGTCGTGTGGGGACGCCGACGCCCGGCTTCGAATGCGTCCGCAAGACGGCGGCGGATGGCGCCGTCCTTGTCGCGGTCTTCCGCCGGTTCCCCGGCGAGTACGAGAACGTCTGGTACGATGCGGAGGTCGGGACGCGCTGGGGCCGGGCGCCGGCGCGGGTTGAAGTGCGTGTGCCCGCCGACGGCCCGTGGCGCGTGGAGCGGATCCACCGCGCCGTGCAGCCGCCGAAGGCCGTCGTCGCCGCGTCCGGGCGGCTCGCGTTCGAAACCCCGCCGGCCACGGTCGGCGAGCTTCAGGTGTTCCGCCTCACCCGGGAGCGACCATGAACACGGTGCACCGCATCCTTCGGTCCCTTTTCCACGCCGGCGCTTGATCGATTCTCAGGGGAGGTTATCATCCAAGGGTCATGACCCGTTGGACCCCCATTGTGGCCTCGGCGCTCGTGGGTGCCGCGCTTCGCGCGTCGGCGGACATCGTTCTGCTCCCCCTTGCCGCGGAGCACATCATCGTCGGCATCGACCAGAATGCCGGTGCGGGGTATCCGGGCGCCGGGTACTACACGAACTCCAGCGGGGGCCTGGATGTCGTCGGCGGCAGCGGTGCCAGCGGAAGCCGCGAGCACTACAACCAGATCAAGGTCTTCGCCCTGCCCGTCCTCGGCGCGGGCGAATCGATCACCGCCGCGGCGCTGATCTACACCGTCACCGCGATGCGCGACGATTCGACCGACAACAACGTGACGTTGCGCTCCTACGTTCTGTCGACCACCAATCCGGCGGGGACGGGCGCGTACTTCTTCGAACAGGACGCCACGCCGGCCGTCGATGTCCATGCCGTCGGAGCCTACTTCTACAATCCGAGCGGCACGGCCGAGGTGGACATCAACCCGGACGCCGTCGTCACCAACTCGCTGGCGGGCGATGCGCTGACCTACCTGCAGGGCCTCTACTCGGGGCCGACGCCGACGCAGCCGAACGCCTGGTTCCGACTCAACATCGACAGCAACCAGGGGACCGCGCTGGACCGGTATCGCGTGCAGACCGGAACCGCGACGCTGGAACTGACGGTCGTGCCCGAGCCCGCGACGGCGGTCACGCTGTCGCTCGGACTGGCCCTCGCGGCCGCGCTACGCCGCCGGGAGCCCTGAAGCGCAGGCAGGCGTGCCTTCGCCAGGGGCGGTCAGGGGGCACCACGCAGGATCGTGACCGGACCGAGGAGGCCGGACGGGAGGAGCGGGGAGTCCTTCTTGTACGGATTCCAGGTTGTCCACGAGATCCGATTCTGCACCGGCAGCGCCTGGTCGCCGATGAGGCGGTTGGGCCAGAGGTTCGCAACCTCGATCTCGAGTTCGTTCTCTCCCTCGCGCAGCGCGTCCGTCGCATCCACCCGCATCGGCGGCGTCCAGACGACGCCGAGGTCCTTTCCGTTGAGCCGAACCCGCGCCATCACCTCGACGCGGCCGAGGTCGAGGAGGACGGAAGACGAGAGGTCGGAGGTCAGAGGTCGGAGGTCAGCCCGCGGCGAGCTGTGGATGCCGACCTCCGACTTCCGACCTCCGATCTCCGTCGGAAGGGCGAAAGTTCTCCGGTACGTCGCCACGCCCGAAAAGTGCCGGATGCTCTCGTCGGCATGCTCGTTCCACGGCGTCAGCGAAGTGAAGGCCGCCCTGTCCGGCGCGCCGCGGCCGGGCTGGAAGGCGACCTCCCATGGGCCGTCGACCGACAGGACCGGCGTGGGGGCGGACACGGCGGTCGCGGGGCTCGCGATTCCTGGAATGGGCTCGCGCGTGAAGACGACGAAGACGGATGCGTGCGGTTCGAGGACAAGCGCGACGCGCGAGCGGCCGTCGGGCTCCACCGTGCGGACGCCCGCCGCGATGCCGCCCGTGGCCGCGTCCCACAGCGAGACATGAGCGGCGCCGCTGCGGAACCGGCAGGCGGCCGCGGTGCGTTCCGGTGACGGGTTGGCGACGAAATAGACGTCCATGTCGTCGACATGCCGGTGGATGGTTCGCAGCGGCGCATCGGATTCGAAGTCCGGCAACACCCCGCGTTCGGCCAGCACGCGGGCCGTGGTCGCGTAGTCCACGTAGGGCGGGGGCGGCGTCACGGAGGAGGTCGCCGCCTCGAGTTCCCCCCACGGGGCCATGCCGCGCGAGCCGAGCGCCTTCGCCGCAGCCCACGGGCCGGCGGGCTTCTCCGCGGCCTCCCACGATGCGTCGGTGTGGATCGCACGCCGGGTGCCGCCGGCGAACTCGAGATCGAGCGTGCCGACCAGGCCGGCCGGGTTCGCGGCATCGCCGCCGTTGACGACGGCGACCTCGATCATGTTCGTGCCGGTCCGCACGCGGGCGGTCACGTCCATCGCGACGGCCTGGTGGAAGTTCGCGCCCTCGCCGGCCTTCCGGCCGTTGACGAAGGCGGTGAAGGAGTTGTCGGCGGACATCGTCAACCAGGCCGAAGTGACGGACTCGCCGTCCGCGACGACAAACGCCCGGCGGAACCGGCGCGTGCAGGGCGGCGCGGTCATGGCGTCGCCGTCGGCGGACCAGATCCACTTCGCCTCCGTGCCCGGCAGCCGTTTCACCACCGGCGAGGCCGGCGGGGTGGGGATCGTGCGCGGCAGTGCGACGAGCCGTCCGCGGCCGATGCGCCGGTTCGTCGGAGCGGTGACCTCCGCGGTGCCCCAGAGGTCGTCCGCCAGCCGCCGCACGTCTTCATCGCAGGCCGGGTAGCCGGACAGGCTCGGCGACCGGAGCGGCCGGGGGCCCATGACCGTGGCGCCGTCCTCGACGAGCGACTTCACGGTTGCCAGCAGGGCGGGCGTCATCGACTCCGTCTCCGGGAGGACGAGGATCGAGTACGCCGCGCCGCCGGAGAAGACGATCCGTCCGTCGCGGACCTTGCCGCGGGCGATCAGGGTCGCGGGATCGCAACCGTCGAAGGCATGGCCGCGCTTGTCGGGCATCCAGTCGTCGCCGGCCAGCGCGTCGGCGGGCGGACGGAAGACATGCGGCGCGCCCTCGGGGGCGAGGTAGAGGATGTCGGCGACCGGCGTGCCGCGGCTGAGGATGTGCTGGCACCGCGCGATGTAGCGGTGGTAGGCGAGGGACATGTCCCACCAGGGTTGCGTGCGTTGCCAGTGGACGCCGTAGGGGCCCATCGCCATGCCGGGCCAGCGGTCGAGCCACGGTTGATGCTGAAAGGTGTGGAAGATGATCCGGTTGATCCCGATGCCGAAGGCCCAGTCGGTCTGCGCCTTGAGCGCGCCGGGGTGCAGGCGCCAGTCCTCGCCCGGCGCGGCGGTGAAGGCCTCGGCGGCGACGACCGGCCGGCCCATCGTGTGGGCGATCGACGCGGCCTCGATGCAGCTGTAGGCGGTCTTGAACCCGTGATTGCGCGACCAGAACTCGCACTGCGGGATGTCCGCGGCGGCGCCGAGAAAAAGATCCGCGCAGGGGTTCATGTCGTAGGGCTCGATGGAGAACTTCAGTCCGTGCCGCCGCGCCAGGGACTGCAGGACGCCGGTGTGGTTCCTCACGACCAGTTCCTGGGCGGTCTGACGCAGGTCCCAGAGGAACCGCTCGGTCATCGCCGGGCTGTCGATCACGCGGCCGTCGAAGGCCGGCAGGAAGGGGAGGGGATCGTAGCCGCGGAGCCGGCGGAAGTCCGCGCGGAAGGCCTCCGACCAGTTCTGCGAACTCATCTCCCAGCTGTCGAAGTGCAGCGTGGTGAGCCCGGCGCCGGGTGTGCGCCGCGGGCCGATCGCGTCGAGCAGCGTCGCGGTGAAAGTCTCGAAGTGGGCCACGACGGCGTTGCGGTTGAACTTGTCGGTTTCCAGCCCGAGTCCGGGCTGCGGGGCGGGGCGCGTGGTCTGGCCGGTGATCGTGCGGCCGAAGCGGAGGATCGTCCATGGTCCGGGCGGGACGTCCCATTCGAGGCGACCGTCGGGGCGCAGGCGGCCGGTGAGGTCGACGATGCCGTTCCGGGCGATGCACTGCGAGGCGGGGACGTCCGGCGCCGCGGCGGGATCCGGGAGATAAGCCTTCACGCCGGGTTGGGACGAGAATGGCGCGCGGTGGTACAGCGCCTTCTCGTCCGCATCGGCGATCCGCGCGCCACCCCCGGTCGCGGGGAAGGCCAGCACGGCGACGTCGCGGTAGAAGTCCTGCCAGAGCCGCTTCAGGTCCGGCGTGAGTGTCCGCTCGCCGAAGAAGGGGGTGCGCGGGGCGGGACGCGGGAGGGTGGCGTCCAGCTTCACCGGCCCGGTCACGTTCGTCGCGGCGGCGACGAGGTGCTGCATGGACTGCTCCGGTTTCACCCACGGTCCGCCGCTGCCGCACCAGCCGGGGCCCGTACCGACGGCGAACTCGAGGCCGAGGCGCTCGGTCTCCTTCGCGGCGTGGCGGAACAGCTCGCGCCACGCCGGGCTCATGAACTCGACGGGGCCGCGCGGGACCCCGACGTTGACCTCGAGGAACAGCGCGCCGCCGATGCCGGCGCGCTTCATCGCCTCGAGGTCGGCCGTCATCCCCTCGCGCGTGAGGTTGCCGTCCATGAAGTACCAATAGACCCATGGCCGGGCGGCGTCGGGCGGCGTGCGGAAGGCATCTGCGAGGGAGGGCGCGGCGGTGGCCGAAAGGGCGGTTCCCAGGCAGGCGGCGGCGAGAAGGGGGAGGATCCGGAGGACGGAGGTTGTGCGGCTCATGTCCGTATCATGCCGCGGGGCGGGCATGGGAGACAAGGCCGGGCCTGCAGGCTGGTTTTGCCTCCCCACCGGGACAAGCCCGGTGGGACCGCCAGGCCATGCGGGTGCGAGGGGGCAAGCCCGGTGGGACCGCCAGGCCATGCGGGCGCGAGGGGGACAAGCCCGGTGGGACCGCCAGGCCATGCGGGCGCGAGGGGGACAAGCCCGGTGGG
>CAYODK010000041.1:6788-34342 GCA_964402695.1 uncultured Verrucomicrobiota bacterium
CAAGCCCGGTGGGACCGCCAGGCCATGCGGGCGCGAGGGGGACAAGCCCGGTGGGACCGCCAGGCCATGCGGGTGCGAGGGGGCAAGCCCGGTGGGAGGACCGCGTCACGGATCCACGCGGATGCGGTAGATCCAGGGGGAGGCAACCGGTGTGGCGCCGGAATCGATCCAGTTGGTCTGGGTGTCGCCGGCGCCCTGGACGGCGATGGGGTCGCTTCGCGGCGTGAAATGGACGGGAAAGTTGGTGCCGGCCGCCGCCTCGACCCGGTTGGTCCGCCCGCCCGCCGTGCTCCAGGAGACGATCCATCCGTCATCCTGCCGCACGACGGCGGTCAATCGAAGAACCGATGCGCTGTTGGTCGGCACGGTTCCCGCACCGAATTCATCGTGGTTCGAAGCGCCGTCCCCGTCCCCGTCCAGGGGGCCGTCGGCTCCGTCGTCCGGAAGCAGTTCGTATTTCAATTCCCAGTCATCCGGCATTCCGTCGAGATCGCCATCGCGCGCGGGCATCCGGTCCGCTCCGCCGATGGGCACGCGCATTTCGGTCGTGCCATTGACGTACGCGATCTCGCCGCGGAGGGGGTACGAGCGTTCCACCACGTTCGATGCCTGGACGGCGTAGCTCAACTGCCCGGTCGGGGCGCCCAGAAAGGCCCACTTGTTGGTCACGCCCGCGAGCACCGTGTAGAAGGGGGGGCCGCCGCTGCCGGTCCACGACCACGACGGGATGCTCCACCCGGCCGGAAGGACCTCGACGATCACGGCCTCCTCCGGCGGTCCCTTGTCCGTCGCGACGGTCACCACGACCGATCCGTTCGAAAGGGAGGAAACCCCTGAGGGGGAGATGGCGCGGGTGCCATGGAGATCGGCCGCGCCGGCGCTGAACGACAGAATCGAAAGAGAAACCACCATCCCCACGATGGCCAGAAACGCCGGCCGCGCGTCGCCGCGTCGTGATGCTGGCCGGACAAACCGCATCGGCTCGATTTCCTCGCTCGTTTCGTCCCGGTTCATCCGGGCTCCGGCCCCTGCGGCCGACGCTACCGACTGTCGGGATGGGGCCGCGCGCCGATCCGGCGCGTCGTACCGTTTGCCTCCCGGTATGTATACCATGCGGGCGCGCCGGGCCATGCGGAATTCGCGCCTCCCGGGGAAGGAACGAGCGTCAACACCATGTGTCCATCGGCCGCCGCGGCGTCCATCACGAGCCACTTGGCTACGCGGGTTCGCGTGTCGAAGGCCTGGATCGGCGGATTGCTGGACTCAATGTCCCATCCCGCGGGGATCTGCTGGGCGACGACCACGCCGCCCGCGTCCCCCGACGGGCCGCGCTCCATGACCAGGTCCAGCATCACGCGGTCCCCGCTGCCGCGGGCGTATTGCCATACCTGGATCGGCGCGTCGGCCGCCGGCTCCTCCACCGCCGGCGGATCGGCGGGCTTCGTCTCCTCCGGGGCGGAGGTCGGTGCCCCCGGATCGGGGCTTGGACCTTGCGATGCCGAGGGAGGCGGCGCGTCCACGGGCTTTGTCTCATCCGGCGCCCCGAAGACCGCGCCAGACGGTGAGGCCGCACCGCCCTTGTTTCTGGCGGTCGCGACGGCCGGAGGAAGGTAGACCTTGGCCCCGTCGGCTCTCGGAGGCGCCCCCGACGGGAGTGGAGTGGCGAACAGGCGTCGCGCGAGCGGCGAGACCTCGCTGGGCGGGGTGGGCGTCGCGTCCGGGGCTGCTCCGGCGGGCTGGACGATGGTGGCTTGGCGGGAGATGGAAACGCCCCCGGTTGCAGCGGCCACGGAATCCGTCAGGCCTTCGACCGCCCCCGTCGTGCCGGTGGGACTTGGGGGCTCCGGGGCGGCGGCGAATCGGAGCGGCGGGGCTGCGGGGTGCCCGGCATCGACAGGCGACGGGACGGGTTTCGTTCCAAGGGCCGATGCCGGCGCAGGCTGGGTCGGACGCGCTTCCTTCGCATCGCGCCGTCCGCATCCCGCACCCGAAAGAGCGAAACCCAGGACGGCGGCCACGCAGGGAAGCCCGAAGCTGCGGACGCGGGGCGGAAGCCTATTCTTCATCCGCGATCTCCGCCTCTGTCGCCGGAGAGTGGCCGATCCGAGGTCCCGAGGCGGCGGATCCCCGATGGACCCGTCCGCCCCGGGCTTCGGCGTGGATCACGGGCCTTGCTTCCACAGGCGCACGGTGGCGAAAAGCTCCGTATCGCCGATGGTTCCCGCGCGCCACGCCGCGACCGCGGCCAGGACCTCGCCGTCGTCGATCGCCCCGTCCATGTTGGCGTCGAACGGAGGCGGATCCGCCCAGACCGAGAACACGAAACCCGTCGGCGGCGTGCGCGCCCGGCTGTAGAACGTGATGCCCGGCACGGAGACGGTCTCGCCCGGGTTCAGCGTCAGGTCGCCGTTGCCGACGCCCGGCAGGGCGGCATGCACCTGGGCCGTGATGTCGACGTACGGCGTGCCGCCCGGCAGCGTCCCGGTCGGGTACATCAGCTGGTATTCCGGGCTCGGCTCGACTGCGTACCAGAACGGCTGGGTCAGGAGCAGCGAGCCGTTGTTCTGGAGTTGGAGCGTGCCGATGACGAGCCCGGTGTTGCGGTCGAGGCTCCACGAGGTGAAGGAGGTGCCGACCGTGCCCGAGACGTCCTTCATCGCGCCCCCGCCCGGGATGTCGATCCGCGTCGTGTCGGAATTGGAGACGCCGGGGACATCCTGCGAGGTGGCGGTCAGGGTCACGTCGCTGAACGCGCCCGGCAGGGCGCCGGCGGGCACGGTCACGTTCACGGTGATCTGGGTCGCCCCGCCGCCCGGGATGAGGACCGTGTTCCCCAGGGGAAGATCCGTGGTCCATCCTCCGGTGGCAGCCGCTGCGAGATCGAACATGTCCGGATCCGCCTGGTAGTTCTGCACCGTGAAGACCGCGGGCACGACATCGCCCGGCGAGGCCTGCTGGTTGGCGGGGGCGAAGACCTGGACGAACCCCGCCTCCGTCCACTTCTCGTAGGCCGTGATCTCCCACCGGTCGCCGGGGTTCAGGGTGGCGCGGTCCCATTGCAGAGCATAACCGGCGTCGAGGTACGTGGGGTTCACCGTGTCGGGCAGGTTCGCCCCGCCGGACATGACATCGTAAACGGTGTAGTAGTCGTCTTCGTAGTAATGGGTGGAAGGTGACAAGGCGCTTGCGTAGTACCCCATGATGCCGGTCAGGGAGGGATTGGGGTTGGTCAGGTACACCATGTTCAGGACCGGATCCCAGTGACCCTGCGACGAGTCGTCCCCGGCGAAGTACGTGTCGCCGCCGTGCAGGAAGCGCACGCCCGAGAACGGTGCGGAGCCCCGATTCTCGATCACCCAGTTCTTCGCGAAATACATCTGGCCGTTCACGTAGCTCAGGGTCTGGGTCAGCCTCACGCCGGTCGTGCCGACATCGACCACGGTCACGATCGTCCATGGATTGGGCATGTTGGAACTCACCGGGGTGAAATAGGGTGACCACCGGTCGGTGGAGTACCTGCTCGTCCCCAGGAACAGAGCGGAATGAAATCGGGAGAAGTACTGCTGAACATACGAACTGCCCTGCAGGCGATACACGGAAATCTCGCCTCTTTCCCCGACCAGATCGATCCGCAGCGGCGCCCCGTCGATGCGGAGGAGCTGTGCCTGTGCGGCGCCGGCGGCCAGCAAGGCGGCCGCCGCGACGGTCACGAGAAGGAATCTCTTCATGGCTGGAATCTCCCTTGAAATGGCGTTCATGATCACAGCGCCTTGCCGACGATCACGCCCACGGTGAACCCTTCGGGCCGGATCGAGACCTGGCCCGGGCCGACGTCGACCTCGGCATCGTCGAAGAACCCCTGGTAGCCGGCCGACAGGCCGACCGCCCACCCGCCGGACAGCGGGAACTCCGCGCCCAGCGTGAGGGCCGCCCCGAGCAGGAAGGACTGGTCGGACGCGCTGTCGGACCACTGCGACAGCGTGCTGGTCGTCCCCGCCGCGCTCGTCATTTCAAACGTCTCGCACCGGTCGGCCGAGACATCGATGAAGCCGCCGATCAGCGCGGGAGCGGCGAAGACCCGGGCGCGCTCGCCGATGTCCATGCTGAACCTCGGCCCCAGGACGAGGTTGACCATCGCGGCCTCGACGTCGATGCTCACGCGGTCCGTCGCCGTCCAGGTCTGCGCGGCCCCGTAGGAGTAGCTGCGCGAGGTGGGGCGGTTCGGAATCACCGGGCCGGGTCCCGCGTAGGTTCCGGTGTAGGGCGCGTTCGGGACGCTGATGCCGTCGAGATCGTACCGGTCGGTCACGGTGACGGCCTGGTATGAGCCCCGCTCCTGGAAGGGGACCGACTCCAGGGTCTCCTCGAGCCCCGCCAGCCCCTGCAGGCCGACATCCAGCGAGAGGACGACGCCGTTCATCTCCCGGAGCGCCTTGGTCGCGGTGAAGAAGACGCCCAGGGCGGACATGTCCGCGTCGCCATCCGCCGCCTCGTCGACCAGGGTCTGCATGGTCAGGGAGACGCCCCCCTGCCGGTGGAACGAGATCTGTCCCCCGGATACCTGCTGCGCCGACTCGTACCCCCAGTACCACGTCACGCCGGGGACGAGGGTCTGGGGGTCGTCCGTGCCCGGATCCATGTACACGAAGCCGTCGTCGTAGTTCCGGTTGGCATAGCTGGAGAGCGACCCGATGCCGCCGGGCGCGTTCAGGTACGACGTCCCCGCGTGCATCCCCAGTTGCTGCACACGGGAGGCCCCCGACGCCTCCACCTGCAGGCCGAACTGCATCATGGGACCCGCGCTGAACGACCAGCCTCCATCGGCCGATGCGGGTGTTCCTGTCCCCCAGACCGCGGCCGCGCATGCGACGACCGCAACCAGGCGCCCTCGTGTGTTCATGAACTCTCCTTTGTACCGGTCGGTCCGCGGCCCCTGTCCCACCCGGCGCTCACAGTGAAACGCCCCTCAGAAACGCTCCTCATTTCCGATTCCAATACAATCCGATCGGGGAACGAGGTCAAGGAGATTCGACCGCGTTCCTTCCGTCTTCTTTCCTGTGCTCTCCCGGGGCGTGCCGGGTGGTCCCCGGAGCCCACGACGCTCAGGGCCGGGCGGGGGGGCCCGCGGCGTTTGGCAGCGCCCGGGACGTGTGCCAAGATGTCGGCATGGCATGGCGGATGGCCAGGAGCGTGGTGCGCGGGTGGATCGACAACCGCGTGAAGGGACGCGTCACGGGCGAGATCGTACTGCTCGGGCGCGACGACGCCGTTCGGCTCGACCTCGCGGGCGACGCGAATCCCGACGTCGCCGGCTGCCGGATCGAGTTCACGAATCCGAAGCCGGTCGAGGGCGATCCAACCGACCTCTTCCCGGACCAGGACGGCGTCCCCGGCGACATCACCTGCTCGCGGAAGTGCCGGGTGCCGGATGTGCCGATCGAGGAGTTTGTCCGGCATCGCGGCGACCCGCTTCCCACGCACTGGGCGAACACGCTCTACGTCGAGTGGTTCAGCGAACGCAACGGACGTGTCGTGATCGAGGCGGCCGATTTCACAGTGACCATCTCCGAGCATGCCTGGACCATGACCGAGGAGGAGGCCCTCCGCCACGCGGAGGCCGTGCAGGAGGCGATGCTCGGCTGGATGGACCGCCTGCAGGGGGCCATGGACGGTGACGGCGGCGGCGACGAGGAGGAAGGGGAGGTCCCGGACGAGCCGCCGATGGACGAGTTCGCCTGGGAGAAGTTCCTCAAGGAATCGGACCGCCGGGGCGAGAAGTATGGCGAACTGCTCGAGAAGTACCGGGACCATCCCGACCGCGACCGGCTCGTCGCGCGGGAGATGGGCTGGGAGCACATCGAGGACCTGCTCGAAGCCGACCGCCGCGGCCTGATCCCGTCCCCCGAGGAGATGGAGGAGGATGGGGGCCCCGATGCGACCGGGCCCGATCCCGCCCGGGAGGGCATCGATTGGGTCCGGGACGAGGATGGCGACATCACGCACCCGCTGTCCCTCCGCGCCCGCACCCTGGCGATGCGCCTCTGGCACACCTGCGAGGACCGCGGCCTGGTCGAAGGCGGGCCGGAACCGGATCCCAACCGGCCGCGGTACGAGGACGTGGAGGACTTCGTCTTCAACGCGCAGGCGCTGGGCGCGAAGCTCGCCGGCGCTCTCTGCTCCCTGGCCGACGGGCTCAGCCCCGGCGGCGGGTTCATCGTGGCCTACCTCAAGCGCGCGATGCGCTTCCTCAACGACGCGCTGGCCGCGGAGGCGAAGGTGCGCGCGTCCGCCCGCCTTCCGGTGGAGACGCTGGATGGATTCCGCGCCGAGCTGTTCGCGATCCGCGACGAGATGCTCGCGCTGATGGAGCGGTTCCGCGGCGAGCCCTGACCGCGGTCAGCGCGGCTGGCTCAGGTGGACGAAGATCCCCTTCTTGTTCGCCACCATCACATCGGGACGGCCGTCGCCGTTGAGGTCCGCCGCGGCGACCTGCGTCCCGACGCCGGAGTTGTCGTCGACCAGGTGCGGGACGAACGTCGCGCCGCCCTTGCCGTCGCGCCGCGTCTCGAGCCAGAACACGACGGCGGGGGCGTCGGGTTCCTTGTCGCCCTTCGGGCCGTGCGCCCAGAACCGCTTGCCGGTGAGGATGTCCTTCACGCCGTCGCCGTTCATGTCGACCAGCTCGAACGCGTGGAGCTGGCTGGGACGGAAGTCGGCCGTCGCGAGGTCGGGCGTGGGCGTGAGGATCGTGTTCTTCTGCCACTCCACCGTGCCGCCGGCCTTCCGGACCTGCCGCCACCAGACGAGGCCGTAGTGGTGGCAGTGCCACGCGGTGACGATGTCCGCGACGTTGTCGCCGTCGATGTCGCCGACGAGGATCTGCGCGGCGGCCTCGGCAAACCGCTGCTCGTGGAAGGGCCAGGGCTGGTCCGGCTTCGCGTCGGCCGGCTGCTCCCACCAGCCGAGGGCCTCGACGAGGTCCGTGCGGCCGTCGCCGTTCACGTCGCCGAACCCGGCGCCGTGGGTGAACTTGAAGTAGCGCTTGTCCTTGTTCGACACCGCGCGGAACGGCCAGGGCTCGGTCGGTTTGGCCGGGTCCGGCCCTGCGAAGCCGTAGAGGCCGTCGCCGCAGAAGATCAGTTCCGGGCGGCCGTCGCCGGTGACGTCGCCCCAGACGGGCGACTCGTTGCCGATCGGCGTGAAGACGACGTGCTTCGCCCACGCGCCGCCCTGGCCCGCGGGGTTGCGGTACCAGTAGCCCTCGATGCCGGGGAAGGGGACGCACAGGATGTCGCACCAGCCGTCGCCGTCGAAGTCGCCGGTGTAGGTCAGGAAGTTGTCGGAGTAGCCCTTCGGATCGAACGCCTTCGCGGGACGGTACTCGTGGCGCTTCTCGAACGCGGGGCCCTCGAACCAGAAGGGCCCGGCGACGACGTCGGGCTTGCCATCGCGGTTGAAGTCGCCATGGTACGCGCCCTCGGCGAAGAACTCCTCCGAAATGCGCAGGGTCTTGAAGGCGTCGCGCGCCGGGAGCTTCGCGGGCACGACGGGGGGCGCCAGGGCCTGCGCCCGGCGGACCGTCTCCGCGGCCTTGCAGCGTTCGACCACCCGCGCGGCCGCCTCGGCGGCGGGCTTCGGCTGTGCGGCGGCGATCTTCTCCGCGATCCCGATCGCGGCGAGCCCGGCCTCCTCGACGACCGTGGCGTCGGCCAGGGCGGCGACGGCGACCTCGAGCGCCCCCGGCGTGTGGATCGCGCCGACGAGGCCCAGGGCCTGCTTCTTCTCCTCCGGCCGTGCCGACGCGCCCAAGGCCTGCTTCAGGAGATCGAGGCGCTTCCCGGCGTCGGTTTCGCGACCTGCGAGGTCGATGACGCCGCGCACGGCGAGCACCTTCATGGACGCATCGGCCGCGCCACGGGCGCGGTCGATCAGTGCGGGGACGGCCGAGGCGTCGGGCCAGCGCGCGAGCGTTCGGATGCCCTCCGCCGCGAGGGCGGGGTTGTCGGAGGCCGCCGCGGCCTTCGCGGCCTCGAGGGCTTCGGCGGAGCCCAGCCCGGGCAGCAGCGCCAGCATCGGTACGCGCGCCGCGGGATCCAGCCGGCCGATCGCATCGAGCACCGACTTCGTCGCGGCGGCCCGGTCCGGCGCCGCCTGGCAGACCGCCTGCAGCGCCTGGAGCGTGGCGGCGCGGCGGGCCGGGCGCGCGCGGGCGGGGGGGGGGCGCGCGGGGGGGGGCGGCGAGGTCGAGCAGGGGTGCGAGCGTTCCGGGGAGTGCGAGGGAGCGCAGCGATTTCAACGCGGCGGCGCGGACGGCCTCATCGTCGTCCGCCGCGTGGCGGAGAAGGACGTCCGCCGACTCCTTGTCGGCGCGGGCGCCGAGAACGGCGAGCAGTTCGGCCTTCTCGCCGGGTGCGGCGGCGTCCAGGCGGGCGAGCAGGGCCTCGCGGACGCCGGGGCCGTCGATGCGGGTCAGCGCCTCGCGCGCGGCGTCGCGGTCCGCGGCCTCCCCGGCGGCGGCGAGAGGCGCCAGCAGCGCGACCGCGGCCGGATCCTTCAGCCGGGCCAGCGCGGCCCACGCGGCGTGACGCACAAGGGCGTGCGGACTGCCGGCGGCCCTGCGGACCGTCGGCGCGACATCGCCCCCGAGCCGGAGGTGGGCGTCCATCGCCGCGAGCTGGGCCTCCGGGGGCAGCGTGTCCCAGCGGGCAAGGACCGTCTGCAGGAGGGGCAGGTCGGCGGACTCGCGCAACCAGCCGATCGCGGCCACCACCACGGGCCGGTCGGTCCCGGCCAGCGCCTCGGCGACCATCGCGGCGCGCGCGGAGGCATCGGCGGCGACGACGATCTGCCATGCGGCGGCCCGCAGGTGCGGCGCGGTCCCGGCGTCGAACAGGCTGCGGCCGGTGGCCGCCGCGCCCGCGGTGTCGCCCGCCGCCAGCCGGTGCTCGGCGCATTGCAGCAGGGCCTCGCGCACGACGGACCGAGCCGCCTCGGGCGCGGCGTCCCGCGCCGCCGTCAGGGCGGCCAGGGCCTCGGGCGTTCCGATCCGTCCGAGCGCGGCGGCCGCGGCCGTCGCGGCGATCGGATCGGCGTCGCGCAGCAGCGGGGCGATGGCCGGCACGGCGGACGCGTCGCGCCGCCGGCCGAGCGAGTCGATGACGCCGACCCGGGCCAGCCCGGCGGTCCTCCCCAGGGCCTCGCGGAGCGCGGCACCGGCTTCGGGGCCGGGCATCGTCTCCAGCGCGTTGCGCGCGGCCTGGGACATCCGCTCGTCCGCGAGGAGGCCGGCGAGCGCGGGGACCGACGCGGCGGTCCCGACGATCTTGAGGCGGGTGCATGCGTCGCACTTCGCGGCCGGCGCCGCGTCAGCCTTCAGGATGGCGACCAGGTCCTCCTCCTCGCCGGCGCGGGCCGTTCCCGCGGCCATCAGGGCGGCGACGGCGAGCGCTGTGAGACGGGTCGTTCGGTTGGATCGTGCGTGCATGGTTCGATCTCCCAGGATTGCCGGACAGATCACGTCCTCCACGGGGCCCGCGCCGCGCGCGACAGCAGCCGGTTGGCCGCGTCGTCGCCGGCGAACGTCTCGCGGGCCGGATCCCATTTCAGCGACCGCCCGAGCCGGTACGAAATGCCCACGAGGTGCCCCAGCGAGGCGGACCGGTGCCCGATCTCCTCGTGCGAACTGGGCCGCGCGCGCGTGCGCATGCAGCCGAGCCAGTTCGCGTGGTGATTGTTCGCGTAGGACTCCACCCGGTCGAGCCGCAACTCGTCGAACAGCGACGCCGGGCCGGCCTCGATGTCGCCGCCGCCGGTCATGCTCGTGACCCAGCCGCGCTCGCCGACGAAGAGGCCGCCGAAATTGCCCGCGAGGCGCGCGGATTCGGGGACCGCCTTGTAGACGCTCTTCACGATGCCCCAGTGTTCCACATGGTGCAACAGGGTGCCGTTCGCGTACCGGCAGGTCAGCGTCGGGAACTCGCCGGTCGACGGGTGGACGATCTCCACCGGCCCGCCGGTCTCGACGCCGAGCGCGTACTGGATCACGTCCGCCGCGTGGGAGTGATAGCCGGTCACCGCGCCGGCGCCGAACGCGTCGCAGAAGACCCACGGCACGACGCCCGGCATCGGGTTGCGGTGGTAGGCCGCGTTGTAGGGGCGCCACGCGGCGGGGCCGACCCAGAGGTTCCAGTCGAGGCCGTCCGGAACCGGCTCCTCCGGCAGCGCGGGATCGTGGGTCACGAAGTCCGGCTTGCCCCCCGGACCGTGGACCTTCGCCCAGATCGTGAAGGCGGACTTCACCTTGCCGAGTCCGCCGGTGCGGACGAACTCGCAGACGCGGCGGATGCGCGGGATGGACCGGTACTGCGTGCCGGTCTGGAACACGCGGCCGTATCGCCGGACGGTTTCGACCAGCCCCCGGCTCCCGGCAACCGTCAGCGAGACGGGCTTCTCGCAGTAGACGTCCTTGCCCGCGCGCGCGGCCTCCATCGTCAGCGGCGAGTGCCAGTGGTCCGGCGTGACGATCACGACGCCGTCGATGCCGGGGCGGGCGAGCAGGTCGCGGTAGTCGTTGAGGGCCTCGCAGCCGCGGAACGTGCCCGCCGCGCGCCGCGCCGCGCCGGCTTCCTCGACGACCGCCTTCGCCGCCTCCCGCCGCGAGCGGTCGACGTCGCACACGGCGAGCACCTCGACCTCCGGCAGGCCGGCGAGGAGGCGGACGTGGCCGGAACCCATCATGCCGAGGCCGATGACGCCGACGCCGATCCGATTCGACGCGGCGACGGCGCCGTCCGCGCCGAGCGCGCAGGCGGGGACGATCCATGGGGCCGCAACGGCGCCGGAGGCCGCGGCCGCCCGCCCGAGGAACCCGCGGCGCGTGAGCGTCCGCGGGGCGTCTCCGGGCCGGCGGGCCGGTGCGGTCACGGCGCGCGGCCCTCCGCCACCTGCAGGCCGAGCGTGTTGACGAACTCGACGCAGCGCGCGATGTCCGGCAGGGATTCGAGCCAGTTGTAGGAGTACTCCAGGCCGATCATCGTCGGCTGCACTCCGAGGCGGTGCATCTCGCGGAGGAACTCCGCGGTGCGCCCGGCGCCGGTGCCCCAGGGCACATCGTGGCCCTGCGGCGTGAGTTCGTGGAGGTCGTGCATCTGGACCGTCATCAGCCGTTTGCCGAGCGCCCGCAGCCCCTCGATCGGATCGATGCCCGATCGCATCCAGTAGCCGAGGTCCGCGCAGGCGCCGAGCCGCGGCGTGCGGCCCTCGCAGGCCTTGAGCACGAGTTCGGGCCTCCAGTAGTTCGGCGATCCCTTCTCGTCATGGTTGTGGATCGCAACGTTGATGCCGTATTCGTCGCAACAGCGCGCGATGGTGTCGAGCGCCTCCGGTTTCGGCTCGGACATGAACGTCTCGATGCCGAGCTTGCGCCCGAAGTCGAAGACGCGGCGGCAGCCGGCCTCGTCGCCGGGGATGTCGCCGATGTAGTAGGTCAGCATCCGCACGCCCTCGTCGTCGAGCTTGAGGCGGACCTCGCGGATCTCGTCGTCGGACAGGGCCGGGTCGAGGTTCTTCGGCATCGCGGCGCTGACCTTCTGGAAGCTGAGCCCGCCCATGAACGGGAGGCCGAGCCGCGAGGTCTTCTCGGCCGCCTCGAAGAGCGTGAACTTGTGGAAGGTGTAGGCCTCGATGCCGAGGCGCCAGCCAAGGGCCTCCTGCGCGCGGATCGCGGGCGTCAGGCGCGCGCTCGGGATCGTCGGCGCGGGGAGGTCGCCGAGCGCGAACTGCGCGGCGCCGAGGTAGAACTTCAGCAGCGTCGGATCCCAGAACGGGTCGGGATGGTGGGCGAGGGAGCAGTAGACCACGCGGCCGCGGCCGTAGGCGCGCACCCAGGCGACGGCGTAGTCGCCGTCCTTGCGGAATTCCCTCAACGGCGCGCCCTGGAGTTTCTCCGTCGCGGCGTTGTCGAGGCTCATCAGCACGCGGACGCGGTTCCGGGAGAACGGGTCGCCGAAGCGGAAGAACTCGCTGCGGTGCTCGAAGCCCCTCCCGCCGAACGGACGGTTCAGCGGGTGGTCCGGGTCGTCGAGCTTGAGAATCGCGCGCTCCTCGCCATTGCCCGGCATGTGCGCGGCGCCGCGCGCGCCGAGCATGCGGCCGAACTCCGGCCAGTCCTCGTGTGCGCCGGGCCAGCGGGTGAAGGCGACCGAGGTGCCGTGGACACCCATCAGGCCGCCGCCTCCGAGGACGAACTCGACGAGGCTCCGCCGCAGCGCCGGATCTTCGAACAGGTTGCCGACCGTGTTGTTGAAGAACACGGCGTCGAAGCCCTTGAGACTCTCCGGCGCGAACACGGACGGGTCGCGGCTGACGACGGTCTCGAACGCACCGGTCTTCCGCCCCATCAACTCGAACGCGAGGGCCGCGTGCGCGGCGGAACGGTGGCCGCCGTAGCCGACGTTGAGGTCGAAGATCAGCAGACGGCGGGGTTTGGAGGGACGGGCGGGCGCCTCCGCCGGAAGCGCCCCCTCGATCCGCCGCCGCTCGTCGTCGCCGACGACGGCCCCCGCGTACGCCGGGGCGAAGCCCGTCCACGCCAAGGGCAGCGCCCCGGCGCCCGCAAGGAACCGCCGCCGGTTCATCAGACCTTCTCGGGCACGACGAACGGGGCGCGGTACTTCCGGGTCAGCAACTCGTTGGCCGCGTCGTTGTTTTCGAAGCGCTCGGTCTTCGTGTTCATCTTGAGCCACGGTCCGAGGGCGGCCTTGGTCTCGTCGAGCTTGATGCCGTTGGCGGCGAGGTGCTCCTTGAACCGGCCGAACGTCTCGGCGCCGTCGCGGCTGCCCTTGATCTGCTCGAGGATCTCGCCCGACGCGG
The DNA here is from genome assembly GCA_964402695.1 of uncultured Verrucomicrobiota bacterium. Classification (GTDB taxonomy): domain Bacteria; phylum Verrucomicrobiota; class Kiritimatiellia; order PWTM01; family PWTM01; genus VGWF01. The sequence continues at coordinate 19,659 of CAYODK010000041.1, forward strand.
CCTTCTGGCCGATCCGGTAGGAGATGTTCGGCGTGTGGCACAGCGCGCTCGACAGGTGGCCCTCGAGGATGTGGCCGGCCAGTTCGCTCGCCTTGCGGCTGCGCACGGCGCGGATGAAGTTGCCGAAGTGGTTGCCGTCCTCGGCGAAGTCCATCACGACCCCGCTGGCCGCCCCGGCGGTCCCCGTGGCCTTGGCCTTGCCGCCGCCCTTGAAGCGCTGGATCTCCTTGCCCGCGGAATCGTAGGCGATGGCCTCGCTGTAGCTCGGGATGACCATGTAGCCGTTTTCGCAGTGGATCACGCAGCCGATCGAGGCGCCGAGGAACTTGTCCATCGCCTTCGACTCGCTCTTCTCCGGCAGGCCGCGCACCTCGAAGATCAGCGGCGCGCCCGGGTAGTCGTGGTACGCGATCTGCGTGTTCGGCGTCTCGCCGTCGTCCTCGTAGCCGAACCGGCCGCCGACGCTCATGACGCTCGGGGAGAGCGTGTCGACGCCCAGCGCCCAGCGGCAGATGTCCATCTGGTGGATGCCCTGGTTGCCGAGGTCGCCGTTGCCCGTCGGCCACACCCAGTGCCAGTCGTAGTGCAGGCGCAGCCGGCGCAACGGCTCCTTCGGCGCGGGGCCGCACCAGAGATCGTAGTCGATCGACGCCGGGATCAGCTGCTCGCCGTTCGCCTTGCCGATGCTGTCGCGCCGCTTGTAGCAGAGGCCGCGCGAGACGAGGATCTTCCCGAGCCCGCCCTTGTGCAGGAACTCGATGCCCTGGCGGATGCCGACGCTCGAGCGGCACTGCATGCCGGCCTGGACGATCCGCCCGTACTTCTCGGCGGCCTTGACCGCTTGGCGGCCCTCCCACACGTTGTGCGAGACGGGCTTCTCGACGTACATGTCCTTCCCGGCCTGGCACGCCCACACGATCATCAGCGAGTGCCAGTGGTTCGGCGACGCGGTGCTGACGACGTCGATTTCCTTGTCCTCGAGCATCTTCCGGACGTCCGTGTAGGCGGAGACCTTCTCGCCGCGCTTCTCGCACTCCTTGACGCCCTTCGCGAGGACCTCGGAGTCGACGTCGCACAGCGACACGAGACGGACCCCGGGGAGATTCCGGAATCCCGAGATGTGCGAGCCGCCGCGGCCGCGGATGCCGATGACGCCCACGCGGATGTCGCCGTTGGCGCCCACGGGCGCGCCGTGCACCCAGCGCGGAACGGTCAGCGCGCCCGCGGTGGCGAGGGTGGAGGTGAGGAATGAACGTCGGCTGATGGTGTTCTTCATGGCGCCTTCCGTTGTCTTGCCGGCAGGGAGCCGCGATCGACGGCCACGGGCACGCGCCCGACCAAGCGGACCGAAGCGACGTCCTTGCACCACGGGTCAGGCTACCGGAACGCGAGGGCGGAGGCAAGGACGGGGACGTTCATCCGCCCCACGGCGGTCGGGGGCTGTAGGCGAGCAGCCGGTTGGCCTCCGCGTCCCCGGGGAACTCCCCGCGGACCGGATCCCAGCGCAGCGAACGCCGCAGCGCGAGCGCGATGCCGCCGGTGAGGATCGCTTCCATCGTGCGGGTGGCCGTCTCCGGGTTGCAGATCGCCGGGCGGCGCGTGCGGATGCAGTCGAGGAAGTTCCCGGAATGGCCGTCGATCGCCGCGAGGCGCGTCCGGGGCGCAGGCGGGTCGCGGAGGAGGGAGGCCGGGTGCGCGACGATCCGCTGGCGGTCGACCGCGATGCGCCCCTCCGTGCCGACGAAGCAGGCGCCGCCGTCGGGGCCGACCGGCTCGCCGGGATAGGCCGTGGAATGGACGGTCACGCCGTTCGAGTAGCGGTAATGGATGCGGCCGTCATCGAACCGGATGTCGACCGGCGCTCCCGGATCGGGATTCACCGTCCACTGCACGATGTCGTAGTGGTGCGGGCTCCAGTTGACGTCGCCGACGAAGAGACCGGAAAGCGTGTGGCCCGCCTCGCCCCCGTAGGGGCGCCAGGGCAGGGGGCCGAGCCAGAGATCCCAGTCGAAGCCGTCCGGCACGGGCGCCGATTTCTCCGACGTCCACGCCGCGGGGGCGAACGCCCCGGGCTGGCGATAGGCGAAGACCTCGGTCAGCCGGCCGATCCGTCCGCCGCGGACCAGTTCGCACGCGAGCCGGAACTTCCCGCCGTATTCCGAGCGCTGCTGCATGCCGGCCTGGTAGACGCGTCCGAACCGGCGGGCCGCCGCGACCAGTGCGCGCCCCTCGCGCACCGTGATCGCGATGGGCTTCTCGCAATAGACGTCCTTCCCGGCCCGCATCGCCATCGCCGCCATCGGCGCGGCCCAGTGGTAGGGGACGGCGATCAGCACGGCGTCGATGTCGGGCCGCGCCAGCACCTCGCGGAAGTCGTTGACCGCGGCGACGCCGTCGAAACCGGCCCGCCCGGTCCGTTCCGCGTAGACTTCGTTGCACCGCTGCCGCGCGCGGTCTCGGCGTTCGCGGCGGACGTCGCAGACGGCGACCACCTGCACATCGTCCCGCGCGACGTGGCCGCCGGGGACATAGGTCCACGCGCCCCCCAGCAGGTGCCCCGTGCCCTGGCCGCCGAGCCCGATGAAGCCCATCGCGATCCGGTCCGACGGCGCCGTCGCGCCGCCCAGGCCGAGCGCGGACGCCGGGACGATCGCGGGCGCCGCGGCGGCCGCGGCGCGGGCGAGGAACGAACGGCGGGAGAGGGGCGGGGCGCTCATGGTCGTACCCCCCGGGGCTGCGACCGCCGTACCTTGGAGGCGGCAGCCTGCCGGGTCGCGATCAGCGCGTCGGCCAGCACCCCGAGGACACGTCGGTCTTTCTCGCGGCCGAGGGCCTTCTTGCTCGCGAGAATGCGGTCCAGTCGCAGCACGGGAAGCTTGAACCGGCCGAGGGGCACCCGGACGACGTTGGCCCGCTCCCTCTCGAACGGCCCCACTCCGTGCATGTGAACGACGATGTCGAACAGGGACACGCCCCGCCCCGCGAAGGCGGGCGGGTTGGCGAGAATCGGTGGGACATAGGCCCCGTGCACCTTCCGAAGCGCCCGGGCAATGCCGGGATCCCCCAGGTCGCGAAACCAGAGGTCGATATCCTGGGTGACGACCGGCGCGCCCTGCAGTGCGGCGGCCGAGAGGCCGACGACCATGAAGTCGACTTTCTGACGGAGCAACTCCTTCAGGAACTCCTGCTCCCGGTCATCGAAAATCAAAGGTTCGGGCACGGCGCAGGGCCCTCCGCAGGCGCTCGGCGGGTTTCTCGTCCAGCAAGAGAAGGGTATGGCGGAGGTTGTCCCGGTCCGCGCGGGGATGGCTCCGTGCGATCCGTTCCACCTTGCGATGCAGTTCCTGTATGCGCGCCGCAGGTGTGTCGGCGTCCGTGAGAAGGCGGGAGACCGGAACGCCCAGGCTGTCGGCCATCGCCTTCACGGACCGCGGTACCACCGAGTCGCGGCGTGCGAGGTTGTAGAAGGCGTTTCGGCTGACCCCGGCCTGCCGGAGCAGGCCCGAGATGTTCGTTCCGCGTCGCCTGCAGCGGTCCCGGATCGCTGTCACATCAATTCGCATGGATCCATAGTGCCATACCATGGTACATAATGGCCACTCGAATCGTCCGCCTCACGGCTTGCCGAGCAGCAGCCCCTCGACGGACGGCCCGGTCTTCCCGACGCGCCGCGGGTCGGCGACAGGGACGAACTGCGGGTTGTGGGTCCGCAGCGAGCCCTTGGGCAGGTACTCCCATTCCAGCGTCTGCGGCCCCGACGGAACCACCGGCCGGATCTCCTTCCGACGCCGGACCGCGTCCTCCGTCATCCGCGCGATCCGCGCCCGGGACTCCGCCGCGGGCAGCACGTCCGCGCTCTGCCAGCCGGTGCCCGTCTTGGTCTGGCACGCCACGACGCCCGGGACCCAGGCCTTCGCCTCGGCGCAGGTCTTGTCGTCCCCCGAGACCATCACGACCGGAATGCCGTGCTCGCCCGCGATCGCCGCGTCGATGCCGATCTCGCCCACCTCGCGCCCGTTCAGCCGCATGCGCTGGATCGAGGCCGACGAGTAGCTGTGCGCCAGGACTCCGCCGGGCGTCAGCGACATCGCGTGATAGCCGAGCAGGATCACCGCCCCGGCGCCGTCGAGATCCTTGTTGCGCACGCCGGGCGTCGGCCCCTGGATCAGCTTCGCGCGCGGATCGATCCGGGCCGGGTCGACGTTCGTCCCCCCGCCGTGGCCGTCGCGGACCACGACCTCCGTCGCGCCCGCGGCGACACAGCCGGTGATGCAGGCGTTGATGTCACCCTCCATCGCCCGCTTTCCCTCGTCGGATCGCGAGCCCATGACCTGCTCGCTCCCGGTGACCCCGGTGCAGCCCTCCATGTCGCAGAAGATGTAGACCTTGAAGGCCGCGGCCGGCCCCGCCGCGATCCAGCCCGCCATGACCGCCCCCAGCCATGCCCGCCGAACTCTCATGTTCCGGCTCCTCCCGGCCGCCCTTTCGCGACCTTTGCGTCTTCGTGTTGCCCTCGGCGGCCGGTTACTCCGTCACGATGTCGAGTTCCGCGACCGCGGCCCAGGGCTGGTTCTCGAATCCGCTCGTTGCGACGAGGCGGATGGCGCGGGCGGGGACCGCGGATTCGAACATCACGGACTTGGCCTTCGGTGTCCGGTCGAACGCGCCCTTCGCAACCGGCGTCGCGCCCCACGTCGATCCGTCCGCGCTGGCGAAGACCTCGTAGCCCCGGATGTGGCCGTTCGGGTTGCGATCCTGCCGCGGGAGGACCGTGATGCCGCGGACCGCCACCGCCTTCGCGAACGACACCGTCAGCGCGTGGGGGTGCTTCAGGGGCGACGGCTCCCATGTCGAGTGCCACATCGTGTCCGGGTTGCCGTCGATCGCGCGGGCGGCCTCGTAGCCGTCCTGGTCGCTGCTTGCGGACGCGGTCGCGCCGAGCGCGTCGATCGCGCGCGGCTCGCGGGCCAGGGCGCGGACCTGCTCCGGCGTCACCTCGGCGGCCGGCGCGAAGGCGGGACCCCCGAGATAGGCGAGCAGGCTCGACCGGAACTGCCGCGCCGCCGGTCGGTGCGCGAGGTCCCCCTCCAGGTCCACGCTGCAGACCGCGAGCCGTCCGCCCGCGCACTTCGCCTCGAACAGCAGGCCGAGGCGGCGGTTCTTGAACCACGTGTCGATCGGCTGGACGAGCGGACGGAGCGCGGGCGGCAGGCCGTCGAGCACCATCGCGCCGGAGCCATGGATCAGCTCCCACCACTGCCAGTTGCTGTGGGACTCCGTCGGGAACGACGCGAAGACCGGGTGCTTCGGATCGCACAGGATGCCCAGCGTGTGCGGCGGCTGGTTCCGCGTCCACGCGGTGTTCCAGAAGATGCTCGAGAAGCCGATGGCGACATCCCCCTTCACGCGCTTCGCATCGAGGCACAGCAGGACCGTCCCGCCGGCCTTCAGCCTTGCCATGGCCGCGTCGTCGAGCGCCCGCGCGACGTGCAGTCCGGCCGGCGGCGCCGCCGGGGCGGCCTCCGGGTAGACCCACAGGTCCCAGTCGTTCTCCGCGATGCCGCGCGCGCCCATGCCGTGAATCCCGCCGACCGACACGACCAGCCGGTACCTGGCCGGGGCGGGGAGGGGCTTCAGGTCGATCTCCACCGTGCCGGCATCCTGGATGAGACCGACCGGCAGCACGCGCGCCGGGGAGTGGCCGCGCGTGACCTCTGCGCCGGCTGCGTCGCGCAGGCTCCAGGCGACCGCGCCGTTGGTGATGGGACCCGGGCCGAATTGGGCGACCTCGAGGGCCGCGCGGAACGTCTCGCCGGACGTCCACACGCGCTTCGCCATCCGGGCCAGCGGGACGACGGGACCGCAGAACCGCGCGTATTCCTCCGGTGTGATGTAGCCCTTGGGCTCCCAGAACGGATCGAGCACCCCGACGAGCGCCGTCCCCTGGCCGGGGAAGTCGTGGAGATCGAGCAGTTCGAGGCCGCCCATGCCCGGCGTGCGCAGGGCGCTTTCGATCTCCTCCTTGTAGCAGAGCGCCTGGAGCTTGCCCGAGGCCATCAGGAACGCCCGCGCCTGGTCGCCCATGTGGTTCGCCGTCAGCGTGTCCCGGAAGATCTCGAAGTTCCGCGGCTTCAGCGGCCCGGTGTACTTGGCGATCTCGTCGAAGTTCGGATAGACGCACCACTGGCCGATCTCGTGGCTGACGACCGGCACGCGGCGCGCCGCGATGAAGTCCTTGTAGTCCGTCGTCGTCTCCGGCGGCCGCGCGTTGATGCGCGACTTCAAGCCGCCGCCCCACGCCTGGATGCGCGGCTGCGGGACGCAGTGCCATTCGTTCTCCGGAAGCTCCGGCCAGCCGGCGCCGCTGGTCCACAGCCGCCGCGGATCCCGTGCCTTGAAGCGCTCCACGTAGGCCGCAAGCCACGCCTTGTGGTTCTTGCCGCCCGGTTCGTTGCCGTAGGCCATCAGCACGAACGACGGGTGGTTTCCGTAGGCCTTGAGGATGCGCTCCGTCTCCTCGATGACCCATGCGTCGACCGGCTTCCCGTCGCCGAGGCTGGTCGACATGTTCGCCCACGACGACGCCTCGACGTGCAGGTAGAAGCCCAGTTCGTCGGCCGCGACGAACGCCGCCTCGGGCGGGCACCACGAGTGGAACCGGATCAGGTTCAGACCGTGCGCCTTTGCGACGCCGATGATCCGCTTCCACTCCGCGACGTCCGTCGGCGGATGGCCGGTCTTCGGGAAGATGCAGCAGTCGAGCGTGCCGCGGAGGAACACGGGCCGGCCGTTGATCGCGAAGCGCGTGCCGTCGGCGGCGAAGTCGCGCACGCCGGTGCGCGTGCGCCACGTGTCGGCCAGCCCGTCGGCCGTCTCGATCGAGACCTCGACGTCGATCAGGTTCGGCGCGAACTCGTCCCACCGCACGCCGCCGAAGGAGCTGAGCATCAGCGCCTCGAACCGGCCGCCCTCGTCCCAGGACAGGCCGGTGCTGCCTTCGAAACTGGCGCCCTTTCCGCCGGGAAGGCCCACGCGCCACCGGATCGTCCCCTTGCCGCCCTTGCCGGTGGCGTTGCCCAGCCGGACGGTCCCTCGCAGCCGCTGGTTTGTGAAGTCCGGCATCAGCACGACCTCGTCGATCCACACCGGCGGCGTCGATCGCAGTTCGATGCGGCCGACGACGCCGTTCCAGTTGCCCTGCGTGTGATCGCTGACGCTGTGCGAGTTCTCTCCAATGTCGATCACCATGCGGTTGTCGACGCGGAGGGTCAGTGTGTGGCGCCCCGTCGCGAGAAGGCCGAGGTCGTACTCGTGCGGTGTGGCGAGGGCGTTGTTCGTGCCGATGCAGCGGCCGTCGATCCAGACGCGCGTCTCCCAGTGCGGCCGCTCGAGCGACAGCACGACGCGCCGCCCCTTCCAGTCCGCCGGGATCTCGAGGTCGCGCTGGTACCACGCGGCGCCGGCGTAATAGGTCTCGGGCTGGAGCCAGAAGGGGACCTTGACGCTGCCGGGCTTGCGGTAGGGCTCGTATTCCGCGTCCGTGAAGTACGACTTGTCGACGATGCCGCCGATCCACTTCGTGTCGACCGTCACCGGATCGCCGATACCCTGCACGGTCAGCGAGCCGGGCAGGCGGACCTTCCCCTCGAGCGTCCGGGTGTGCCACGACTCCGCGAGGCCCGCGTCGCCGCGGTCGAGGGCGAATCGCCATTCGCCCGACAGGTCGAGCGTGTGGTCCGCGGCCGCAGCCGCGCATGCGGTGGCCAGCAGAAGTCCCAGCGTTTTCATGACCGCCTCCCGCGTCCGGGCCCGGGGTGCCGCGCCCGCGTCGCCACGATTGCAGAAAGCGGGGCCGCGCGCAAACCCCGGGCGCGGCTTTCCGCTCGCGCGGGGCGGGGCGGGCCGACATACTCCGCGCATGACGCCGACGGTCGGGTGGACGCTGGTCGCAGTACTGGTCGCGGTCATGGCCGGCATCGTCGCCTGCACGGTCCGGTGGCGCGTGCACGCCTTCCTCGCGCTGACCGGTGCGGCCTTCGTCTTCGGCCTTGTCTCGTTCGCGCTGAACGGCGCCCCGCCCTTGGTCGACGGCCGGTCCGCGGCCGGCGCGACGGCGGACGGCCTGCTGACGATCATGGCGAAGGGGCTCGGCGGCACGCTGACCTCGATCGGCCTCGTGATCCTGCTCGGCACGATCATCGGGTATGTCCTTGAGAAGACCGGAGGGGCGTTCGTGCTGGCCGAGACGCTGCTGCGGGCCGTGGGCCGCCGCCGGGCGCCGCTGGCGATCGGGCTGGCGGGCTACGCGATCGGCATCCCGGTCTTCTGCGACTCCGGCTTCATCGTGCTCGCGGCCCTGGCGCGCGCGGTGGCGGCGGATGCCGGCGTCCCGGTGTCGACGATGGCGACCTCCCTCTCGATGGGTCTCTACTCGACGCACGTCATGGTGCCGCCGACGCCCGGGCCCCTGGCCGCGGCGGGCAGCCTGGGCGCGGACGTCGGGCGCGTCATGGGCCTGGGCCTTCTGGTGGCCTTGCCCGCGGCACTTGCGGGCGTCGCCTTCGCGATGCGCGTCGGGCGGCGTCTGGCGCCTGCGCCCGCGGTGACCCCGGCCTCCGTCGCGGCGCCGACGGCACCGTCCATGCCGCCGCCGTCGGCCGCGCGGGCGTGGCTGCCGATCCTGGTCCCGGTGGCGCTGATCGCGATCGCGTCGGTGGCGGCGCTGCCCTCGCATCCGTTCGGCCTGCGAGCGGCGGGGGTGCTGGCGTTCGCGGGGCATCCGGTCGTCGCCCTCGCGGTGGGCGTGTCGCTGGCCCTCCGGTGCGTGACACGGTGGGAGGCCGGATTGCTCGACACGTGGATCGGGGCGGCGGTGAAGGACGCGGCGCTGATCCTCGTCATCACCGGTGCGGGCGGGGCGCTGGGCGCGGTCATCCGCGCGACCGGCCTCGGCGACTTCCTCGGCGGGACCCTCGCGAAGCACCCGATGGGCCTGCTGCTGCCGTTCCTGGTCGCCGCGACGATCAAGACCGCGCAGGGGTCGTCGACGGTCGCCATCGTCACCACGGCGGGGATCCTGGCGCCGCTGTTGCCGGGACTGGGCTGGACCGACCCGACGGCGCGCGCGCTCGCGGTGCTGGCGGTCGGCGCGGGCTCGATGGTGGTGAGCCACGCGAACGACTCCTACTTCTGGGTTGTCGGCCAGTTCTCCGGCATGGACGCCGGCACAACGTGGCGGACCCACACCGCGGCGTCGCTGGTGTCGGGCCTCACCGCGCTTGCGGTGCTCTGCGGGCTGTGGGCCTGGCTGGGTCCGTAGGCGGCCGCGCCGCCTACTCGAAGTCGTAGACGAGCACGCGGATCCAGTGCTTCGAGCAGGTCTTCACGAACTTCAGATGAACCGGGTCGGCCTGGTAGGTGTCGTGGCCGGCCTTCGAATCGAAGACCACGGTCAGGCCGCGGTCGTAGGTGCGGTCGATCACGGGCCGGTCGGTGTCGGCGGGCTTCCCGACATGGCCCTGGCGGATCGTCTTGATCGCCAGCAGCGACTTCAGGCCGGCATCGAAGGCCTTGCGGTCGGCCGCGGAGATCCCCTTCCTCAGCCAGAAGAACACGGTGTGGACGAACATGTCATTTCCTCGCTTTCCTTTCGTTCGGTCAGGGCCGTGGACGGGACAGGATAACAGGATCGACAGGATGGATGGTCCGTGAAACCCATCGGCTCAGGAAGCGGCGTCTTCATCCCGTTCATCCTGTGATCCCGTCCCACGCTTCGGTCATCGGCGCGCCGCGGGCACGAGTCGTACGAAGCTCACCCCGTGGCGCGGGACGTCGGCCTTCCACTGGCCGTCGGCCGTTCCGGCGTCGGCGCAGCGCCAGACGTCGCGCACGCGGCGCGGGCCCCGGATGGCAAGTTCGTCCCACGAAACGGCGATCGTCTGCCGGCCGCGGCCGAGCGCGAAGAGGCCGACCGCGAGCGATCCATCCTCGAGCGGCTTGGCCAGCACCAGCTCGGTGTCGGTCTGCCGGACGATGCGCGCCTGTTTCCCCAGCACATCCTGGTTGACCTCGATCACCTCGGGATTGCACAGCACGTTCACCGTGAAGGGGTCGAGCTTCGACATGTCGCCGCTGAAGAAGAGCGGGGCGGCCATCAGGCTCCACATGGACATGTAGCTGTAGGACTCGTTCGGCGTCAGCGGCGCCTTCTCGGGCTCGCGCAGGCCGTGGGCGTTGCCGTACCAGCCGATGAGGATGTAGTCGGGGTCGTTCCATGCGCCGGGCCGCGCGAACTCGTGAAGCTTCGCGTTGCGCAGGCCGATGGAATAGAAGCCGGGCAGGCGCGAGGCCTTCTCGAGGCCGAGATCGCCGGTCGTGCGCCACGAGTGGCCGCCGACCCCGGCCCCCCATCGCCACACCTCGCCCATGCCGTACTGGCAGAGGTTGAAGACGATGTCGCGGTCCTGCCGTTTCAGCAGGTCGCCCATCTTCCGGAACGGGTACTGGTAGCCCTCGAGCGTCGGAGGTCCCTTGCCCCACGCCGGGATCGCGGGATCCTCCGGGCTGCCGGAGGCGGCGATGCGGCCGTAGCTGCACCAGTCGTACTTGAGGAAGTCGTAGCCCCAGTCGGCGAAGGTCTTCGCGTCCTGCGCCTCGTGCCCGAGCGCGCCGCCGAAGCCGGCGCAGGTCAGCGGGCCGGGTGAGGTGTAGAGGCCGGCCTTCAGGCCCTTGGCGTGGATGAAGTCCGCGAGACCCTTCATGTCGGGGAAGTAGGTGTTCGGTTGGATGCTGCCGTCCGGCTTCCGCTCGGGCCCGATGCGCTTCGGATCGCGCTGGTACTTGCCGAGGGCGGGGGCGTTCATCCAGCAGTCGTCGATGTTGACGTACTGGTAGCCGTGGTCGGCCATGCCGCTGGAGATCAAGACATCGGCCGCCTCGCGCATCGTCGCGTCGGTGATGCGGTTGTAGTGCGTGTACCAGTGGTTCCAGCCCATCGGCGGGGTCAGCGCGAGCGTGTCGCCGGCGACGATCGTGAAGGTCCGCTCCGCGGTCCCGTGCGCGTTGCGGGCGGTGAACGTCACCCTGTGCGCGCCGCGCGGCGGCGTCGTGCCGCGCACGATTCCGCCCTGCGGGTCGAGGTCGAGCCCGGCGGGCAGGCCCGAAGCGTCGAAGACCATCGGGCGCTCGCCGGTGGCGGGGATGCGGTAGAGGAAGGGCTTCCCGGGGCGGGCGCCGTAGACCTTCGGCCCGTGGATCCGCGGTGCCTTCGGCGCGGGCGGCGTCAGGATCACGGCCTCCTCCTCCGGCGCCGCGGGTGCCGCGACGGCCTTCGGGGGAGTGTCGGCGAAGTCGATTTCCGCCGCCGCCCAGTTCGCGTGGTCGTGGCTCCGGCCGTCGCCCGCGTCGGACACCTCGAGGATGAGCTGCCGCACGCCGGTCAGCGGGAGACGGACGGACTTCGCCGGCTGGCCGGCCCGCATCACGCCGCTACGCCAGACCTCGTCCTCGCCGGCGATCACGACGAACTCCACCGAGCCGGGCTGGCCCGGCTTCACCTGGTCGTCGACGCCGACCTCGGCGCGGAACTCCGCGGCCTTCCCGTCGAGCGCCAGGACCCACTGGCTCGGCGCGTGGGTGCCGATGCCGCGGGCATAGGACTTCCCGCCGATCGACAGCGGGTTCGTCGTGACCGCCCGGTTGGCCAGCGCGGCACCCCATCCGCTCGACATCAGCTTCAGATCGAGCGTCTCCAACGGCATCGTCCCCGCCGCCGCCCGAGCGGCGATCGCGCCCGCCACAACGCCCATCCACATCGATCGCATGACCGTTCTCCCCGTTCGTGGCGCCCGCCGGCCTTGCGCCGGCGGGGCCGGACATCTTCGCGTCCCGCGACGCAAGGTCGCAGGGGCGCCGCGCCGCCCCTTCCCCCGTTCCGCACTCGAACCCCTGGCGGGGGGAAATCCGATTTCGTACTTTCCTCCCGCTTCGCGTCCTTTGCGTCTTTGTGTTCGTCCGTCCGGCTCACCAGAAGAGTGCGTAGAACACCGCGACGCCCGCGAGGACCGCGGCGCCGGCCCACTTCACAGACGGCGCCGTGGTCGTGTCGAGGTCGGAGCGGACCGGCAGCGTCTTCGGCTCGGCCCGCGGGACGACGAGGGTGATCAGGCCCATGATGAAGAGGACCAGCTGGAAGACGATGGCGACCTGGACCAGGAAATGGAGATCCTTCGCGAGGAACTGCAGCAGCCCGTAGAGCGCGGGGCCGGACAGCATGCCCGCGACGCCGGCCGCGCCGGGGGCGGCCGGCACGAGGAGGCCGAAGACGAAGACGGCGACCACGCCGGGCCAGATGTAGCCCTGGAACTGCTGGATGAAGGTGAAGACGCCGCCGAACTTCGGATCGTCCAGCCGCGGGGCCAGCAGGCAGGCGACGACGACGAACAGAACCGTCAGCACGCGGCCGAGCCATACCAGCCGCTTCTGCGGGGCGTTGCGGTCGATCAGCCGGTGGTAGATGTCCATCGTCGAGATCGTCGCCGCGGAGTTGAGCATGGATGCCAGCGAGCTGATCACGGCCCCGGCGATCGCCGCGAACATGAAACCGCGGACGCCGGAGGGGATCAGGTTGCGGATCAGGGTGGGGAAGGCCTCGTCCGGCTTGGCCATCTGGGCGCCGTAGAGCTGGTGGGCCATGAGGCCCGGCATGACGATGGCGAAGGGGACGATCAGCCACAGGCCGCCGGCGAAGATGACGCCGAGCTGGCCGTCGCGCAGGGTCTTCGCGGCGAGGTTGCGCTGGACGATGAACTGGTTGAGGCCGCAGTAGTAGAGCTCGACGATCCACATGCCGCCGAGCACGCCGATCCACGGGAGGTCCTTGTGGTCCGCCGGGAGGACCATGTGCAGCTTCGCCGCGTTCGCCGTCGCGAAGGCATCCCATCCGCCGACGGCGTGCAGGCCGAGGAGAAACGTCACGATCCCGCCGACCAGCAGCGCGCCGCCCTGGAAGAGGTCGGCCCACGCGACGGCCTTGAGCCCGCCCCACGCGGTGTAGGCGACGGCGATGAGGCCGATCATCCAGATGCCCTTCGCCAGCGGAACGCCGAAGATCGTCCGCAGCGTCAGCCCGCCGGAGTAGAGCACGGCGGTCAGCATCACGGCCACGTAGATCACGACCGTGATGGCGGCCATGATCGACCGCGTCGCGGTGTTGTAGCGGTATTCCAGGAACTCCGGCATCGTGTAGATGCCCGCCTTCAGGAATCGCGGCAGCAGCGTGAAGGCGATCAGCACGACGGCGACGGAGCCGAGGAGCTGCCAGTTGCTCACCGCGAGGCCCACGCCGCCCGCGCCCTGGCCGGCCATGCCGACGAACTGCTCCGTGGAGATGTTCGCGGCGACGATGGAGATGCCGATGATCCACCAGGGAAGGCTGCGGCCGGCCAGGAAGTAGTCCTCGCTGCTGTTCTCGCGGCGGCTCTTCCAGAGGCTGACGCCGAAGATCAGCGCGTAGAACGCGACGAACACGGCGATGTCGAACCCACCCAGCTTCATCGGCATCCCCCTCCCGCGCGGCCCCGGCCGCGCCGCGCGACCTTTATGCCCCCGGTGGCGCGGGATGTCCACCGTGGTCGCAGGCGGCGGCGCGGTAGGCGTCGAGCGTGAGGCGCGCGGTGCGCGCCCACGAGAACTGGGCGGCGCGGTGGAGCCCCCGCTCGCGGAGGCCGTCGGCGAACGGGGGGTCGGTCAGCACGCGCACGAGGGCCGCGGCGATCTCGCCCTCGTCGTCGGGCGGGACCAGGAGGGCGGCGTCGCCGGCGACCTCGGGGAGGGAGCTCCCGTTGCCGCAGACCACCGGCGTGCCGCAGGCCATCGCCTCGAGCACCGGCAGGCCGAAGCCCTCGTACCGCGACGGCAGCGCGAACACCGAGGCCTCCCGGTAGGCGCGCACGAGGCCCGGCCCGTCCACGTAGCCGCGCCACTCGATCGCGTCGCCGAGCCGGACCTCGCGCGCCGCCGCCTCGGCAGCCGGGTAGCGCGGGTCGGGCGGGCCGACGACGACCAGCCTCGCCGCCGGAACCTCGCGCACCACCCGCGCGAAGGCGCGCACCAGCGCCGGGAGGTTCTTGTAGGGGTCGCGCCGGCCGACGAACAGCACGACGGGGCCCGGCGGCCGCACGGCCGGGTCGGGCCGGTAGGCGGGGTTGGCCGCCTCGGGCGTCACGACGATGTCGCCGCGTCGCGCGGCCGGGATGCGCAACTCGCGGAGGACGTCCTCCGCCGTGCTGCGGCTCGGCACGAGGATCCGCGCCGCCCGGCGCGCCGCCTCGCGGATCACGAGCCGGAAGACCGGCAGGAACCGCGTCTTGAGGGCCCGTGGCGTGTAGTGCGGGAACAGCAGCGGGATCAGGTCGTGGATCGTCACCACCGCCCGCACCGCCCCGCGGCCGCCGCGCGGGAAGGCGAGGTAGGGCATCATGTAGTTGGGCGAATGGAAGACCTGCGCGCCGAGCCGCCGCAGCAGCCCGGGCAGGCCGGCCTGCGAGGCGGGCGAGAAGAGACCCCACGGCACCATCCGCGGCGCCACGTTCGGCGCCGCACCCGCGCCCGTCTCCGCCAGCTCCCGGTCGCGGACCTCCGCGCGATCGAACAGCACCGTGTAGCGCACCCCGGCGTCGATCGAC
>CAYODK010000042.1:0-34329 GCA_964402695.1 uncultured Verrucomicrobiota bacterium
GGCTTCCGATCCCTGTCAGCGCGACGTGGATCGGGATCTTCGTGCTGATCGTCGAAAAGGACCTCCTCGACATTCCGGGGCTGGCCATCGACCGGGGCGCGGTCACGGTCTTCTTCTGGGCCTTTGCCTTCGCGTTCCTACTCCTGCAGGTCTCCAACGTCCGCTACCTCAAGCCCTCCCGGCGGCAGCTGAGCCTTGCGCTGTCGGTGACGTTCGCCGCGATGATCGTCACCGGCCAGCCGCGCCAGGCCTTCTGCCTCACGACCGCCGTCAGCGTCCTCGTCTACGTGATCGGCGGCCTGCTCCGGCACAAGGAACTCGCCGCCGGCGAGGCGGCGGCCGAGGACGAGGAAGAACTCACCGCCGCGCACTGAGCGGGCGGGAGAGTTTCAAGTTCCCAGTTTCAAGTCCCAAGTTGGAACCCGGTCGGTATGAAGGCGCCTGGCTGGCGGATGTCACTCGTCATCGCCGCTCGCTATGCGGCAACCGTGGCTCTGGTGTTCTCCGGCGTCGTTGTCTCGGATCGGGTCTGGGGCGAACCAAGCTGGCAGCTCACTCTGTTTGGATCTGCGTTCGTGTTGCTTGCCTGGCCGGCGTCAGTCGCGATGGAGCATTCCCTCCTCGGGTTTCTGGCGCTTCTGGCCCTGCAAGGTGCAGTTGTCGGGGCGGTTATCGCAGTGGCCGTTCAGAAAGTCCGGACGCGAAGAATGTGATCGCCCATCGCTTCGCCTGATTCGATCCAATTCCATCGCTCGTGCGCGCGAAATACCCATGTGTCCAACGACTGGAGGCCGACCATCGTACACTGTCGAAAGGCCGGCAGTGCCCGTCGCCTGACTTGAAACCTGGAACTTGAAACTGCCCCGCGCGCTTCAACGCGCCGGGGCCGCGGGTTCCAGCACTACGTAGGTTGGAAGACCGAGCACGCCAAAGGCCCCGAGAATCCCCTTTGCCGGCGCCTCGCCGGGCTTCTCGGCCTGGTACTTCACGAAGACGAATTCCCGCAGGGCCTCGGCCACGGCGGGCTTCCGGAAGGTGGAGGCCTCCATCGCGTGGCAGTTCTTGCACCAGGTCGCCCAGAAATCGATCAGCACCGGCTTGCCGGCCGCGCGGGCGTCGTCGAAGACCTTGCGCCAGTCCGCCTCCGTGCTCTGCGGCCCCAGCGCGGCGGCGTCAGGGCCGTCGCCCGCCGCCGTAGCGGGCGCGGGCGCGCGCGCGTCGCGGAAGCCGCCCCAGGCGAGGTGTCCGTAATAGGCGGCCATCGCGAGGATGAACACGCCGAAGCCGTACTTGACCTTGTCCATCCATCCGCCCGGCTTCGGCAGGAAGGAAAGCCCCGCGCCCGCGAAGGGCCACGGAAGCGCCATGCCGACGCCGAGCAGGAACGGCAGCAGAAGGCCCGCCGCGTGGCCCTGCTGGTAGAGCGAGGCCGCCAGCAGCAGGACGCCGATCAGGACCGGCGCCACGCACGCGCCGGCCAGCAGCGCCGCGACGACCCCGAGCGAGAGGGCCGCGAGGATCCGGTTCCGGGAGGCCCCGGGGCTTCCGAGGCGCCCCTGCAGGGTCGAGAGATCCAGATTGAAGACCCCGAACATCGCCAGCGAGAGAGCGACGAAGAGCAGCGCGACGCCCGCGTTGAACCACGGCGAGGCGTTGAGCGCGCCGAACGGGGCGCCGGTGAGCACCACGACGACGCCGAGCACGCCGTAGGCGAGCGCCATGCCGAGGCCGTAGACGCCGCCGAGCAGGAAGCCGCGCCCGCGCGACTGCGCCTGCGCGCCCGCGCCGAGGATCGCCAGGTTGATCGGGATCATCGGCAGCACGCAGGGCGTGAAGTTCAACAGCACGCCGCCCCCGAGGATCAACAGGAGCGCCACGAGCCAGCCGCGCGAGAGCAGGGAGTCCTCCGCGGCCCGGCCCTCCAGGAACGCGAGGAACGGCGCCTCGGCCTGGTAGCCGACCGAGCGCCGCGCAATCGCGAAGTCCGGGGGAATCGGACCGACCGCGCCCGACGCCTCCGGAACGGCCCGGGGCGGCGGCTGCGCGGGCGCGGCCGCAGGCGTTCCCGCGGCGGGCACCTTGATCTCGCGCGTCTCGGGGAAGAAGCACTGCGTGGCGTCGCATCCCTGGAGCTGCACGGTAAGGGCCGCGCCGTCCGCGGGGGCCGAGACGACCGCGTACCGCGCCGTGAACGTGGCGTCGTGGAACGGGTGCAGCTCGCCGGTCTGCGGGTCCGGCTTCGAGACCGGCGCCGGGATCGACCGCGGGGCGATGACCGTCCCCGCCGCGCCCGTCACCACGAGCGTGTCGGCATAGAGGCGGTGGCCGGGCGGAATCGTGAAGATGACGTCGACCGCCCCGTCCGCCGCCGGCCGGGCCTCGACGCCGAACGGCGAGGCGTCGAACTGGGCCGGGGCCGGCGTCGGCGCCAGGAGCGAGGCGGAGAAGGCCGCAACAGCCAACATCCAACAACCAACATCCAACATCCAACAACCGGCAGCGGACATCCGAGGGCGGACAGCGGGCCGTGAACGTCGAACACCGAAGACCGAACATCCAACACCGAACGCCAGACGACGCAGGTACGGCGCTGGGGATTGGAACTCCGCGCCCGAACTTGAAACTTGAAACCTGGAACTTGAAACTCTCTTCCTGACACCTGACACCTGACACCTCGCTTCCCGGTCGCCCACCTCTCACGTCCACCATACGCTATACTGCCGCCATGGCAACGCATCGCAAGCCCGACCTCGAGGCCGCCGCGCGCGGGATCTGCGCCCGTCTCGCCGGGGCGGGGTACCGCGCCCTGTGGGCCGGCGGGTGCGTGCGGGACAGGTTGATGGGGAGGGAGCCGAAGGACATCGACATCGCGACCAACGCGACGCCCGACCAGGTCACCGCCCTGTTTCCGCGTACGAAGGGCGTGGGCAAGTCGTTCGGCGTGGTCCTCGTCGAAGCCGGGGATCACTGGTTCGAGGTGGCCACCTTCCGGCGCGATCTCGGATACGAGGATGGCCGCCGTCCCGTGGCGGTGGAGTTCGCGGAGGAACGGGCCGACGCGCTCCGGCGCGACTTCACCATCAACGGGCTCTTCCTCGATCCGGCGACGGACGAGGTCCTCGATTACGTCGGCGGCCGGGCGGACCTGCGCGCGCGGCGGGTGCGGGCGATCGGCGACCCCCGCGACCGGTTCGCCGAGGACTACCTGCGCATGCTGCGGGCGGTCCGTTTCGCCTCCGTGCTGGGGTTCCGGCTCGACGCGGCGACGGCGGATGCGATCCGGGAGCAGGCGCACCGGATCCGCAGGATCGCGCACGAACGGGTCCGCGACGAGCTGCTTCGGATCCTGACCGCCTCGCCGGGGGCGGGGGCGGGCATCCTGCTCCTCCGCGACACGGGGCTGCTGGCCGAGATCCTGCCGGAGGTCGCCGCGATGGAGGGCGTCGCGCAGCCGCCGGAGTTCCACCCCGAGGGTGACGTGCTGACGCACACGGTCGGCATGCTGGACCGGATGAGGGAGCCGACCGTGGAGCTGGCCCTGGCGGTTCTTCTGCACGATGCGGGCAAGCCGGCCACCGCGCGGCCGGGGCCCGCGGCGGGCGGGGGGACGCGCATCCGGTTCGACGGTCACGACGCGGCCGGCGCGGTGATCGCCGAGCGTGCGCTGCGCCGTCTCAAGCTGCCGAAGCGCGTGATCGAGCACGTCACGGCGTGCGTCGCGGGGCACATGCGGTTCCTGAACGTGCCCGCGATGCGCCCGGCGACGCTGCGGCGGATGATGGCGGCGCCGACGTTTGCGACCGAGCTGGAGCTGCACCGTCTCGACTGCCTGTCCAGCGGACGCGAGCCGGCCGCGCTGGGAATCCTCTCGAAGGCCCGCGAGGCGTGGGAGGACGAGTCGTCGCTGCCCCGCGCCATGGTCCGCGGCGGCGACGTGCTCGCGATGGGCGTGGCGGCCGGGCCGGACGTCGGCCGCTGGGTGCGCACCGCCTACGATCACCAGCTCGAGAACCCCGGGATCACGAAAGCGAAGCTGCTGCGGTGGATCGGGGAACGGATGAGGGATGAAGGATGAATCCCGAAAGGGGTTCAGTTGTCAGGTTTCAGGTGTCAGGGCGGAGAAGTTCCAAGTTCCAGGTTTCAAGTTTCAAGTTGGGTCGGACTTCGGGTTCCGCTCCTGGCTCTCTGCTCTTCGCTCTGTGCCCCGGCTCCGTCCGCCGCCAATCGGCACTGGTCACGCCGCCGCGTCTGCGATAGAAATCCACGCTGCACCATGGAGGACCGGATCATGCGCGCGATGGCGACGGGATGGGCGGCGGTGGGGCTGGCGGTGTCCGCCTGGGCGGCGCCGAAGCCCAACGTGGTGGTGATCGTGGCCGACGATCTCGGCTATGCCGATGTCGGCTTCCACGGCTGCAAGGACATCCCGACCCCGCACCTCGACAGGCTTGCGGCCTCGGGAACGCGCTTCACCAGCGGCTACGTTTCGCACTCCTTCTGCTCGCCGACCCGCGCCGGCCTCATGACGGGGCGCTACCAGCAGCGGTTCGGCCACGAGATGAATCCCGCCTACCTGCCCGACGACCCGACCGTCGGCCTGCCGGTCGGCGAGGTCACGATCGCGGACCTGCTGAAGAAGGCCGGCTACGCGACCGGCTTCGTCGGCAAGTGGCACCTGGGCGCGGCGGCGCCGTTCCATCCGCTCGACCGCGGCTTCCAGGAGATGTACGGCTTCCTCGGCGGCGGGCACCAGTATCTCCCGGAGATGCTGACGGGGACGGCGGAGTACACGGTCCCGCTGATGCGGAACCGGGAGACGGTGAAGGAGACCGAGTACCTGACGACCGCCTTCGGACGCGAGGCCGCGGCCTTCATCGGGCGGCACAAGGAGCACCCGTTCTTCCTCTACCTGGCGTTCAACGCGCCGCACACGCCGTTGCAGGCGCCCGAGGCGGCGATCGCGAAGCTCGCGGGCATTGCGGACGAGAAGCGCCGCGTGTACGGCGCGATGATCACCGTGATGGACGATGCCATCGGCCGCGTGATCGAGGCCCTCCGCGCGGCGGGTATCGAGAAGGACACGCTCGTGTTCTTCCTCTCCGACAACGGCGGGCCGACGGCGGTGACCAACTGCCGCAACGACCCCCTCAAAGGCGCGAAGGGGCAGACGTACGAGGGCGGGGTGCGCGTGCCGTTCGTGGCGTCGTGGCCCGGCCGCCTGCCCGCGGGCGCGACCTACGACAAGCCCGTCGTCTCTCTCGACATCCTTCCCACCGCGGTCGCGCTGGCCGGGGGGGAACTGCCGAAGGACCGGCCGATCGACGGAGTGAACCTGATGCCCTTCCTTCTCGGCGAGACGAAGGGCGCGCCGCACGAAGTCCTGTTCTGGCGTCAGAACGGCGGGACGCCGTGGGCGGTCCGGCGGGGCGACGACAAGCTCGTCATGGTGCAGAACGGCACGGCGGTGGAGCACTACAACCTCGCCGGGGACATCGGCGAGGCGAAGGACCTCGGCGACGCCGGGAGTGAGGCCGTCAAGGCGATGGTCGCGAAGTTCGAGGCGTGGAGCGCGCAGCTCGTCGCTCCGAAATGGCAGGGCCCGCGGCCCGGGAAGAAGAAAGGACCGGCCGCGGCGGAGAAGAAGGCGGTCGGGAAGGGGAAGGCGGCGGCGGGGAAACGGGAGTAGGGAGCGGGGAGCGGGAGCCGAATACCGAACATCGAGCACCGAACGTCGAGCACCGGAGTCCGGACTCAACATCCAACACCCAACGTCCAACACCCAACATCCAATCCGGAATCCCCTGGTTCCTCGAACCCCCGAACCTGTGAACCTCCGACCCTCTGCCTCCCGCCGCGCCTTCAGCGGCCGGCAAGCAGGTTGAGCTTGCGGGCGGCCGAGCGGCGGGTGGGCGACTTCCAGAACTCGCGGAAGTCGTCCGTGAGGGCCTTCATGTCGACGCCTTCGAACGCGGCCGCGGTCGCGGCGTCCCCGGTCTTCCCGTCTCTGATCGCCGCGCGGCAGCGTTCGAGGATGGCCGCGTAGGGGCGGTCCGGCGGGGTGGCCTTGCGAAGGAAGTAGACCAGGGCCCACGCGGTGGCGTAGTGGATCTCCCGTTGCTTGTCCCCCTGGGCCTGGGCCATGTAGAACGCGTCGTGGGAGAGGCCGATGACGCGGGCGAAATCGGGCCCCCCGTCGGCGATGAGGTCGTCGACGATCCTGGCCCGGCGTTCCGATTCCCCGATTTCGATGCCGTTGCGGCCGATCTCCGCGCCCTCGAACACCATGGCGTGACCCTCGTTGTACCAGGTGGGGATGTCGGCCGCGCGATAGGCGTAGAACAGGTACTGGTGAAGGGTCTCGTGGTAGACGACGCCGAGGAGCCAGTCCTTCCGCTCCCGGACGGATCCGAAGTCGATGGGGCGGACGACGAGTTCGCGTTTGGAGGGGACCCACATGCCGCCGCTCCATTTCGCCTCCGGTCCCATGTAGGCGAGGTAGTCGTCGCTGCTGTTGAAGACGCGGATCACGCTGAGGCTCCGGATCGGCTCGAAGGGCGGCAGCAGGGCGGTGAAGGCGCCCCGGAGGGCCTCGACATCGGATTGCATCTGCTTCACGAGCGACGCGCGGACGCCCGGCAGGTCGGAGACGAAGACGTAGTTGGTCGTCTCGACATGCCACCAGCCCTTGAGCCCCTCGATGCTGCGGAGCGCCGCCGCCCGGCTGGCGTCGGCCTCGGCGTCACGCGCGGCGCCGGCGGACGTCCGCTCGTTCTGGAACCGGCGGTCCGACACGGCCGGCGCGCGGCGCGGAATTGGCGTGATGCCGGGCAGGGCCTCGCGTTCGAGCGCGGCCCGGAGCGCCGCCAGCGTCCCCTCCCTGGCCTCAAACAGCGCGAAGAATTGCACGCCGGTGGCCGAGACCATCGGGCCCGGCCGCAGGCGGAACGCGTAGCCGACCGCGGCGCCGGCGCCGTCCGCGGAGAAGGCGATGCCCTGGACGTCGGCCAGCCGCATGCCCCCGGGGACCGGGAACGGCGGGCCCTCGGCCTTGCGGCCCGCGAACGCCTCGGCCCACCGGACCAGCGCGTCGGCGCCGGAGACGGCCGGCAATGCCCCGTACGCCTGCTCGAACTGGGCCGCGGTCACGTGGTCCTGCGGGAACGGGCCGGGCAGGGGGCGGTCGATCTCGGCCAGCATCACGGCATTGCCGGCCCGGTCCTCCCAGCGGCCGCGCCACGTCCGGGCGAGCCACAGGTCGCGAGGGGCGAAGCGCTGCTGGATGTCGCCGGCCTGCGAGCGGTAGGTGAAGGTCTCCGCCGCGGGCAGGCTGCGGGCCTGCGCGCCGCCGAATACCGGGAGCCGGAGTCCGCACTCGGCCGACTCGGCCGTGCCGCGGAACGAGAACCTCGGGGCGGGGCCGGCGACCGCGGCGGGACCCGCGAAGGCCATCCACGCCGTCGCCACTAGGATCGAAGTCGGTCTCACGCATCCTCCCGGTTATCGGACTCTAGGCCCCGGTCCGCGCCGGAGGCAAACCGGTAGCGACGCGCCCGCCCGTCTCACATCAGGTGCATCTCGGTGTCGAGGAGGACCCAGCGGGGGGTGCAGACAAGGAAGTCGCGGATCTCGGCGATGCGGCGCTCGACGACCTCCTTCGTCGCCGCGACGGTGACGAAGGCCAGCTCGGCCGACTGCCAGAGGTCCTGTTCGCCGATCTCGGCAACGCTGACGTTCATCTGGCCGACGATCCGGTCCTTCAGGCTGCGCAGGACCGATCGCTTGTCCTTGAGCGAATGCGAATCCGGGATGCTGACCCGGGCCGTGAGCAGGCCGATGACCATGGTCGATATCCTCCCGCGCGCGCGGCGGTCAGTCGAGGGTCTTGATCCGGACGTTCCGGTAGGCGACCGCCGCGCCGTGGTCCTGGAAACCGATGTGCCCCTCGCGCTTGAAGTCCTTGAGCGCGGTCTTGAACTTGTTCTTCGATCCGTCCGGGTTCTTCCCGGCCTCGGTCCACCGGTCGAGGTCCATCGAGGCGACCTTGTCGCCGTTCAGCTCGACGGTCAGCGAGGCGCCCTTGGCGGTGATGACGGCCTTGTTCCAGCCGTCCTTCCCGGCGTTCTTCGTCGGGGCGACGAGGTCGTAGATGGAGCCGACGCTGTGACGGTCTGGTCCGCCGGGGACGTTGACCTGGATCTCGATGCCGGTCTGGACGTTGTTCTTCGGGTTGTCGGTCCGGAGGAAGACGCCGCTGTTGCCCGCGGTCTTGAACTCGAGTTCGAGAACGAAGTCGCCGAAGCGGTCGCGCGTCCAGAGGTCGCCGCCGGCCTTCGGCTTCTCGATGGCCATCGTGCCGTCCGCCACGATCCAGCCGGCGCCCGGCGCCTTGCCGTCGCGGTTGGTCCAGCCGTCGAGGTTCGTGCCGTTGAAGAGGGGCTTCCAGTCGCCCGCGGTCGCCGCCGTCGCCGCCAGGGCCGCCGCGGCCAGGGTCAGGATCGTTCGCATGGGATCTCCCGGGCCGCGCGGGCGGCCCGACGGGTCAGTGGGTGTGCTTGTGGACGTTCGAGGTTCGGTAGCCGTAGATCGCGATGACGATGAAGCAGATCAGCGGCAGCACGAAGGAGGCGCGCGCGCTGGAGAGCGTCATGAAGCCGAGGTTGAAGGCGCTCTGGTCCATGATCCAGCCCTGCATCGGCGGCATCAGGCAGCCGCCGCCGATCGCCATGATCAGCCCCGCCGCGCCGAGCTTCGCGTCGTCGCCGAGGCCCTTGAGCGCGATGCCGTAGATCGTCGGGAACATCAGCGACATGCACGCCGAGACGCCGACCAGGCAGTAGAGGCCGGTCATGCCCTGGATGAAGATGGTGCCGGCCGTCAGGGCGAGGCCGCCGAGCGCCAGCGAGAGGAGGAGGCCTCCGGGGCTGAAGAATTTCAGGAGATAGGTGCAGATGAACCGGCTGGAGACGAAGATCGTCATCGCGACCATGTTGTACTTCTGCCCGGTCGCCTTGGGCATGCCCAGTTCGAGCTCGGCGTACTGGATGATGAAGGTCCAGCACATGATCTGCGCGCCGACGTAGAAGGCCTGGGCGATGACGCCCTCGAGGTACTTCGCGTTCCTCCCGAGCCGCCGCAGGGTCCCGCCGATGTCGAGTTCCTTGTGGTCCTCGTGGTGGCTGCGGGGCAGCTTCGCGATCGCGAACACGACCATGACGGCCAGCACGACGAGCCCGAGGATCGCGTAGGGGCCGATGATCACGTCGAGATCGTGGTCCGCGAGCTTCGTGAACGCGGCGGGGTCGGCGGCCTTGAGCGCTCGGCGCGCATCCTCGGCCATCGGGTCGAGCTTCTGCAGGATGAAGTTCTTGGCGACCAGCATGCCTGTCAGCGAACCGATCGGGTTGAATGCCTGCGCGAAGTTGAGTCGGCGCGTCGCGTTCTCCTCCGCGCCCATGGAGAGGACGTAGGGGTTGGCGCTCGTCTCGAGGAAGGACAGGCCGCAGGTCATGATGAAGTAGGCGAGGAGGAAGGCCCAGAACTCCATCATCCAGCCCGACGGGATGAACAGGAGGCAGCCGACGGCGTAGAGGATGAGCCCCGTGAGGATGCCGGCCTTGTAGGTGAATCGCTTGATGAAGATCGCGGCCGGGATCGCCATGACGCAGTACCCGCCGTAGAACGCGAACTGCACCAGCGAGCTCTCGAAATTGCTGATCAGCAGGATGTTCTTGAACGCGGCCACCATCGGGTTGGTGATGTCGTTCGCGAAGCCCCACAGGGCGAACAGCGAGGTCACCAGGATGAAGGGAAGGACGATCTCCCGTGCGATGACGGGGGCGGGACGTGCGGCGTCGCTCATGCGAGGTTTCCTCCGAAGTACACCCGGCTCATGAGGCGGAATGTTTGCCGGGATAAGGCCCCGGGGTCAAGCCGGATGCCGCCGCTGGCGCGAAGAAAGGGAGGAGTTCACGGTTCACAGTTCACGGTTCACCGTTGGCAACCCTGAACCCGCAACCCTGAACCCTGAACCCTGAACCGTGAACCCTGAACCGTGAACCCTGAACCCTGAACCGCTCTTCCCGCCGCTACGCCGCGGGCGTCACGTGCACGCGCCGCGTCGTCGCCAGCACGTTGGCGATGACGACCGCGGCCAGCACGAAGAGCACGACGCTCAGCCCGCCGATGAAGGAGCTGCCGCCGTGGGCCAGGTTCTTCCACGCGAGCTGGGCGAGGGCGGTCATCGTGGTGATGCACATGAAGACCATCGGGACGAGGACGAAGATCGTCCGGCGCCCCTCCCGCTTGAGCCATCCGTAGACGACGAGCAGGGCCAGCGCCGCCAGGAGCTGGTTCGAGGCGCCGAAGGCCGGCCAGATGGCCTGCCAGGCGGGCATCAGCTTGCCGTCCGGGCCGGGGATCTCCCGGAAGACGACGAGGGCGGGGACGACCAGCACGGACAGCGTCGCCAGGAGCCGCGGCGCGAAGCGGTTGCCCGTCCCGGCGATCTCCTCGACGATGAACCGGGCCAGCCGGGTGCAGGCGTCCAGCGTGGTCAGCAGGAACGTGCTGACGGCCATCATCGCGAACGTGGAGGCGAAGGATGCCGGCATGCCGAGGGTTTCGACGAACGTCCCGAGCCCGTTGCCGAAGGTCACGACGGGCGTCTCCCCTGCCGGCGCCTTGGCGAGGATCATGACGGTGGCCACGGCGAGCAGCGCGAGGACGCCTTCGACCAGCATGCTGCCGTAGCCGACCACGCGGGCCGAGCTCTCCCGGTCCAGTTGCTTCGCCGACGTTCCCGAGGACACGATCGAATGGAAGCCGCTCACCGCGCCGCAGGCGATCGTGACGAAGAGCGCCGGGAAGAGGAAGCCCATCTTCGCGTGGGTGAGGCCGAGGAAGGCGGGATAGGCCACGCTGACCTTGCCGGAGAGGCCGGAGGCGAGCAGGCCGACGGCGCCGCCGAGCAGGCAGGCGTAGAGGAGGTAGGAGGCGAGGTAGTCCCGAGGCTGGAGCAGGACCCAGACCGGCAGCATCGCGGCGAACAGGCAGTAGGTCATCAGGACGAGGCACCACGTGTTCTTCGCCGAGCCCAGGAACGGCGGAATCATGTCGGCCGTCAGGGGCAGGAGGTCGCCGATCCACAGGCCGGCCAGGACCAGCGGGACGAAGATGATCGTGCCGAGCCCCGACGACATCTTCAACCGGTAGATGCACTGGCCGAAGAGAAGGGCGAGGAGGATGTAGAACATCGAGGCCGTCGCAACGACGCCGCCCTGGCGGGCCTCGAACTGGACCTGCTCCGAGCCTTCGACGTGCGCCGTGGCGCCGGCCGGCACGAAGGTCCCCGCCGTGATGTCGAGGAAGACGATGATGACGTAGATCAGCGTGAAGAGGATGAAGAACAGGAACATGTAGTAGGCGGGGCGGCTGAGGTAGCTCTTGCAGATCTGTCCGATGGACCGGCCCTCGTTGCGGATGCTCGCGACCATGACCGTGAAATCGTGCACGCCGCCGATCAGGATCGCGCCCAGGATGATCCAGAGCACGGCCGGCAGCCAGCCGAAGGCGAGCGCGGCGATGACCGGGCCCACGATCGGCCCGGCGCCGGCGATGGCGCTGAAATGATGGCCGAACAGGATGAGGTTGCCGGTGGGAATGTAGTCCACGCCGTCCGTCCGGGTGTGCGACGGCGTCGGCCGCGCATCGTCGAGTCCCAGCCACGCGGCGATCCGCGCCCCGTAGAGGCGGTAGGCGACCAGAAACAGGATGACCCCTACGGCGAACGGCACGATGATCATGGCAATGCCCTCATGGGCCAGCATAGTCACGGCGCTGGCCAAATCAACCCCGACGCCGGGGCATTGCGCGGGGGGGCGAGGGTGCTATACTGCCGGCGGAGACAACATCCATGCGCACGTTGATCGCGTTCCTCGTGGTAGCCGGCCTTTCCGCCGCCGAAGCCCGCACGTGGACCAGCGCCAGCGGGAAGACCGTGGAGGCCGACCTGGTCGCCATTCAGGGCCCCATGGTGGTCCTGAAAACGCCCGACGGCCAGCGGCTCTCGATCGGGATCCAGGCGCTCAGCGCCGAGGACCAGGAGTTCGTGCGATCCCAGCAGCCGGGACATGCGAAGCCGGCGGCCTCGGCGCTGCCGGATGATCTCCGCGGCCCCGAGGCGCGTGCGGCGGACCTCAAGCCGGGCACGGCCACCTCGGCGCCGCCGCCGGCCGCCTCGGCCGATGCGAAGCCTGCGGCCGCGACGCCCGGGATCGTCCCCGCCGCGCCCGCCGCCCCGGCGGGTCCGGCGAAGCCGGCGATGCCGACCCTGTCGCGCCCGGGCTCCAGGAAATCGGGCGGGGATTCCGAGATCCTGACCGAGGAACAGATCGCCGCCCTCCAGCGCTCGGTCGTCGTGGACGAGAAGGAAGGCGAGAAGATCGAGTTCAACGGGGGGATGACGCCGAAGAAGTACCTCGATAAGAACGAGAAGGAGTTCAGCCCCGACCAGCCCATTCCGTTCAAGCTGACCTGCGAGCTCGTCCGCGTCCGTCCGTCGAAGAAGGGTGGCGAGGAGCGCAAGAACCTCTCCGGGACCGTCCACTTCTACGTCCTCGACAGCGCCGGGGCGGTGATCCTCAGCAAGTCGCAGCCGCTCGACCGCATGCTGCCCAAGGGGGATTCGGGCTACAAGGACGAGGTGCCGAAGCAGGGCAAGTACACGCTCGTCATGCACCTCGAGCACAAGGGCGCGATGTTCGGGCTCAAGGAGGCCCTCAACGTCGGCGTCCCGAAGCCGAACCCGCATTGACGGCTGCCGGGGGCGCCGTCGGGCGGGGGGTGTCGCGGCCCTCCCGCACGGACCAGCGGACGGCGTAGTGGACGAGTTCGTGGCCGCTCCGCACGCCGAGCTTCCGGCGGATGTGGGCGCGGTGGGTCTCGACGGTTTTCACGCTGACGTGGAGGTTGTGCGCGATCTCCTGGGTGGTCTCGCCGCGCCCGATCCGGTCGAAGATCTCCAGTTCGCGGTCGCTCAGCGCGTCGACGCCCGTTCCGGTCCGCATGCGGGGGTGGCTGACCATGCGGCCGATCATGCAGGCGGAGACGCTGTCGCTGACGTGGATCTCGCCGGCGAGGATGTGGCGCAGCGCGTCCAGAAGCCGGTCGGATTTCTCCTCCTTCATCAGGTAGCCCTGGGCGCCGGCCTTGAGGGCCCGCTCGGCGTACAGCGCTTCGTCGTTCACCGACAGGACGAGAATCGGGAGGCGGTGCCCGCGCGCGCGGACGTTCTTGATCAGGTCGAGGCCGCTCGTCCCCTGAAGCGACAGGTCGACGATGGCGGCATCGGGCCCCGCGGTGTCGATGGCCCGCATCGCGCAGGCCGCATCGGCGCATTCCGCGCACACCTCGAACTCGCCGCTCATCTGGAGAACCAGCTTGAGCCCCTCGCGAACGATGGGGTGGTCCTCGACCAGCAGGATCCGCCGTCGCGCCGCCGCGGCCGTCTTGCCCTTCATGTCAGTCTCCTTTTGCGGACCAGAACGAGGGTTCCCGCGGGGTCACGAAGAGCACCCGCGTCCCATGGGGCTGGTGCGGCTCGACGGTCAGGCGCCCGCCCAGCAGCGTCATGCGGTGGCGCATCACCCGCAGGCCGACGCCGTCGCTGTCGCGCGCCGGCGGCCGCCAGTGCCCGTCGTCCACGATCTCCAGCGAGAGGCTCCGTGCCGTCGACCAGAGCGCGATCCGGATCCGGCCGGGTCGGCCGTGGCGGACGGCGTTGTTCAAGGCCTCGGAGGCGACCAGGTAGAGCTCGCGGGCCGTCTCGGGCGGGACCGGGTCGGAGCCCCGGTCCCGGAACTCGCAGGGAATGCCGAAGACGGTCTGGGTCTCGCCGGCCAGCCGTTCGATCGCGCCGGCCAGCCCGCGCTCCGCCAGTTCCACCGCGGTCAGGTTGTGGGCGATGAGCCGGGTCTGCCGTACCGCCCGCTGCAGCAGATCGCTCATGCGGGCGAGATCGCGCGCCTCCGCGACGCCCTGGCGCCGCAGCGAGGCCCCGACCGCCTCCGAGAGGTACGAAAGACCGGTCAGTTGCTGCCCGATCAGATCATGGAGGTCGCGGCCGATGCGCTCCTGCTCGCGCGATGCGACCTGGATCATCGTCCGCTCGACACGGTACCGCTCGGTGACGTCGCGGACGAAGGCCAGGACGTTGCCGTCGGGAAGCGGGGCCATGCGGATCTCCGCCATGAGGCGATGGCCGTCGACCCGCCGGACGGGGCAGGCGAGAAAAGCTCCCCGCTCGCGCGAGAGGCGCCGGCCGACCTGGGCGAGCGAAGAGCGGTCGACCGTGGGAAGCAGCGTTCGGACGTGTCGGCCCACCAGGGCCGCCAGCGGCACGCCCGCCTGCGCGCAGGCCGCGGGGTTGGCGTCGCGGATCCGGCCCTCGTGCGAGACGACGTAGATGGCGTCCGGCGCTTCGGTGGTGAACCGCCGGTAGCGTGCCTCGCTGGCGCGCAGGGCCTCCTCCGATCCCTTGCGGGCCAGCGCGCTGGCGAGGAGCTCCGCGACCAGGCGGCCGGCACGAAGCTCCTCCTCGGTCCAGAAGCGCGGATGCTTCGTGGCGCCCCAGCCGATGCAGCTGTCGACACGCCCGCCGATGGTGATCGGAAGGAAGACGAGGGAATGGTTGCCCGCGAGGGCGGACATCGCGCGCTCCGGGGCGGCATCCGGCGGATAGTCGTCGAGCGTCCGGATGATGATCTCCCGGCCGGCGAGTGTCTGGTGCGCCGACCATGCGAAGTCGGCCACCGGCCGGTCGATGAACTCGCGCCGGTAGGACCGGACGCCGGCCGCATGCCACTCGTGGGTCTCCGTGCAATGCCGGCGGTCCCCGGTGTACCGGATGAGGAAGGCGCGGCCGACGCCCAGCCCGCGGCCGAGACGTGCCAGGCTCCAGGTGATGGCCGCGTCGGTGTCGCCCGCCGTCGCGCGGACAAGGTGCCGCGAGACGGCCAGGACCATGGACTCGAGCGCCAGGCGGGTCCGGAGCGTGTCCTCCGCGCCGCTGTGCAGGACCGCCTTCACGATCAGGTCGCCCAGCGTCCGGGCCATCCGCACCGCCGTCGCGCCCCACTCGATCGTGCGATCGAAGCTCGCGAAGTAGAGGCCGGCATGGACGCCCTTCCAACTGAGCACGGGCACGAGCATGAAGGACTTGATGCCGAGGCTTGTGAAGACAGTTCGCACCTGGTCCGCGTCGGGGGGCAGGTCGGCAAGGCGCGGGACCACGATGTCCCGGCGCTGCGCGATCCGCCGCCACAGGAACCGGACCGCGTCCACGGGCGCGTTGCGGTACAGGGGGAGACGGCCGGCAAGGTCCGGCCGGGTCCATGAGGCGATCTCGTCGTACGTCGGCGCGCCGGGAAGCCTTCGACTCAGGATCGCGCGGTCCGCGCCGAGCAGGCCGCAGGCCGTCCGGAGGGCCTTGCGGATCTGTGTCTTCAAGGCCGGACCCTTGGCGCCCAGCAGGCGGCGGGAGGCCTGGGCGAGCAGCACTTCGGCCGCCTCCCGCTCCCGGGCCGCGGCCTCGGCCTCGCTGTGCTGGACCGTCTTGAGCAGCAGCCGTCCGATCGC
The DNA here is from genome assembly GCA_964402695.1 of uncultured Verrucomicrobiota bacterium. Taxonomy (GTDB): domain Bacteria; phylum Verrucomicrobiota; class Kiritimatiellia; order PWTM01; family PWTM01; genus VGWF01. Next base: position 15,634 of record CAYODK010000042.1, read on the forward strand.
CCGGCCGAGGCGGATCGTCGCGGGCGGCCAGGCGGCGGGCTTCGCGATGGAGGCGAGGCTGATCACCGCCACGAGGCGGCCGCGGATCCGCAGGGGGATGAACGCGAAGGACCGTATGCCGATCCTCCTCACAATGGAGCGGGCGGTACGCTCCGCGGGCGGCAGATTGCCGATCGACTCGACCAGGACCGGCAGTCCCCGCCGAAGCCGGTCCACCCCCCACGCGAACTTGTTCAGGAGGATGGCGCTCGTGATCCGCCGGTCATAGGCGACGCCGGGCCGGGTCCAGGCGGCCCGCTCCGTGAGGGTGTCGCCGCTCGGCCCCACGACCCGCAGCACGCAGCGGTCGATGTCGAGAAACTGGCCCACCATGGCCAGCGAGCGTCGGATGCTCTCTTCCAGGGGGCGGGCGCGGGACGGCATCAGGGTGGCCGACACGCGCGAGATCAGCGATTCCATCTGCTCCCGCCGGAGGCTCTCGCTCTCCGCCCGCTTCCGGTCGCCGATGTCGTGATGCAATCCCGTGATGCGGACGACCCGGCCGCGCTCGTCCCGCACCGGCGCCACGCGCATTTGCTTCCAGCGGACGGTTCCGTCGCGGTGGACCAGCCGGAAATCCACCGTCATCGGGCCCCGGCGGGCACGCTGGCGGAGCGCCCGCGCGACGTCCGGGAGGTCGTCCGGGTGGGCCGTCTTCTTCCACAGCAGAGGGTCCCTCAGCAGTTGCGCGGGCGAGTACCCGGTGGCCGCCCTCGCCCCCGGGCTGACGTACAGGGGGGTCAGGGAGGGGTGGGCCATGACGAAGAAGATGTCGCGGATCGTCTCGGTGATCTCGCGGAAGGCCTGCGCGGCGTTCTGCGATGTGGCCTCCGCCGCCATGCGGCCCGTGATGTCCAGGACGACGCCGTGGTACAGTTCGACGGGCTGTCCGCGCCGCACCTCCTGCACGACGTGCGATTCCACCCAGCGCCACTCGCCCCGCGCGGTGCGCAGGCGGTACCGCGACGAGTACTCCCGCCCCCCGGCCGCCTTGACCCGCGCGACGTGGGCCCGCATTCCGGGCACATCCTCCGGGTGGATCAGGGCGGCATAGTCCAGACGGCCCGACAGGAAGTCTCGGGGCGTGTATCCGAACTGCGAGATGCTGCGCGAGATGAACCGGACGGCAAACGCCGGATCGGCCCCCCACGTCACGATGATCGCCGGGCTGGAGTCGATGGCTGTCTGGATCGTCGAGAGGGATAAACTTCGGCTGTCCAGTTCCCGGGCCATCCGGCGGAGCGACTCGACGGTCGGCTGTCGCGACAACCGTGTCCCGCTCGCGCGACTTCGGACTCTGGTGAATGCGGTCAAGGTGGCCCCGTCCCTCCGCATCCATCCTAGCCTTCCGGGCATCCGTCCGCAAGGAAGGGGGCGGTGTCGGCCCGCGACCGAAGGCCCGGCCTCGGTCGTCGGATGGAACGGCGCGGGCCGGGTTGCCCCTCTCCGGATTGTCCGTGCGGTCCGGATGGTGTAAGATAAGTGCGGGTTTGATCTTTTGACATGTGGGGGCGATCCGGTTTCGACGGGCAGGTTGAAGCCAGGGTTGCGCGCCGAGGACCCCGGTCGGCCTCGTTAATCATCCGGGAAACCAACACAAAAGCCAACGAAGAGCTGGCTCTCGCGGCTTAGTTCCGCGACGTCTCCCCTCTGACGCCTGCTGAGGGGTGGGGACGTTGCAGCAGGCTGGCTCCGACTCCGGGTGGCCGGGGGAAGGGGCGAGACATTTCCGTGGCCGCTGGTCCCTCGCATGGCCTGCCTGTCGGCAGTGCGGGGGATGAGATTCAAAGACAGGACACGCGCGTAGACGCTCGGGTGACTCTTGTTCGGACGGGGGTTCGATTCCCCCCGCCTCCACCATATTCGTACGTTACAAGGCGCTGGATTCCAGCGCCTTGTGCGTTTCGTCGATCACGGGCGAAACCTCGGTGGGTTCCGGGTGGGTCCGATCGGGGGTCTGAAGGATACCTCCGATCGCGTCCACCACCCGCCGCCGCCGTTCGTCCGTGGACCGAATGTAGGAGTTCAACGTCACGATGGGGGTCGAGTGGCGGGCCAGGTCCTGGGCTTCCTTGGCGGACGCGCCGTTCATGTCCAGTAGGGTGAGGTAGGTCGTCCGCAGGGCATGGAAGTCGACCGTACCCTCGCCGGCCTTGAAGATGGGTACCCCGGCACGCTCCAGGTCATCGCGAATCATGCGGGCTGCGTGGGCCTTCTGGATGCTGAAGATCGGCTGCGTAGGTCCGAGCCCCTTGGCGGCCGCGATCAACTTGTCCATCAGCCAGCGGGGAGTCGGCTGGAAACCGTCGAGCCGGTTCTTGGTCCAGGGCGCTTCAAGCCGGATACCGCACCGGAAGACATCCAGGAGCACGGGGGTAACGTGCAGGAGTTCGTTGGCGCGAAGCCCGGTGCAGAGGGCCGTCTCGTACAACAGCCGGCGCTCGGGCAGGCAGTGCTCCAGCAGCAGGACGATTTCCTCGGGCATCAAGGGGCGCCGTCGCCGCACGGGTTGGGTGTTGATCTTCTTGAGCCGGCGCAGCGGGTCGTCGGCGAGGTAGTCGCGATCCACCAACCACCGGCAGAATGCGGCCAGAGTCTCGACGCGGTTCCATGCCGTCTTGCCGGTGCGACCGGATTCAATGTGGATGCGATGGATGATGCGTTCCACCCGGGCCTGGCAGTCGATCAGATCGTGCTGGGTACGCAGGCCAAGCTCCGCTTTCCAGAACGCCATGTTCTGCGTGCGCTTGCGGGCATGCTCCGGTCCCCAGGGCCGGCCACGCCGCCCACCGACCGTGTTACCCCAGAGCATATACTCGGCAACGACCTGGTCGATGTTCTGCGCGACGTCCGAGGCTTTGGGTGCGGCCGCCACCCCGTTCCTGATGGCGAAGTGTTTGCCCTGGACCTGCAGCGCGATCTTCTCGGTTTCCTTGCGGCTGGTTGTCCCCGTGGCCTTGCGCTGCCGACCCAGGTAGTCGATGTACTGGAAGCGCCACAGCGGATGTGGCTTCCCGGTCTTGCGGCTGAGCGTCTGGAAGATGTACGGCACGAGAATCAGACCATCCCGGCGAACCGGAAAGCCCGCTTGCGGGCCTCCGTCGCCAAATCATCCGACCGTGACACCAGGAACTCCATGACCTTCTCCGCGATCCAGATCCGCCGTCCGCCCAGCTTGATACCCGCCGGTAACTGACCGTGGGCGACCATCCGCCTGACGGTGCGCGGCGAGACCGCCAGACAATCCGCCAGCGCCCGCTCGTTCAGCAGCGTACCTGCCGGGCACTTCGATAGCCCGTCCAGCACCAACGCCGTCATCGCGCATACTGTTTCACTCTTCCCAGCGGTATCGATGGGCACGTCTATACACGTGTCGGACGGATGTCCCAAATCGGAACAGGCATCCGCGGGCTCAATCTCATCAGGCTGTTTCATTACTTTGTCTCCTCGCCGTTCGTGAGTTCATGAAGGTGTGTCAGTGGAAGGCCGTTCAGGGTACCCGCACAAAGAGTGAGCCTGTCCGCACGAGCCGATCCACGATCGGGGCGCCGTTGTCGCCATACTTGCGCGCCAGCTCAGCCGGCGCGCTGTTCATCGTGAGGATGGTGGGCAGGCCATTGTAGGCACACCGTGCGTCAATCAGCCCGAACAGGTTCGCTGCCCAGGTGCCGCTGGGATGCTTGTCCAGATCGTCAAGAACAACGAATCCTGCGGTGTCCAGATGGTACTGGCGTTCTGCAGCCGTGCGTCGATCCGCCTGCTCGCTGCACTTCCAGTAGTCATCAATAAGCCGATCTCCGCGGACCCAGAGGACGTTGTCGGCCGTGCCCGCGTCTTGAACGTCTCTCAAGCGACAACGGTAGACAACCTGAGGGGCAATGGCATTCCATGCCGCTGCCGCCAGCATGGTTTTCCCACCGCCGGGCGCGCCATACAGCACAAGCGAATGGCGGCCTCCGGCAACGATATCCGCCGTATAGCGCTGAACAGCATTGATGGATTCAGCCTGTTCCGGGCTGCGGGGCTCGATCCCATCCAGCATCAGATCCCGGAACTGCTTGGGTACCATCTCGAAGATCCATTGCGCCGCAGGCTGATTTGAAAAACTCATTTTAAAATCCTCCTATTTATTAAGGTTCTTCAGACTTCTTTGAATTCTCTTATCCCGTTCTTCAGTAGTTTGCCCCGGTCGTGCCCTTGTCGTGCCCCTTGCGTGCCCTTTGGCGTGCCCATCTACGTGCCCTTCTTCGGCTTCGCTGCTTTGGCGTTCGGATCGTTAATGTGGTAGTGCACGCATGTTACGATCTGACAGACAGCCTTGCGGGATGTGCCCAACGGCGAGCCCAAGGACGTGCCCTTGTTCAATCTGGGTGCGCGGCGCACTCCGTCCGCGTCCAGCACCTCGACTCGAATCAAGCCATCCCTCGACGCGGCCTTCAGGAACGTGCGAACTACCTTCGTGCTGACGTCCCAGCGCCTGGCCAATATGGGTATCGAGATCAGCACCTCGCCACGCTTCAGGCTGACCCTCTGTGTCGTGCCGGGCGCCATCATCTCCGTAGGTTCGAACTGCGCCATTGCGTAGAGATCCATCAACCGGAAGACATTGTCGGCATCCCGGGCGGTGAACATTGGGCTGGCGAAGACGGCCCGCCCTACGGGAACGAATCCCGCCGTACCGTGGTACGGCTTCATCGACGGCTGGAAGACATCGACGGCGTGGTCCTCCTCGGACTCGGGAACGGCATCCGGCATGTATTGCGACGGCAGGTCGCCGTCGGCCACGTTGACGTACATAGGGGCGGGCACCGCGGCATTCTCGTGCGCTGGGTCGATGCCCCCGTCATTGATCGGTGTGAGTCGGAGGCTCGGCCTGACCTCAAGGCGGTAGACTTGCTGAATGCCTGGGGCGTCGCGTTCCTTCGCGAACTGGACGGTCAGAAGATTCGCGTCGCGCCTGCCGATCATCAAAACACGATCAGGTCGATGCGCCTTCTCAGATGCGGCCGACAGGTTGGAAAGCGTGGCGATTTCGCGCCCCTCGGCCTCACGGTTGAGCTGGCTGGAAAAAAGGACGGCGATGCCCTTCTCGGCCGCCTTGTGCGCCAAGATGTCAACGGCTTCAACAAGCGATTGGGCGCCGGAACGCTCCCGCTTGACCGTTTCCAGTCCGTCGATGATGAGGACCTGAATGCCGCAGTTGACCGATGCGTCCACCATCATGCCGATCTGTCCGGCCGTGATCTGCTTGGACGACGCGTCGTGCAGGAAGAGTCGCGTCGCGACCAGCTTCTCGCAATGCGGGTACAAGGCGGTTCCAACGGCTTGCTCGAATGGCATGTCCCCCAATATCGAAACCAGCCGCTGCCAGATCCGGGCCGCCTGCATCTCCATGCTGAGGACTCCGACCTTTCTTCCGTCCACGAGCGCATAGGCTGTCGCGTTCAACATGAATGTGGTCTTGAAGTTGCCCGTGGACGCCGAAACGGCGATCAGGCCTGACGTCAGGATGCGCTCGTAGAGACCGCACGAACGAGCGTCGAATGGCGCGAATGGCGAGGGGGGAGGGAGTGGACAGTCAGCAGGGAACGGGCCCGCCGCCGCCTGCGGAACGTACACATTGACGCCGCCCGGATCTGCAAAGGGGTCGTCAGGTGCTTGTGCGTTATTCATCTCCAGAACTTTCAGGTAGAGAAGGGGGAGGCGCCGCGGGCGCGCCTCCCCCCGGTGTGGTGTTAGTTGGCCACGGTGCCGACCGGTTCCGATTCCGGCTGGGCCGCCTTCGCAGCCTCGGCTGCCTTGGCCCGGTCCCGCTCGTCCTTGATGAGGACCTCAACGAGCTTGATAATCCCTACGATCGCCTCGGCGATCTTGTCGTCCTTGCCGGTCCCGCGATGCGCGGCCTTGAGCCCGCGCAGCACGCGCTCGTAGTCCGGGGTCCCGTCAGCGTCGCGCTCCTTCGACTTATAGGCTCCGGCCTGCTCGCCGGGCGCCGCCGGCTTCAGTGCGTCGAGAGCGGACTTGAACTTCGCCGCGCTCCAGCCGTCTTTCGCGGCCCGCTCCATGATCTTCAGAACATGCGGGTCGATCTTGGGCTTGATGAACTTCCGGGCGTACTTGAAATGTGTCGCGGTGATCGAGATCTCCTGCCTGTCGCCCAGGCGACGATTCAGCGGCGTGTTCAGTGGCTTTTGCCACGACTGCGGCAACATGCCGAACTTGTCCGCCAGGGCGCGGCGGTCGGAGATGCGAGGCCGGTCGAGGCCCGTCATCTGCTCCAACATCTCGTCGGTGACCTTCTTGCCCTGACGCTCCAGGCGGTTGGCCAGTGCATTCAGGAACTTGCCTTCCTCGGCGGGCGTCAGGTCGTCGCGTTCGAAGTTCTCGTCAAGTGCCGCAAGACGGAACTGATCATCCGACCAGTCGACCATCCGGTATTCACCCGCCTGGAGGAACCCGTTCTCGCCACGCATCTCTCCGAGCGCCTTGAGCCGACGTACACCGAATGGAGCGGTGAACTTACCGTCTGGCTCCTGCCGCAGTGGGATCGCGTGCAGCAGCGTGCCGCCCGCATTCCGGATGCTCTCCTTGAGTGATGTGACGTCCCCGTCGTAGTCCTTGCGCGGGTTTTCATCCGAGACTCGGATTCGGTTCAACGGAATCTCGCCCGTGCGATCCGCCTGCGCCGCATCGTCTGTGCCGCCAACTGTCGTAGTCATCGCATTCGCTCCTTCCTGCCCTGCTGTTGCTTTCTTCATACTGACTTCGGGAACACCCGAGCCCTCGGTCGCTAGTCCTTGCATGATGTTTTCGGTTCCTTATGGTTTCATCCGTGCGCCCCTGCGCGATCAGCCAGCCCGCGCACGTCCGTTTGGCTGATGGGTGCGGCGGTCGGATCTGGGTCGGCTGCCGCACCATCGCCGACCCGCCCGCCTCGTCAGTTGTCGTTCCTTCATCGCCCATGTCCTTTCGAAAACGAGGGCGACATTCGGGGGTTGCGCTGCCGACAAGTGGAAGATGTCGGAATCGGAAACAGCCGACGCGCAATGCGTTACGAGAGACAAATGAGTATCTGCGCCAGGTCTTCAGAGCCAAAATCCGTCGGAAATCAAATACGCCCGGCAGCGTGACTCAGACCGGCGAACTGCATGAGGAGCGCCGTTGGAGTCGTTCGGAGCGGCACCGCATCAAGCGGGACAGACAGGCGGGGCGATGACAGTCGAAGATGAGATCGTTGACCGCGTAAGGTGGACTACTGGCGAGCCCTGGCTTTTCGAGCCTGAACGTTCGTCGTCCAGAAGACATTCCATCGAATCTCTGGTGGCGGCTCGTAGGATAGGATCTCGGCCTCCAACGGCGCGATGGCTGCCCGCAAATGGGTGCTCAGGTGAACGCAGCCATGATCCTGAAGCAATCGAAGGGCCCGGCTTATAGCCTTCCCGACCGACTTCACATGGCGATTGACTTCGCGGTACCTCTTCATCGTGGCGATGGCCTTCTCGATCTTCTTCCGCACCGCGATGAGCTCGACCATTTCAGAATCCCTGATCACGTGGACTCCCCTATCAAGATCACCGATTTGCCTGACGACGCTGCGCAGCTCCTGCTTCATGCGCTCTATCTGCAAAGCAGCGCTACCGGAAGTGAGGCGGAAGCGTGGCCTCATAGTCGAGGCTTCTACATCGATGCCTGTCTTCGCCCCTTGAGCCATCTCGGCTGCAGGGGTCTGCTCAGAGACCCACACCATTTGCTCATGCTTCTTCGCGTATCCGCTCTTAAGGTATTCGGGATGGATGCGCTCGTTCGGGTGCTCTATCAGCGCCACAAGATATCGCATGCCCGTCGTGTTCTTGACTTCGGCTGTCTCAACGTGCGCGCTGTCGAATCGGAAGCGTATGCGCCACTTCCCACTTTCCTGCATGGAGATTCCAAAGTCACAATCCTCGATCGGGTCGACGCGTTTAGTCGTCTTCGCACGGGCCGTCGGGTGATCCGGTGCCAAAGGCACGGTCTTAGATATCTCTAGGAGGGCACGCAAGTCTCTTGCTGGAGCAGGAGCGCGCTTCATGACGCGGAGGCAGATGCCTCGCACTACCTCACGCACGAACGCGCTTGTATCGGGAACGGAGGGCAGTATGTATGTGTTCCGTCGTCCGACCTGTACGCGGACGGCGGAATAGTACTCCCCAGGGGATCCTGTGATCGGGAAGATCTCCGCCTTCGGCGGCAGCCTGCTTCTACTGTGCGTGCCATGGATGCGGATCGTGCTCCCCTCGGGCAGGATGCTGCCTAGGGTTCCATTGACGCCGCCGGTAGGATGAAGGATGGGCGGCAGGGTGCGAGGCATCTGGACATGCGTGTCGCCAACGGTCAGGGTTAGGCGCGTGCTGTCCCGTGACGCTGATGATTCTCGGTAGAGGGCGGAAATAGTCGTGGTGTCTTCGAAGGCCTGATCGAGCAGTAACATGTGCAATACGTCGTGCACCGGAAGTCCCAGCCATCTTTTCCAAACGGAGTCGGGGGAGTCCTCCAATGCATCCGGCACGAAAACGACGATGTTGGCCTTGATGCTCTTGTCCCTACCGGATCCCGTGATGATCTGATGGAGGATCCTCAGCCCATCATCGAGAAGTCTCTTCAGCTCTTTTGACGCGACGAGCGTTCCGATGTCGAAATCGGACATATCGGGCTTCCTGGCCAAGTGCCAGAGGGCAAGAGGGGTGGACCGGAACGCGGCTCCCAATGCGGTCAACTCACTCTTGGTCTTGGGTGGCCGCAGGATATCGCTATTGGGGTGGAAGACCACCAAGTCCGCATGCATCAGGGTCTCGGCATGCTGAAAAATCGAAAGCAGGCCGGCATCGATGACCTTCGGCGTGTGCGGGGCCAGATCCGGCACCTTGTCTGCCGGCCAGCCGACGAGCACGATGTTCCGTGTGTACCCGGGCACCTTGTGCAGTTCCGCCGTCATAGCCCCGTCATTCCCCGTTGCGTCGCCCGGTTTGTCGCCCAGGCGATAGGCTCACGGACAATCTCGCAAACCGGTGCGGCGATATCGAGACCAAACGCCGCGTCTGGACCAGGATGTCGAGAAGGCGCCCACCGTCGCGTTGGCGGCGTGTTGTTTCCCGCAGGCTGGATGGAATGCAACTGTCGTCGATCCATGCCGCGAAGCGCATCTGGAAACCAAGCCGGAGGAGATGTTGCCACAGGAACATCCTCATCTTACATGTGATGCCGCACTCCGCCCTTGTCCGATCCGGCACCGAAGTGTAGATGTGGTGCACAGGTTTGCCGGGTCTCTAACGTTGGAACGATGGCAGTAGTGAGGGTCGACGATCATGGGCGTGAGCATATGTCACCGCAGATACTGCAATCTGAGGCAGGGGGATTATGAAGCGTTCGTAGGCATCCTGAACGAAGGGCAGGAAATGAGGGAGGCGATCTGTCCGGGCCCGCCTCTGGTTCTTGAAATGCCGTCATGGGAAGTGGTCGACCAAGTCAGCCGGGCGGATGAGGCGGCGCTTTCGGAGGAGCTGGCTATTCAGGGAGTACAATGGAGTCCGCAAGGGGTGGACTTCATTGGCACTGCGCAGTCCGAGGATTTTGCCAATTGGTCCACCAGCCGGATGTTCTCGGATTTCTTCGTGCAGACGTATCGAGCACCCTCATCCATGTTCCGAGTCAGTATGCCGCAGGTTCTTATGCCTTTGTCGGGTGGCCGGGAATACGTGTACGGATGCACAGGGCTTCTTAGCGCCCTGATCCTTCCCATTGAGTTCCCGCGGCCAATTCGCCTTTCATGCGTGGACCACCCCGATTTCTCCGCGTTGTGGCGACAGACTGGCAACGGCGAAATCACATCGGATAGTACCCAGCTTCTGCATTGGTATCTCCGACCACTATTCGATGTGCCGATCTTGCCCGCATCTACAGTCGAGTCGTGGATCGAATTCACAGCGGAAAGCAAACGCTGCGTCGCCGAACTGAATCGGGTTCGTGATATTCATTCGGAGCTTGCTGACATCGAAGAGCTTGTCGCGATGGAGGGTGTCGAGCGGATGAACGACGGGCCAGACCATTGGATCTACGTGAACACCTCTGGAGATCCTGTCGCGAACAGCGCGCTCGAAGTTTATGACAAGGTGTGTGCGGAGATGAGTGGTATCCAACAACGTCGTTCTGACCTGGGATTTTCGATACTGTGTCTGGAACGGATTCAAAGGTCTGTGCGTGAATCACGGGATAACGGCTACGCTGTAGGCTTCGAATGAGTGGATGGCGGGATGCACGTCGCAGGTAGCGACGGCCCCGGTAGGGCCATTTGGACCGCGGTGCGCTGTCAGAAACCATCGAGTACGGCGTTTCGCCTGTGATACAGGGATCCGCCTTCTGTCGCCCAGGCGACGCTTCATGGGCTGACGTTGCCGATCGCGCCTTGTCTTCCCAGACCAAACCGGATAAGGAGTGGAAGCCCGATGGAGACAGGCCGTGGCCCCTTGACGAGTGGAGGGCGGTAGAGGGCGGCTCGGTCAGAGGAAGAACCATGCCAGAACAAGCGGAACGTTGGATGAGCGTGCGGGAGATCGCCGACCATCTCGGCATCAAACAAGATACCGTGTACCTCTGGCTTCGGGACAAGGGCATGCCCGGGCACAGGGTCGGACGACTCTGGAAGTTCCAGCAGGCAGAGGTCGACGCGTGGGTGCGGTCGGGCAAGGCGGCGGAAGATCACGATGTTTCCAGATGAACCTACTTCCCGATGACATCATCCGCGCTGCAGGACAGGCGCAAGAGCTTTATCACCGCCTTGTCTTGCTGGTGGCCCCCGCCGGGGCCGGCAAGACTGCCATCTTGAGATCCGTGGCCGAGGCACGGAAGCTGCCGTTCCTGAACGTCAATCTTGAGGTCTCCAGCCGAATGCTCGACCTGACCGGACGGCAGCGTGCCATTCGTGCCGGCAAGGTGTTGCGTGAAATCGTTGACGGTACGCAGGGCTCGCCGGTCCTCCTCGACAACATCGAAATCCTGTTCGACCAGTCGCTCAAGCAGGACCCCTTGCGCCTACTGAAAGACGTGGCCCGGTCCCGCACGGTCGTGGCGGCATGGAACGGGGCCATGGATGACCGAGGGCTCACCTACGCGCAACCAGACCATCCCGAGTACCAACACTACCCGCCGAGCGAAATCGACTTTCTTTGTCTGACCGACAGGGGGACCCACCAATGAAGTACGGCGACCTCATCCAGTTCGATCCCATCGAGGATGTCATCCAGATCACGGAGGCGGACGAGGCGGATCAGGCGCGCCGATTGGTCTCGACGTACGTCATTTCAGAGGAAATGGGCGAGCGGCTCACTGGCGTGGTCTTCCCCCACCTGCAGTTCGATGAACCGTTGGACAACAAAGGCCTTCTGATCGTCGGCAACTACGGCACGGGCAAGAGCCATCTCATGTCGGTCATTTCCGCCCTGGCCGAGCATGCCGACTTGGCTTCCGTCGTAACCTCGCCCGCCGTGCTCAAGGTGGATAAGGCCGCACGGGCAAAGGGATACAGGGGGCTGGACTCCATATCGGGCCGATTCAAGGTCATACGCACCGAGATCGGAGCCACGAAGATGTCGCTTCGCGACATCCTGATCAGCCAGATAGAGGAACATCTGGCCGACATGGGCATATCGTATTCGTTCCCCACCGCTTCCGCCGCGCACAGCAACAAGCCCGGTTTCGAGAAGATGATGGCGGCATTCCAGGCGAAGTACCACGACCAAGGACTGCTGCTGGTCGTGGATGAGCTTCTGGATTTCCTGCGCACGCGCAAAGACCACGACCTGATCCTCGACCTGAACTTCCTCCGGGAGGTGGGCGAGGTGTGCAAGGACCTCAACTTCCGTTTCATCGCCGGCGTCCAAGAAGCGATCTTTGACAGTCCACGTTTCGCGTTCGTGGCGTCGAGCCTGCAGCGCGTCAAGGACCGGTTCGCACAGGTGATGATCGCCAGCAAGGATGTACGCTTTGTGGTAACGGAACGTCTGCTGAGAAAGACCGCCCAGCAGCGGGCACAAGTTGAGGAGTATCTCACCCCATTCGCGAAGTTCTATGGTCACATGTCCGAGCGGATGGGCCAGTTCGTGGCCATGTTCCCCGTGCACCCCGATTACGTTGATGTTTTCGAGCGGATTACGTTCGCCGAGAAGCGAGAGGTCCTGCGCTCGCTGTCGGAGGCCATGAGGGGCATGCTGTCCGACACGGTGCCTACGGATAGGCCCCGGCTCCTGGCCTATGACCGGTACTGGGACAGACTCCGCTCCAATCCGGCCTTCCGCGCCGTTCCCGAGATCAAAGCGGTGATCGAGTGCAGCAAGGTGCTGGAGGGGAAGATCGAGCAATCTTTCACGCGGCCGGCCTACAAGGACATGGCAATGCGCGTGATCCATGCCCTCTCGGTCCATCGACTGACGACGGGCGACGTTTACAACAAGATCGGCACGACAGCCGCCGAACTGCGCGACATGCTCTGCCTGTACCAGCCGGGCATCGAGGACATGGGTGGAGAGCCGGCCGAGGATCTGTTGACCCAGGTTCTGACCGTGCTTCGGGAAGTCCACAAGACGGTGAGCGGCCAGTTCATCTCTGTGAACGCCGACAACGGGCAGTACCACTTGGATCTCAAGAAGGTCGATGACTACGACGCACTCATCGAGAAGCGAGCCGAGACATTGGCCGAGCACGAGTTGGACCGTTACTACTACGACGCTCTAAAGCAAGTGATGGAGTGCACGGACCAAACTTACGTGCACGGGTACCGTATATGGGAACACGAGATCGAGTGGTTGGAACGCAAAGCCGCACGGCTGGGTTATCTGTTCTTCGGCGCCCCGAACGAGCGGTCGACGGCCGTACCACCACGCGATTTCTACGTCTACTTCCTGCAGCCGTACGATCCGCCGCACTTCAAGGATGAGCGGAAGGACGACGAGGTGTTCCTCAGTTTGGACGGCAAGGACGCCGAGTTTCGGAAGCATCTGGAGTTCTATGCGGCAGCTTCGGATCTCGCCGGCAAGGCGGCCGGCCACACCAAAGGCACATACCAGTCCAAGGCGGAAGGGTATTTGGCCGAGTTGGTGAAGTGGTTGCGCGCAAACATGAGTTCGGCCTTCCAGGTGACCTATCAGGGCAAGAGCAAGAAGCTCCTGGATTGGCTGAAGGGCGGCCGCCTTCCCGGTGGCGCCAACGTGCGTGATCTGGTCAACCTGGTGGCGGCAACCTGCTTGGGTGCGCATTTTCAGGACCAGGCACCCGAGTATCCCTATTTCTCGGTGCTCATCACCTCCGACAATCGGTCGCAGGCCGCGGCGGATGCACTGCGCTTGATCGCCGGCATATCGCGTACGAAACAAGCCACGGCTGTTGCGGATGCCCTTGAGCTGCTCGAAGGCGACAAGCTGGCACCCGAGAAGAGCCGCTATGCGCAGCACCTCATCAAGCTGATGGAGGGCAAAGGTCACGGCCAAGTGCTCAACCGGAAGGAAGCGATCGAGTCGGCTTACGGCGTCGATTACCTGGCACCGATGACCTACCGCCTTGAACCCGAGTGGGCCGTAGTGGTGCTGGCTGCGCTGGTGTACTCCGGCCACTGTGTCCTGGCAGTGACCGGACAGAAGTTCGACGCTGGCAACCTGGAGCTTCTTGCCGCGACTCCGGTGGACGACCTGGTAGCGTTCAAGCACGTCGAGCAGCCCAAGGATTGGAACCTGCCCGCCCTCAAGGCGCTGTTCGAGTTGCTCGACATGCCCCCGGGCCTAGCCAAGCTCATCACACAGGGGAAGAACGAGCCGGTTCAGCAGCTTCAGCAAAACGTGCAGCAACTGGTTCACCGCGTTGTGATTGCCGACCAGCATGTACAGGGCGGGCTGCCCTTCTGGAACAAGAATCTTCTGTCGGATCAGGAGCGGGACGCATATCGGAACACGGTTGGGGCACTGAAGACATTCCTGGAATCGCTCCAGGTGTACACCACCTTCGGGAAGCTCAAGAACTTCCGGTATGACGTATCCCAGGTTGCGGCTCAGGCGCCCGGGATGGCCGCCTTGGCAGAGGTCGAATCCCTCCAAGCTGCAATCACCGAACTCTCCCCGGTGGCAACCTACCTATCCCAAGCGGAGATGGCGCTGCCGTCGGACCATCCGTGGACGAGCGGGATGAAAGAGAGTCGCACCAAGGTGCTGGAACAGATGGCCGACCCCAAGAAGCGCTCCGCTTCAGGCTTCCGCCAGCGAGCCACGCAGATCATGACGGAGCTGAAGGACGCCTACGTCGTTGTCTATTTGGAACTGCACAAGAAGGCGCGGCTCGGAGTCAATGACGACAAAAAGAAGGCGCGGCTGCTCGCAGATGATCGACTGGAGGCACTCAAGAAGCTGACCGTCATCGACCTGATGCCCGTCGGGCAACTTTCGGATTTCCAACAGCGGCTTGCGTCCTCCGCGTTGCGTCCGTGTTTTGCCGTCACCAAGGAAGAAATCCAGGCGCAGCCCATCTGCCCGCACTGTGGTTTCAGGCCAGCCGAGGAGCCGATCGCCCAGCCGGCTGATAAGCTGTTGGCCGGCATGGATGGCGAACTCGACGCGCTGGTGGCGGGATGGACCAAGACTCTTTTGCAGAACCTGGCCGACCCGACCACGCAGCAGAAGTTGGATCTCCTCAAACCCAAGGCGCGGAAGGTTGTCGAGGACTTCATGGCGGCGGGGGAGCTGCCCAGCGACATCGGCACCGCGTTTGTCCAAGCCCTCAAGGAAGTCCTCTCGGGGCTTCTCAAAGTCGCGATCAACCGCGATGCCCTGCACGACGCTCTGGTCGCCGGCGGATCTCCGGCAACGCCCGACGAGCTTAGGAAACGATTCGAGGAATTCCTGGCCAAGCTGACCAAGGGCAAGGACGCTGGCAAGGTCAGGATTGTGTTGGAATAGGGGTGGACTCGCATGCCTAAGAAGCGCACAGCGTCAACGAAGCCGCTCGCCCAGGACGCGCAGGACGACATGTTTGAGAAGTCCCGCGCCGAGGAAGTCGAGGCTCGCAGGAACACGCCTGTGACCTGCCTCGGCATGGAGTTTCCAAATGAAGATGTGCGGCGGGCGCACTTCCTGGGCGAACTGGCGAAGAAGCTCAGGGACCCCGCATTCCGGAAGATCGAGGGGTTCCCCATTGGTGAGGATGCGGACATCCTCGCAATGTCAGATCCTCCGTTCTACACCGCATGCCCGAACCCTTGGCTCGCCGACATTGTGACCGAGTGGGAGAAGACAAAGCCAAAGCGAGCCCGAAAGGAGTACGCTCGGGAACCATTCGCTGTTGACGTGAGCGAGGGCAAGACGGACCCGCTGTACAAGGCGCACTCTTACCATACCAAGGTCCCGCATCTGGCCATCGTGCCGTCGATCCTGCACTACACCGAACCCGGAGACACCGTCCTGGATGGCTTCTGCGGATCGGGCATGACCGGCGTTGCTGCACAGTGGTGTGGTGCCGCCCCGGAGTCGTACCGGAAGGAGCTGGAAGCGGCATGGAAGCGCGATGGTCGGGATGCGCCCAAGTGGGGAGCAAGACGCGTCGTTCTCAACGACCTCTCCCCCGCCGCAACATTCATCGCAAGCAACTACAATATGCCGTTCGACGTGCCAGCATTTGCCCGGGGCGGCAGAGATCTCCTCGACAATCTAGAGGAGGAAATCGGCTGGATGTACGAGACGCTGCATTCTGACAGACGGACAAAGGGCAGAATCCAGTACACGGTATGGAGCGAGGTGTTTTCCTGTCCGGAGTGTGCCCATGAACTCGTCTTCTCCGAAGTAGGCGTCGACGAGGACACGGGGGACGTGCTACGCGATTTCAACTGCAGCAAATGTGGGGCGCTTCTCAGCAAGCGGTCACTCGCCCGAGTTCGCACAACTCGCCATGATGAGTTGACAGGTGCAACTTCGACGCAAACGCGTCGTGTCGCCACGTTGATCTTTTACACCGTGGACGGTGTTGTGTACGAGAAGGCACCTGACGCACATGACATTCAACTTCTTAGTAGGATTGACGATACCAGTCTTCCGATCACGATTCCCTGCTACCGAATGATGTTCGCGCCCACCTCGCAAGACCGTTGGGGTGATGAATGGCGCTCGGGCACTGCCAGCTTCAGCCATCTCCATCACGCATTCACAAGGCGATCTCTCATAATGCTTGGTTGTGCTTGGCGAATCGCTACGGCCGTCAAGGACCCTGCAATCCGGAGATCCCTGCTCTTTTGCTTGGAGCAATCGATATGGGGTTTCTCGCTGGCCAATCGGTACGCACCAAGTCATTTCTCGCAGGTCAACAGGTACCTTGCTGGCCACCTCCGCCTGATGTCGCGACACTCTGAATGCAGTCCATGGTACGCACTTGAGGGCAAGCTGCAACGACTTATTCAGGCGTTTAGTGGAGCGCGATTAGCGCAGGGAGACGCGGCGGTAGCGGTGGGGTCATGTGGCTCCTTGCAGCTTGCGGACGCTTCCGTGGACTACATCTTTACGGATCCCCCTTTCGGTGACAATCTTGCATACTCCGAACTGAACTTTGCAATTGAGGCGTTTCATCGAGTATTCACGAACCAGGCGCCAGAGGCTATTGTTAGCGAGTATCAAGAGAAAGATCTTCGCGGATATGGCGCACTAATGGGCTCCTGTTTTTCCGAGTATCATCGCGTCCTACGCGCCGGTCGTTGGATGACGGTTGTCTTTCATAATTCACGAAATTCAGTTTGGACTGCGATTCAGGAGGCAATGCTTGAGGCCGGGTTCGTCGTGGCCGACGTGCGGACTCTGGATAAGCAACAAGGGTCGTTCAATCAAGTCACGACAAGCACCGCGATGAAGCAGGATCTGGTCATCTCTGCGTACAAACCGACAGACGAGCTGGAGCGTCGGTTCCAGTTAGAAGCTGGGAGTGATGCGGGCATGTGGCAATTTGTCGATCAGCACCTACGGCAGTTGCCCACGTTCGTCCTGACGAAAGAAGGAATCGAAACGATTGCAGAGCGCACGGCGCATATGCTCTTCGACCGGATGGTAGCATTCCATGTGCAACGGGGCGCAACAGTCCCGATGTCGGCATCTGAGTTCTTCCGTGCTTTGGTGTCCCGGTATCCCTGTCGTGATGAAATGTACTTTCTCCCGGCGCAGGCCGCCGAATATGACAAGGAGCGCGCCAAGCACAGCGGGGTGGTGCAATTCGAGTTGTTCGTGTCCGATGAGGCGTCGGCGATCGCATGGCTGCTTCAACAGCTCACACGCAAGCCGCAGACAACACAGGAATTGACCCCCCAGTTCATCAATGAGTTGCGTAGCTGGCAGAAGCACGAGAAGCCGCTTGAGTTGCGGGAACTGCTGCAGGACAACTTCCTTTGCTACGCAGGCACGGGCGAAGTGCCAAGTCAGATCCACTCCTACCTGTCCACGAACTGGAAAGAGTTCCGGGGCATGAAGAAAGACGACCCCGAGCTTGTTGCCAAAGCCAAGGACCGCTGGTATGTGCCTGACCCGAAGAAGGCTGAAGACTTGGAGAAGGTACGTGACCGCACACTGCTGCGGGAGTTCTGGGAGTATCTGCCGGAAGGATACAAGCCGCAGGTCAAGACGGACATGCAGGCTGAGCTGCCAGGGCTGGCAGAAGCCCAGCGAGTCGCAAGCGGCCGGCGAATGAAGGTGATTCGTACAGAAGCCGTCCGCACCGGCTTCAAGTACTGCTGGCAGAATCAGGATTACCGCACCATCGTCACCGTCGCCCGCCGGATTCCCGAGGATGTCCTACAGGAAGATCCGAAGCTCCTGATGTGGTATGACCAGGCGCTCACGCGATTGGGGGAGGAGTGATGACCGTTCCCGAGTTCCTTCGGATGTATGCTTCGCGGGGCCCACATCTGATGTGGTTTCTGGGTGCTGGATGCTCTGTCTCCGCCGGCGTCCCGACTGCGGGAGATATGATCTGGGAATTCAAACGCCTGCTCTACTGTACCGAACAGCGCCTTCCTCTCACAAGGTTTCCCGAACTCGGCGATCCTCGGGCTCGGTCGATCCTTCAAGTCTTCTTTGACTCCAAGCAGAGCTTCCCCGCCATCGATTCAGCAGAAGAGTACGCCTTCTACTTTGAGGCGGCACGTCGAACGGAAGCTGATCGACGTCGTTACATTCAGGATGCGATCGTGGGAGCACGACCGTCATTCGGGCATACGGTGCTGGCCGCCCTCATGGCCGCAAAGCACTGCCCAATCGTATGGACCACGAACTTCGACCGCCTTGTTGAGGACGCGGCGCATAGGCAATTTGGAACGAGCATGAGCCTCACCGTTGCGGATATCGACGCGCCGCACATCGCGCAGACAGCTTTTGCGGAATCTAGATTCCCCCTGTTGGTGAAGCTACATGGAGATTATCAGTCCACGCGCCTCAGAAATACGAGCACCGAACTACGGACGCAGGACGCGAAGCTGCGCGAACTACTTGTTGCGAGCTGCAGGAACCTCGGGCTTTGCGTGGTTGGTTATAGTGGACGTGATAGCTCGATAATGGATGCGCTACTAAACCTCTCATATTTGTCCCGACATCAAGCGGCGTAGGCGGTTGAGGGCGC
>CAYODK010000043.1:0-33384 GCA_964402695.1 uncultured Verrucomicrobiota bacterium
AGCGCCAAGGCGCACGAGCTGCTCCACACGCACTACCAGAACCGGCCGGTCTACACGACGCAGGTTCGCAGGTTCGGAGGTTCGCAGGCTCCGGGTTGGCCATCGGGTCCCACCGGCGCAAGGCCGGTGGAGCCGGGTCCACAACCGTCCCCCCGGGCTCGTCCCGGGGGGCGGAAAATGGAGACGCCGGCCGCCGCGGCGTCAGTCCTTCGCGGCGACGAAGTCGGCGGGGCGAGAGCGGCAGTAGGCGACGACGGCGGGGATGTCCTCCGCGCGGATGCCGCGCCAGAAGATGTGCCACGGCTCCTCGCGAAGCCGGCCGTCGGCCTGGCGCTCGTACCAGCCGTTGATCGGGTTGCCGGGACGCGACCGCCAGAAGAGCGACGGGTGGCCGTCGATCATCTCGTTCCACAGCTCCTGCGCGAGGCCCTCGCCCCGCGCCTGCGTGCCGACGGCGAACTTGGAGAGGTAGAGCCCCGCCGGGTGCGGCTCGAGCAGCACCGCGCCGCGGTAGTTCTCCTCGAGGTAGACCTCCGAGGCGTTCCCCAGCGTCTCCGGGCGCGCCAGCGGCCGGCCGAAGGCCTCGACCAGGAGCGCGGTGAGCCGGTCCAGGTCGAGCGAGCCGATGCCGTCGACGTGCCGGATCACGCTGCCCCGCCGGATCACCGTTCCCTTCCCGCGCACCGTGAAAAGCTCGGCCAGCAGGTCGAGCGGCGAGGCGACCGAAACGTGCATGCCGGGGGCGGCCGCGAGGCACGCGGCGGCAAGATCGACCGTCTCCTGCTCGCCGTCCGCCAGCGCGTGGTCGTTGCGCCCCTGAAGAAGGTGCAGCGAAACGGGCCGGTCCCGGCCGTCGCGCAGCGGGCCGCGCGCGCGGATGAAGTGCAGGCGCCGCACGACCGCCGGGATCAGCGACCGCAGCACCGCGGCGGCGGGGATCGCCTCCGAGCACACCGCGAGCACCTTCTCCTGCTGCCGCGCGATCGCGAGCTGGCCCTCGACCGTGTCCGCCCACTCCGGGTCCGCCGCCGCCTCGACGACGAGCGAGGCGGGCAGCGCGCGCACCAGCGAACTGCGCATCGCCTGCGCCTCCGGCCCGCACAACAGGATCATCGGCGTCAGCTCGAGCCGCAGCAGGAAATGCAGGTCGAACGCGATGGCCTCCTCCGACTGCTCCATCGCCGCCGCGTCGGGCATCAGCGCCGCGAAACAGGTGCCGGGGCCGGTCTGGAACTTCCGGAGGTAGAACTCGTACTCCTCCCGGCGGCCGATGCCGTCGAGAAACAGCCGCAACGTCGTGGAGAGAAGCATGGCCGCCTTATACCACCCCCCGCGCCGGCCACAAGCGGCAAAGGCGGACCGCCCGCTTGCCCTGTGCGGCGCCGGGCGATAGGCTGGCGGCCGTGAGGGGCTTCATCCACGAGGACTTCCTGCTCGGGAACCGGACCGCGCGCCGGCTCTACCACGAGCATGCGGCCCGGCTGCGCATCGTCGACTACCACAATCACCTCTCCCCGTCCGACCTCGCGGAGGACCGCGGTTTCGAGAACCTCACGCGGCTGTGGATCGACGGCGACCCCTACAAGCACCGCGCCATGCGGATCGCCGGCGTCCCCGAGGCCCTGATCACGGGCGATGCGCCGGACCGCGAGAAGTTCGACCGTTGGGCCGCAACCGTCCCTCTCACGGCCGGCAACCCCCTGCATCACTGGACCGCGCTCGAACTGCGGCGCTTCTTCGACATCGACGAGGACCTGACCGCCGATTCCGCCGGCCGGATCTGGACCGCCTGCAACGAGCGCCTGCGCCAACCGACCCACTCCGCGCGGGGCCTCGTCACCAGGGCCCGCGTCGAGTGCCTCTGCACTTCCGACCGCCTCCTCGACCCCCTCGACGCCCACGCCCGGATCGCCGCGTCGGGCTTCGAGACCCGCGTCCTTCCGTCGCTCCGCGCCGACGACATCACCGCCGTGGACGACCCGGGGTTCCCCGCCTGGACCGCCACCCTGGCCGCGGCGACCGGGATCGGCATCGACGGCCTCGACGCCCTCCGCGCCGCCCTTGCCGCGCGCCTCGACCACTTCGACCGCGCCGGCTGCCGGCTGGCGGACCACGCCCTCGACGACTTCGTCTACGCCCCGGCCGACGACGCCGCGGCCGACACGACCCTCCGGCGCCGCCTCGCGGACGACCCCGTCGCGGACGCCGACCTCGCGCGCCTCCGCTCCGCCCTTCTCCGCTTCCTCGGCATCGAGTACGGCCGCCGCGGCTGGATCCTCCAGCTCCACCTCGGCGCCCAGCGCCGCACCAGCTCGCGCCTCCGCACGCTCGCCGGCCCCGCCGGAGGCTACGCGGGCATCGGCCGCGCCGTCGATGTTCCGTCGCTGTGCGCGTTCCTCGACGACCTCGAGCGCGCCGGCGGCCTCCCGCGCACCATCCTCTACACGCTCAATCCCGCCGACAACGCCGCGCTGGCCGTGCTGACCGGCTCCTACGCCGGCGACGGCGTGCCGGGCAAGGTCCAGTTCGGCCCGGCGTGGTGGTACAACGACCACGCCGACGGCATCCGCGCGCACCTGGCGGCCCTCGCCTCGTACGGCCTGCTCTCCACTTTCGTCGGCATGACCACCGACTCGCGCAGCCTGCTCTCGATGACGCGCCACGAGTACTTCCGACGGATCCTCTGCGACTTCATCGGCGCGCGGGCGGAGGCGGGCGAGTGGCCGCGCGACGAGACGCTCCTCGCGGACGTCGTCCGGCGCATCGCGTACGAGACCCCGCGGCGGTGGATCCTCGGCGGGACGGAGGGGCAGGCATGAGCGATTCGTTCTTCAAGGACCGCGTCGCGGTCGTCACGGGCGCGGGCGGCACGCTGGGCTCGGCCGTCGCGCAGGATCTCGCCCGCCGCGGCGCCAAGGTCGTCCTCGTCGGCCGCACCGCCGCGAAGCTCGAGCCGGTCGCCGCGGCGATCCGCGCGGCCGGCGGCGACGCGCTGGCCTGCCCGGCCGACGTGACCGACCCCGCCGCCGTCGAGGCCGTCCGCCGAGACGCCGAGGCGGAGTACGGCCCCTGCTCGATCCTCGTCAACGCGGCCGGCGGCAACCAGCCGGACGCCGTGACCACGACGACCGAGTTCGACGCGCGCGAGGGCGGCCCGGACCGCCCGGACGGGCTGCGCGGTTTCTTCGATCTCGACCCCGCCCGCTTCCTCGACGTCATCCGCGGAAACACGATGGGCACCGTGGTCCCGTGCCGTGTGTTCGGCCTCTCGATGGCGCGCGAGGGGCGCGGCGCGATCCTGAACTTCGCTTCGATGAACAGCTACCACCCGCTGACCCGCGTCCCGGCCTACGGGATCGCCAAGGCGGGGGTCGTCAACTTCACCGAGTGGCTCGCCGCCTACCTCGCGCCCGCCGGCGTCCGCGTGAACGCCGTCGCACCGGGCTTCTTCCTCAACGACCGGAGCCGGAGGATCATCCTCGCCCCCGACGGCGGACTGACCGAGCGCGGCCAGCGCATCATGGCCCACACGCCGATGCGGCGCTTCGGCGAGGCCGCGGATCTCCTCGGCTGCGTCGCGTGGCTGCTTGACGACGAGCGCGCCGGCTTCGTCACCGGCGTCACGATCCCGGTGGACGGCGGCTTCCAGGCCGCGTCGGGCGTCTGAGGCGGGGGGCGCGCCGCATGCAGCACCTCCAGGGGCTCGACTACGCCGCGATCGGGATCTACATCGCCCTGATGGCCGTCATCGGCCTCTCCTTCGGCTGGTTCGTGAAGGACATCGGCGGCTACTTCACCGGCGGCGGCGCGATCCCGTGGGTCATGTCGGCCATCAGCAACTTCATGGCCTGGTTCAGCACCTTCGTCTTCATCGCCTACGCCGGCATCGCCCACCAGCACGGCCTCGTCGCCGTCACGGTCTACTGGTCCACCGTGCCCGCCTGCGTCGTCGGCGCGCTGGTCTTCGCCGCGCGCTGGCGGCGGACCGGCTTCACGACGCCGACGGAGTACCTCGAGGTCCGCTACAACCTCGGCCTGCGCCAGGTCGTCACGTGGGTCGGCCTGCTGATGCGGTTCCTCGACAACATGGTCCGCCTCTACGCGATCGCCGTCTTCATCACCGCGGCGACGCCGCTGCCGCTGCTCCCGGCCATCGTGATCTCCGGCGTCATCGTGACGGCCTTCACCATCGTCGGCGGCGTGTGGTCCGTCGTCGTGATGGGCACGGTGCAGTTCGTGATCCTCGTGCTCTCGTGCCTCATCCTCGTGCCGCTGGCGCTCGGCGACGCCGGGGGCCTGGCCGCGCTGCGGGAGCGGATCCCGGAGCATATGACGTGGTTCAACGGCCCGAAGGGAAGCCTGCTCTGGCTGGCGGTCTTCTACTTCATGATTTTCGTGAAGGTGAACGAGAACTGGACCTTCATCCAGCGCTACGCCTGCGTGCGCGACGAGCGCGAGGCGGTGAAGGTCGGGGTGTGGACGGGCGCCGTGTTCCTCGTCAGCCTGCCGGTCTTCCTGCTCCCGGCGGTCGCGTCGAAGGTGCTCCTGCCGGACCTGCCGGACCCGGAGATGGCCTACGTGGCGCTCGCCCTCAAGCTGCTGCCGGCGGGCGTCATGGGCATCCTGTTCTCGTCGATGTTCGCGGCGACGATGTCCTCGCTGAACGCCGACTACAACGTGATGGCCGGGGTGCTGACGAACGACGTCTACAAGCGCCTCGTCAACCCGGCCGCCCCGCAGGCCCGCCTCATGCTCGTCGCGCGCGTCTCGACCGCGGTCGTCGGCGCGATCGTGATCGCCGGCGCGGCCTACATCCGGCACTTCGGCGGCGCGTTCGAGGCGAACAAGCTCTTCACCGGCATCCTCGCGATCCCGATCGGCGTGCCGCTGCTGCTCGGCATCCTCGTCCGCCGCCCCGGCGCCGCCGCGGCGGGACTGAGCATCCTCGCCGGCGTCGTCGCGGGCATCGCGCTCAACGTGATGCCGAAGGTCTCGTGGGAGGCCGCAACCCTGATCGAGACCGTCCTCTGCACGGCCGTCTACTTCGCGCCGCTGCCGCGTCGCGCGACGCCGGAGGCCGCCGCGGCGGCCGACGCCTTCTTCGGGCGGATCCGCCGGCCGATCCCGGAGGCGGAGAAGCCCGTCATCGCCGACGGCACGAAGCACGCGCTGCGGAAGCTCTTCGTTTTCTCCTTCGCCGTCTCCGGCGCCCTGTTCATCGGCATGAGCCTGCCGTCCATCGCCACGACGAGCGGACGCCTGAGCTGCGCCGCCGGCGGCCTGTGCCTCCTCGGCGCCCTCCTCCTTGCCGTGCGCCGTGGCCGCGCGGCCCGGCCCGCCGGCTGACCGCCCCGCCCGGGGCCTCCCTCAATCGCCGGTTAAGCTTGGACGATCAGGAACGAACGAGGATTCGAGGGCCGTCAGCACGGCGCCGACCCTGCTTCGCGCGGACGCTATGCAGGGCACGGCGGAGCGGCGCCCTCCAGGCCCGTCCTTTCGCATCTCCATGGAACGGGACTGGAGGGCGGCGCTCCGCCTGCCACTCGACGCAAAGCGGCGCGTGGTCGCGGCCGTGTCCATGCGTACTTCACGCGGGTGGTCATCGGATGTCCAGGGCTTGGCCGAGGATCTGGCGCCTCCGAGCGGACTGGACAGTGTGAGCGGTTTCGCTATCGTGCCCGTACACGGCCCGCGCTGCGGGAGGACCCATGAACGGAATCCGTACACTTCGGGCGGCGACGATCGCCTGGCTCGTCGGGACATGTCTTGCCGTCGGGACGGGCCGCGCGGCGGAGAAGGCGCCGGAGGGCTGGAAGCTCGCGTGGGCGGACGAGTTCGACGGCGCCGCGATCGACCGGTCCAAGTGGGACTTCGACCTCGGCAACGGCTTCTTCAGCTACGACGCGAACCAGTGGATCGCCGGCTGGGGCAACGGCGAACTCCAATTCTACACCCGCGAGCCTGAGAACGCCTTCGTCACGAACGGCATGCTCCACATCCGCGCGTTGAAGGAGTCGATCCACGGCTGCGGCTACTCCTCCGCCCGCATGAAGACCCGCGCGCGCGACGGCTCCGCGCTCTTCAGCCGCGCGTACGGCCGCTTCGAGTTCCGCGCGAAACTCCCCACCGGCCGCGGCATCTGGCCGGCACTGTGGATGCTGCCGCAGGAGGACGCCTACGGGACCTGGGCCGCCTCGGGTGAGATCGACGTGCTCGAAGTGCGCGGCCATGAGCCGGGGAAGATCCTGGGGACCCTCCACTACGGCTCCCGCTGGCCCGCGAACGTGAACTCGGGCGCCGAGCATCTCCTGCCCGCCGGCCAGACCGTCGCGGACTTCCACGTCTACGCCCTCGAATGGGAGCCCGGCGCGATGCGGTGGTTCTTCGACGGCGCCTGCTATTCCACGCAGACGTTCTGGTGGAGTTGCAGCAAGATGGACGGCCCCAAAGGCGCGGCCCCGGCGGCGGAGTCCGACCTCAACCCCTGGCCCGCGCCGTTCGACAGGCCGTTCTACCTCATCATGAACCTGGCCGTCGGCGGCGGGTTCCCCGGCAACCCCGATGCGACGACGAAATTCCCCGCCGAGATGCTCGTCGACTACGTCCGCGTCTACGAACGCCCCGCCGGCCCCGGCCCCGTGCAGCCCCGCGCCCCCGGCCGCCTGCCCTTCGGGCCGAAGTAGGGGGCCGCCGCCATGCGACCACTTGTCGTCACGAGGCACGGCAAGCCCGCGGCGGGCCTTCTCAACGTTTCCGCGCACGAGGATCTCCTGGCGCAAATCGAAGTCCTGCAGGATATCCGCACGGCGGAGCGCCAGCTGGATGAAGGACTGGAAATCCCGCACCGGCTGGCCCTGGCGGAGGCCATCCGAAGGGTTCGATCATCCACCGCGTCGAGAGAACCCGGATCGCGATCCTGACGGTCCGGCATGTGAAGCAGGTCCTTCCGGTCGGGGATCTGAAGTAGCCGGGCCGACACTCGACACTTGCCCCTCGACACACGCCCGCGAGGTTCCGAGTTCCGGGTCCGGCGTTGGATGTTGGGTGTTCGATGTTGGTTGTTGGATGTTGCCGTCCTCGCCCCTTTCCTCATTCGCCTGTCCTCATTCGTTTGCGTCTTCCGGGAGGGAGGCGTTCGTTTCGGATCGATCGGCGGCCGGGACCGCCGGTCCCGGCTACAGAAGACGACTCGGAGACGCGGTCCCCGGCCCTACCGGCCGCCCGTTTCCTGTCGCCGCTCCCGGTCGCGTTCGAGGTCGACCTGGAACTTGCGCAATGCCCCGGCGTACTCGCCGATCTGGTCCTGGCGGCGGCGGTCGGGGGAGAGGTTGTTGGTCTCGAAGGCGTCGGCGGCGAGGTCGTAGAGCTCCTCGGACATGATCCGGCTCGGCTCGCGCGGGTCCTCCGTGCGGACGTACTTCCACTGTTCCGAGCGCACCGCCCACAGCGGACGCGCGCCGAGCTGCGGGGTCGGCGCCTCGTAGAGGAACTCGGTGCGCCAGTCCGCCGGCGCGGGGCCGTCGCGCAGCAGCGGCGCCAGGCTGCGACCGTGCTGCGTCGCGTCGGCCGGAAGGCCCGCGAGGTCCGGGACCGTCGCGCCGACGTCGACGTTGAGCACGAGGCGGTCCTCGACCGCGCCCTTCCGCACGCCCGGCCCCGCGACGACCAGCGGCACGCGCATCGACTCCTCGTAGGGCAGCACCTTGCTCGTGAACCCGTGCTCGCCGAGGAACCAGCCGTTATCGCCCATCAGGATCACGACGGTCCGTTCCGCGAGCCCGAGCCGGTCGAGCGCTTCGAGCACGCGGCCGATCGCGACATCCGTCTCGTGCACGGCGGCGAGGTAACGCGCAATGTGTCGTCGGATCGCGTCCGGCTTGTCGTAGCCGTACTCGAGCGCCTGCAGCCGCTGGCGCGCGGTCTTCAGGTAGGCGGGCCGGCTGGTGAGGTCGTCGTTCCACGTCGCGGGCAGCGGCATGCGGTCGGCCGGGAACCGCGCGAGCGACTCCGGCTTCACGTCCCAGTCGTGCCGGTGGTCCATGTGCGGAAGCTGCGTGCACATCCAGAAGACGAACGGCCGCGCGTCGTTCGTCGCGGCGGCGAGGAAGCGGATCGTCTGCGTCGCGACCCACTCGTCGATCATCTCCTCCGCCACACCCGCGACGCCGTCGACTGTGACCTTCCGTTTGTAGTACGGCCCGTTTGAATGGAACCACGCCGCCGTGTCAAAGCCCGCCTCGGCCGGCGTCGTGCCGATGTGCCACTTGCCGGCCATGCCGGTGCGCCAGCCCGCGGCGCGCAGGCGCTGCGCGAAGGTCGGCGCGCCCGGGTGCAGGCGGCCCGCGCCGACGGCCGTGACGCCGTTGACGCTGCCGTAGAGGCCGGTCAGCACGGCGGCGCGGCTGGGACTGCAGATCGCCAGCACCGCGAAGGCGTTGCGGAAGCGCACGCCGCGCGCGGCCAGGCGGTCCATCGCCGGCGTGACCGCCGGCAGCGCCCCGCCCGCGCAGCCCATCGCGTCGTGGCGTTGGTCGTCGGTGAAGATGAAGAGCACGTTCGGCGGAGGCTCCGCCGCCGCGGCAGTGGCGTGGAGATGCGGTACGAGTCCGAAGTAGAAAACTCCAAACTCCAAGGAAGTGAGAAGTAGAAGGGAGAAGAAGGGGGGAAGGCGGGACTGTCTGCGCGTGCGATACCATGCCGCCGCGAAGGAGGCCTGCGTGTCGTAGTCCGCGTCGTTCCGGCGCTGCGCTCTTCGACTTCCCTCCTTTGAACTTCTCGCTTCCTTGGAGTTTGGAGTTTCTCCACTTCTCGACCCGGCAACAAGGCAGTCAGGAGAAGCCATCGCGTGCCCTCACGGCTTGGCGGGGTGGACGCGCCACTCGAGGATACCGCCGGAGACCTTCTCGCCCAGTTCGACGTCGATCCGCAGCGCGGTCGTCGACACGGGGGCGAACTTCACGGCGTTGAACCTGTCGCGCGCGACGCCGAACTCGCCTTGCGCGGCGACGGGCTTCCATCCCGTGCCGTCGCGATAGGAGAGCCGCCACGACTTCGGGACGCGGCACTGGCCGCGGCCGGTGTCGTCGAACCAGTAGACCTCGACGCCCGCGACCTTCACCGGTTCGGGCCACTCGTACTGGATCCACTCCTTCGTGCCGCGGTGGTCCCACCAGGTCATCCGCGGGATCCCGTGGTCGTTCGAGTTCTTCGGGTCGATGCCGTCGCTGGCCGAGTCCAGCGAGTCGTTGTCGTGACAGAAGGAGGCCGTGGCCTTCGCCTTCGAAGCCAGCGACGGCAGCGGGATCGGCCGGGCGGTCTCCGGCGCGGTCGGCACCCACACGACCATCTCGTTCGGTCCGCGGTGGCACCAGACGTTGTACGGGATCGCCGTCACCTCCACGGGCGCGGTGGCGATGCCGCCCTCCGCCGTGCGGCGCGCCGAGAGGCCCTTGCCGCGCAGGGCGGTGACGCCGCCGAGCAGGGCCGGGAAGTGCTCCGGCGCGAGGGCGGCATCCGCCGGCAGAGAGATGTCCAGCACGCGACCGTCGGGATGGTCGGCGCCCTCGAGGCAGTAGACGACCGGCCCGCGCTCGATCGACATGCGGCCGGCGTTGTCCTTCACGGCCTCGTGGCTGATCACGCGGCGGACGGGCATCGGGAGGTCCAGCTCGACGACGTCGCCCTTCTTCCAGACCTTGGAAACCTTCGCGTAGCCGTTTTCCAGGGGTTGGAAGTCCACGGCCTTCCCGTTCACGGCCAGCGTCGGCGCGGGCGCGGGCGGGCCGGCGTAGCGGTAGAGGTCGCTCGGCACGGGCCGGTTGAGCGCCCAGCCGGGGATGCGGACCATCAGGGCGAACTCGGCGTCCTTCTCCGGGTCGACGGCGATCGCGATGCGGCCGTCCCACGGGTAGCGCGTCGTCTGCGTGACGCGCACCTTCGCGCCCGCAACCTCGACCTCCGCGCGGCCGGCGTCGAAGAGGTTGACGTAGAGGCGGCCGGGGGCGGTCGCATAGAACCAGCCCTGGAGCGAGGGCATGATGCGGACGACGTTGACGGGGCAGCAGGAGCAGCCGAACCAGGGCTGCCGCTCGTTGCCGCCGTGGTTGAACTTGGTGCGGCCGTCGGCCTCGAGCGGGTTGGGGTAGAAGAAGCGGTCGCCGGTGAGCGCGACGCCGGAGAGGGTGCCGTTGTAGAGGATGCGCTCGAGCACGTCGGCGTACTTCGCGTCGGCGTGGAGCAGCAGCATGCGGTGCGTGAAGAGGGCGCCCGCGATCGCGGCGCAGGTCTCGTTGTAGGCGGTGGCGTTGGGCAGCTCGTAGGCGTCGCCGAAAGCCTCGCCCCCGTGGCGCGCGCCGTGGCCGCCGGTGACGTGCATCTTGCGCGCGACGATGTCCTCCCACAGCTTGTCGCACGCGGCGCGGTACGCCGCGTCGCCCGTCAGCGCGGCGTAATGGGCCATGGCGGTGTAGAGGTAGCACGCGCGCACGGCGTGACCGACGGCCTCGGCCTGGTCGACGACCGGCTGGTGGTCCTGCGCGTAGGGGCCGTAGAGCTTGTGCGTCTCCGGGCGGCCGCGGATGTCCATCAGGTACTTCGCCGTGTCGAGGTAGCGCTTTTCGCCGGTGGCCTCGTAGAGCCGCAGCAGGCCGATCTCGATCTCCTCGTGGCCGGAAGGCAGGCCCATGCCGCCGGGCTTCCACAGCGAGGCGATCAGGTCCGCGTTGCGCCGCACGATCGCCATCAGGTTGGTCTTGCCCGTCGCGGCCTGGTGCGCGACGGCGGCCTCGTACATGTGCCCGACGTTGTAGAGCTCGTGGCTGGCGCCGAGGTTCGACCACCGCTCCTTGCCCGACATGCCGGGCATCTTCTCCGGCGGGAAGAGGCGGCGCGCGGTGTAGAGGTAGCCGTCCGGCTCCTGCGCGGCGGCGAACTTGGCGATCAGGTCGTCGAGGTAGCGGTCGAGGTCGGGGTCCGGGTGGATCGCGAGCGAGTAGGCGGCGCCCTCGACGATCTTGTAGACGTCGGAGTCATTGAACGGGATCCCCTCGAACGGTCCCTGTTCGAGACCGCCGGCGCGGGCGAAGTTCGCGATGCGGCCGGTCTCCTCGGACTTCTTGAAGTCGTAGGGGATGGTGGAGGCGCGGTTCGTCTCGATGCGCGGCTGCCAGAAGCCGTCGAGCTTCACCTTCGTGAACGGCACCGCCTTCAGCGGTTCCGCGCCGCACGCCGCGCACACCCCCGCCGCCGCCACCGCCGCGATCCCGAGCATGGTCTTCATGGTGTCTCCATCCGGTTGCATCCGTCCGCCCTGTCTACGCCGCCCGCGCGTCGCGTGCAAGCCCGCGGCAGCCCGCGGCACGGACCCAAGACCGCGGCGAAGCCACGGAGATCATGGACGGGCGTTGCTTCGAGGGTCGCCCCCACGGCGCCGACGGAGCGGCGCCCTCCCGGTCCGTTCTCTCGTATCCCCGTGGAATGAGCGCTGGAGGGCCGCGCTCCGTCGCGGCCGCAACTCTGCGTACGTTGCGACGGTTCCTTTCGCGCATATCCGGACGGAGGCGGGACTCCGGCCCGGTCCGACGATCACCGCTCCAGCACCGCCACGCCCGCGGAAAGCGCGGGAAGAGTGAACCGGACGGCGCCGTCGGCAACGACGGCCTCGCCGGGGCGCGGGGCGACCGCGGCGGGGGCTGCGAGCGTGTTGCGCGCTTCGAGGGCGCCCGGGGCGACCAGTGTGAGCGCGGCGGATTTCGCGGCGCCGCCGGCGATGCGGACGGCGACCCCGACCGGGGCGTCCGTCGGGTTCACGGCCTTGACAATGACCCGGCCCTTCGCGTCGCGCGTGGCGACGAGGCTCAGCGGCGACGGCGGCGCGTCGAGCGCGACGCGCTCGGGGGCGTAGTGGTCGTACCACAGCTTCATCACGACGTAGTTCGGCGCGGGGAACCAGCCGCACGCGTCGAAGTTCACGAGGGCGTTGTCCCACGCGCGCGCCGAGACGTGTCGCAGGAAGAGCGCAGGCGCGGCCAGGGTCACGACATCGCCGCACCGCTCGAAGGCGTTGAGGATGTTGCCCGCGTAGAGGCCGGTCCTCCAGTCGGTGCTCTGCGCGTTCCACTCCGACACGTAGAGCTTCAGGTTCGGGTTCCGCGACTTCGCGATCAGGCCCTGCAGGTCGCGGTACCAGCGCTCGTCGGCGGGCGGTCCGGAGGCGAACCGGGCCGGGTTCTCGTAGTGGTGGATGCTCAGGACGTCGAAGAGGTCCGCGCAGGCCTCGATCAGCTTCGGGTCCCAGCCGCCGTGGCTGTTCAGGTTCGCGCCGTCGCCGCCGCAGGCGAGCAGCGTGACGTCGGGATGGGCCTTCCGCATGGCCGGGGCGAACTCCTTCACGATGTCGATGTAGGTGTCGATCCCGCTCTCCCACGTCTCGTTGTCGATCTCCCAGAGCCGCACGTTGTAGGGCTCGGGGTGGCCGTTCCTCGCGCGGACGGCGCCCCACTTCGAATCGGTGGGGCCGTTGCAGTATTCCATCCAGTCGAGCGCCTCGCGGAGGTAGTCGGCCCGCGGGGTTTCCCTGTCGAACCGGCCGGTGTTGATGACGATCAGCGCCTCGGCGCCGGTGCGGCGGCAGAGGTCGATGAATTCGTCGGTTCCCAGCGAGTTCACGTCGACATCGTCCCACATCGGCTTCGGGAACGCGCCGCGGGCGGACTGGGATCCGATGCCGTCCTTCCAGCGGTATTCCTCGGCGTAGCAGCCGCCCGGCCAGCGGATCACCGGCGGGCGCAGGTCGGCGATCGCCTTGAGAAGGTCGGGGCGGAAGCCGCCGCACGCGCGGGCGGAGTCGGGCATCAGGCTGACCTGGTCGATCGCAGCGTCCGCAGCGCCGGATGTGGCGATTTCGAGCACCGCGGCCGGAGCGTCGGCGGAGGGCGTAAGGGTCACCGGCACTTCGGTCCACGCGCCGCCGTCCGGCACGGGGACGGTCGCCGCGGCCAGCGTGCGCCCGTCCGCGACCAGCCGCAGCGCGAGGCCCTTCGGGGCCGTCCCGCGCACGTGAACCGACCCGCGGAGCGCGTCGCCGGCGCGGACGCAGAGGTTCGACTGCCGCAGTCCGGCCTCGCCCGCATCGGCGGCCGCGCCGCGGATCCGCGCGAAGGCCGTCCCGTTCGCGGCGCCCTCCGTCGACAGCGCGACGGCGGCCGGGCCGTACGGCGTCCAGTGGCGCGCCGCGAAGGCCGACGGCCCGGGGGAGGGGAGCCCCTCGAACAGCACGCGGCCGTCCGGCGCCGTCACCCGGATGTTGCGGAAACGCGCCTGCGTCGCCCAGGTGCCGAGGCCGGGCGCGCCGGCGGGGATGGGATCGCGATCGGTGAAGTCGATGATTTCGAGGTCGTCGAGCGTCACGCGGATCCGCGCGCCCTCGCAGCGGACCTTGATGCGGTACCAGCGTGCGGCCTCGATGATGCCTTCCGCTTTCGGCCCCACGGCGCCCTGTCGCTCGCGCGCCGGCGTGCACTTCTCGAGCTGGTGGTGCTTGTTGCCCCAGCCGCCGAGGTTGAGCCAGTAGAACTCCTTCGGCCCGCGCGATCGCACGATCGCCAGGAACCCCTCGGCGCCGCCGGTCTTCTGCGCCTCGAAGGAGAGTTCGTAGTCGGTCCACGCGGTCTCGCCGAAGACGACGCGCTGATCGGCGGCCCGGCTCCGCTGGACCAGTTCGCCGTCGGCCGCGCGCCAGCCTCCGGCGGCCCCGTCCTCGAAGCTGCGGTTCCACACGACGTCGCCCCACAGCCCGCCGTTGCACGAATGGTAGATGTGCTCGAGGAAATGCCCGTAGACCCCCCGCTCGACGCGGTTGAGCACCTTCCCCGGATCGATCGTGCAGGCGAGGTCCGCCCCGCCCGCCGCCGTCGCGATCGCCATTCCCGCCGCCCCGATCCAGACCTTCATGTGTGCGCCCTCCATCCGGGGCCTTTATTAGCAAACCCAAGCAAGCCGCGCAAGCAGGGTCGCCGCTTCCGGGTCCGCGCGGGTGCGCCGATTCCGGCTGTCATGCGGATCTTGTCTTCCCGGCAGCCTTCGCTAGACTCGGTCACGCGCGGCGTCGCGGTGCGCGCATGACGTCCTCCGATGAAGATCAAGCTCAGTCTCAGCCGGAAGATCAGCCTGGGGTTCGCGATGAGCCTGCCGATCGTCCTGGCGATCGGCGGTGTCTCCATCGCCAGCACCCTGGAGTTCCGCGATTCGGCGCGGGTGGTGGAGGAGTCCCACCGGATCATGACGGCGCTCGCCCGGCTGCTGGGCGACGTGGCCAGCGCGGAGAGCGAGGCGCGCGGATTCGTCGTGACCGGCGACGAACGCTACCTTGCGCTGCACCGGCAGGCCGTCGAGGATGCCAAGGCGAACCTGCGGGAGGTGAGGGGCCGGGTCATGAGCGATGACATCCGGGCGCGGCTCGACGAACTCGACAGGCTCGCCCATCTCCGTCTGGAGCGCCTCGATCTTGCCATCCGGACGCGCCGCCACGAGGGGTTCGAGGCGGCGCTGGCGATCACCGGGCCGGGGAAACAGGTGATGGACGACTTCCGGCAGCTGGTTGCGGAGATCCTCGGCATGGAGAACGCGCTGCTGGAGGCCCGGGCTCGATCGAGCCACATGCTGGGCCGGACGGCCATCATCGCGGTGCTTCTCTGCAGCCTGTTCGCGGCGGTCCTTGCGGCGGTCGGCACGCCGCTGGTCACCCGCGAGGTCGCCCGGCGGGAGCGGCTCGAGCGGGAGGTGCTGGAGGTCTGCGAGCGCGAGCCCCGCCGGATCGGGCAGGATCTGCATGATGGTGTCTGCCAGCATCTGACCGGCATCTCGCTTCTCGCCCGGAGCCTGCACCAGAGCCTGGCCGCCCGCGGGGACAGCGCCACGGCGGAGGCGGACCGGATCGTCCGGCTGATCGGCGACGGAATCGACCAGGTCCGGCGCGTGAGCCATGGGCTTCATCCCGTGGCGGCCGACCCGGCCGGCCTGGGGATGGCGCTCGAGGCCCTGGCCCGGGGCGTGTCCGACGCGGGCCGGGTCGCCTGCACGTTCGATTGTCCCGCCCCGGTGCCGGTGACGGACCCGGCGGCGGCCACGCATCTCTACCGCATCGCCCAGGAGGCGGTGCAGAACGCGATCCGGCACGCCAGTCCCCGGACCATCACCATCCGGCTCCGGTCGGACGCCCGCGGGATCCTTCTCGCCGTCGAGGACGACGGACGAGGCATGGCCCCCGGTCCGGTGCGGAAGGGGCTCGGGCTGGAGATCATGCGTCATCGCGCCGGTGTGCTCCGGGCGAACCTGAGCATCGACCCCGGGCTGGAATCGGGTACCGTGGTGTCCTGCCACTGTCCGTGGCCCCGACCCCGTAAGGAGGCGACCTGAATGACTCCGGACATCAAGACGGCCAGGCGGCGGATTCTCCTCGTGGACGACCACCCGCTCATGCGGGAGGGCCTAGCGCAATTGATCAACGGGCAGGACGACCTCGTGGTGTGCGGCGAGGTCGAGGATCGCGTTGCAGCCCTGGAGGCCCTGGAGACCCTGAAGCCCGACCTCGCCGTCGTGGACCTCTCGCTTCGCGAGGAGAGCGGGCTCGAGTTGATCAAGGACATCCGAGCCCGCGCCCCCGATGTCGTCGTCCTGGTGCTCTCGATGCACGACGAGACCCTGTACGCCGAGAGGGCGCTCCGCGCCGGCGCCCGGGGATACGTCATGAAGCGCGAGGCGTCCGATCGCGTGCTGGAGGCGATCCGCCACACGCTCGACGGTCGGGTTGCCGTCAGCGACCGCGTCATGTCGACCATTCTCGAGAGCGTCAGCGGGAAGCGTGCGACCGACCGCCCCGCCGTGGTGGCCGCCCTGAGCGACCGCGAACTGGAGATCCTGACGCTCATCGGCCAGGGGTACGGCTCGCGCGACATCGGCCGGCAGTTGAGCATCAGTTCGCGAACCGTCGAGGCGCACCGCGCCAACATCAAGGACAAGCTGAGGCTCCAGAGCGGCGGCGAACTCCTGCAGTTCGCGATCCGCTGGAACCAGCGCGACGGCTTGCCCTGATCCCCTGATCGGTTCTCCACGAACGCGATAGGGGAAAACCCCTAGACCGGTTGCGCGCCTCGTCCGATTGTGCGGGGCCTCGCGCTTCTCCAGACTCTGTCCATCCGATAGGCGGCACCGCATCGCCGGCCCGATCCCGGCGGGCGGGCCGCCATGGGGGTGAGCCCATGTGGAACACGAGCATAAGCGGGACGTCGGCGATGGCCGATCCGCCTTGGACGGACGAGGAGGAGGCCGTCATGGGCGGGCTTCTCATGGCCGACCGGCTGACCCCGTTTCCGTCCGCCCGTCCGCGCCCGCGGCGGAGCCCGGGCATCTCGGTCGTGATCCCGGTCTACAACTCGGAGGCCACGATCGAGCCCCTGTGCGAGGACATCCTTCGCGACCTGGCCCCGACGCAGATCGTCCTGGTCGATGACGGCAGCAGCGACGGCTCGGTCGACGCCTGTCTGCGCGCCCACCGGCGCCATCCCTCCGTCATCGAGTTCGTCGGACTGGGGCGGAACTTCGGCGAGCACAACGCCGTGCTGGCCGGCCTCCATCGCGTCGACGGCGATTACTGCGTGATCATGGATGACGACATGCAGAACCCGTCGGGCGAGGCGGTCCGCCTGGTCGACGAGATCCGCAAGGGATACGACGTCGTGTATGTCCGCTATACGGCCAAGCATCATTCGTGGTTCCGCAACCTCGGCAGCCGATTCCACAACTGGATGGCCACGCTGGTCCTTCGCAAGCCTGCGGATCTCTACCTCTCGAGCTTCAAGGTCCTTTCGCGGTTCGTCGTCCGGGAGGCGGTCAACTACTCGGGCCCCGATCCCTACCTGGACGCCATCATCCTGCGGGCCACCCGGCGCATCGGGGTGATCGAGGCGCGCCACGAGAGCCGCCGCGAGGGCAAATCGGGCTACACGATCGGGAAGCTCGTCTCACTGTGGGGCAACATGGTGGTCGCGTTCTCGCTCTATCCCGTCCGGTTGATCGGCATGTACGGGCTCGTGATGGTCCTCGTGGGCGTCAGTGTCGGGGTCTGGACCCTGCTGGCCTACCTGAGCCCGGACATCGAGGACCGTCCGGACTCCATCCAGCAGCTCACCGCGTCGATGTGGTTCTTCCGCGGCGTGCACCTGTTCTTCCTCAGCATCGTCGCCGAGTACGTGGGGCGCATCTACCGGCGAATGAGCCGGGAGCCGCAGTTCACCGTGCGGGAGGTCCGGCGCAGGATGGGGACGGCCGCCCGATGAACGTCCGCCGCCTGCCGCTCGCGGCATCCGTCGCGCTGGCGGCGGCCTGCCTCGGGCTCTACGGCTGGACGCTCGGCTTCCCGTTCCAGTTCGACGACCACCTGTATCTCGTTACGAACCCCCTGCTGCGCGACGCCCGGAGCTTCGCGTTCGCCACGGATTTCGCCGCCTTCGCCACCCGCGCCGCGGACATGGGGCTCGATCCCGACCTGTCGACCAACCTGATCCTCAGGCCGCTCTGCTACCTCACCTTCTACGCGCACCATGTCTTCGGCGGCCTGCGCCCCGAACCCATGCGCGCGGTCAACATCCTCATCCATGTCGCCAATGCGCTGCTGGTCTTCGCCGTCCTTCTCCGGCTCCTGCGCAGGGCGCGGCCGGAGCCCCCCGCTCCGGCGTCCGCCGTCTTCCTGGCGGCCTTCGCCGCCTGGATGTTCGCCGTGAACCCGATGCAGACCGAGTCGGTGACCTACATCGTCCAGCGCTTCACCTCGATGGGCACCTTCTTCTACCTGCTGACCTGGCTCCTGCATCTGGTCGGGCATGCCGCGGCGGCGCGGACGGGACGTGCGGCCGCGCGCGCGGGCGCGTTTCTCAGCCTTGTGGCCGGCATGCTGACGAAGGAGTTCCTGGTCACGGCCCCCTTCCTGCTGGTTCTGGCGGACGTTCTCGTTCTCGGCATGCCGCTGCGGGCCGCCTTGCGGCGGTCCTGGCTCCTGTTCCTCGCCCTCCCCATCATCCCGGCGATGGTCCTGCTGACCTCGTGGGCCCAGGCCGGCAACGGGGAGGCGGGCCTGCAGGCGGCGATGCTCGTCGCGGCGCCGCTCGGCGCCGGGGAGGACTTCCAGTACCGGTACGCGATCAGCCAGCCCGGCGTCGTGCTGGACTACCTGCGCCTCTTCCTCGTGCCGTACGGTCTGAATCTCGACCACGGCCGCCAGGCCTGCGCCTCGGTGCTGGAGGCCGCCGTCCTGCTGCCCGTCGCCGGCATCGCCGCCCTTCTGGCCGGGGCGTGGCTGTGGCGCCGTCACGATCCCGGCCGGGCGCGGGGATCCCTGGTGCTATTCGGCGCGCTCTGGTTCTTCCTCACGCTCGGCGTCGACTCCAGCGTCATCCCCCTGCCGGACCTCATGTCCGAACACCGTGCCTACCTTCCGTCCATCGGCATTTCCATGGCCATGGCCGGCCTGCTCGACGCGTTGCGGGCGAGGTGCGCGGCCCGTCCGCTGCTCCGCCGGTCCGTGCTCGCGGCGGCCGCGGGGTGGATCGCCGTCCTCGGCGGCCTCACCGTGGCCCGCAACCTCGTCTGGGCCTCCGAGACCGCCATGTGGAGGGACGTCGTTGCCCGGAGCCCCGGGAACGCACGCGCCTGGATGAACCTCGGCGTGGCCCTCGTCGGCGAGGACGAGGAGGAGGCCGTCGCCTGCCTGCGCCGGGCGATCGCCATCAATCCTGCGGCGCTTCTCGCCCGCATCAATCTCGCCCGCCTGCAGCTCCGCAGGGGGGTTCCCGCCGAGGCGCTCTCCGTGGTGGATGGAGGGCTCGCCCAGTCCGGCGGCGACCCGGCCCTTCTCTTCGAACGGGGGGCCGCCCTGCGCGCCCTGGGCGAACTGGAAAGCGCGATCGAGGCGTTCCAGCGCGTGGTCGCAATCCAGCCCGGGAACGCCAAGGCCCTCGCCCTGATCGGCGAGCTCCACCTGCGCCAGGGCCGACGCGAGGCGGCGCTGGCGAACTTCCGGTCCGCCGCGATGCTCGATCCCTCCGCGACCTGGCTGCTCCAGGCGATCGCGATGGTCGAGGAGCCCGTGGCGGGCGCCCGGGGCCCCTGAGGGACGGTCATGGAGGACGTCGAATACGGCCGGATGCGTGCTGTCGAGGACCGGCACTGGTGGTATGCGGCGTTGCACGATCTCGTGGTGCGCTTCGTTTGCGCGGAGCGGAACCGACTGCGGCGTCCGCCCCGCATCGTCGACGCCGGATGCGGCACCGGACGCATGGCCGAACGGCTCGGCGGACTCGGCGAGGTCACGGCCTGCGACCTCCATCCGCTGGCGCTGGCCGCCGCGCGCGCCCGCGGCCTCCCGCGCGTCCTGGCGTGCGACCTGGCGGAGGAGGCCCCGGGATGCGCGGAGTTCGACATCGCCGTCTGCCTCGACGTCATCTACCACCGGCGCGTCGCGAGCGAGGCCGCCCTGCTGGAGCACCTGGGGGAGTCCCTCCGGCCCGGCGGTCTGCTCCTGCTCCACGCGCCGGCCTTCGAATGGCTGCGCGGCGCGCACGACCTCGCGGTCCACACGCGCCGCCGGTTCCGCCGGCCGGAGATCGCGGGCCTTCTCGCCGCGGCCGGCTTCCGCGTCGAGTACGCCACCTACCGGCTTCCGCTCCTCGTCCTCCCGCTGCTCGTGCGACGGGCCTGGAGCCGGCGTCGCGTCGCCCGCCGTCCTGGTGCCGTGCCGCCGTCGGACCTCGCGGAGCCAGGGGGACTCGACCGGTGGCTGGCCGCGCTGGCCATCCTCGAGAACCGCCTGATGTGCGCGGGCCTGCGCCTGCCCGTCGGCACGTCGGTCTTCGCCGTCGCGCGGCGCCCGCCGGCCGAACGGATCCAGCCCCCTGCCGTCGCCCCGCGGATGGTCACCGGATGCCACCGGCTTGGCCGCACGAGGGCGGGGGCACGGGCTTGACGGAATCCGCCTTGCCGCTACCCTGCGCGTCGGGGAGCGCGGTGGATGGCTGGATGTGCGCGATGCGTCGGAGAGAGGACCTGCGCCCCGGGGCCGGGAGGCACACATGAAGACGTGGAGAGCCGTGGGCGCTGCGGTCTTCGCGGCGGCGTCCGTCCATGCCCAGAACAACCTGGTCATCACCTCGTTTCATGGCAATGGGGAACTGACGTGGGATGCGCCCCGGGCGGGAACGTACTTGATCGAGTGGGCTTCTTCCTTGACCGGCGCCTGGCACAGGTCCTGGGACCTTGTCGACTTGAATGTCGTCGCCGGACCGCAGACGAATGCCGTCCCCATGTACTACCGTGTCCGGACGGCGGGTCCCTCGCTGCTGATTCACGGCGACGGGTTCCATGGCAGCCAGGCCTTCACGGACGAGTGCGGTCACGCGGTCACACCCTACGGCAATGTCCAGGTATCCACGAATCGAAGCAAGTTCGGGGGCGGGAGCATCCATTTCGACGGGGCCGGGGATTACCTGTGGCTGGCCACCAACGCGGCCTGGGCGTTCGGATCCGGGGATTTCACGGTCGACTTCTGGGTCAACTTCGACGGCAGTCCCGGCGATGTCAGTTTCATCGGGCCGCACACGCAGCATATCAGCGCCGAGTGGACTGTGCTTCGCGAAGGCGCGAATCTGAGCTCCCGCCTGAGCGGTCTGCTCGTGGTGAACCAGCCTTGGGCGCCCCAGACGGATACGTGGTATCACATCGCGCTGACGCGAGAAGGATCGACGGTCCGGCTCTTCGTCGACGGGCAGATCCTGGGAACGGGGCCGTTCGCGTCCTCCATCTCGAATGTCCTTCCGCTGACGATCGGGGCCGCCAACAACCCCTCCCTCTTCTTCCGCGGGTACATGGATGAGATCCGCGTGGTCAAGGGTCTGGCCGCATGGACGGCCCCCTTTACGCCCCCCTCGGCGGCGTACGAATGGTAGGCGAAACGCGTTCCCCGGGGCCCGTCTTCATCCCTCGGGCTCTGCCGCGGCGAATCTGGAACGCGAATGACGGAGCGTCCCGGCTTGCTCGGGCGGGAGGGTCTGCCACAATGACGAGGCGCGTCCGTCGACGGATGCGCGACGACCCGGGAGATGCCATGAACGTGCGATCCATCCGTCCGCCCGTCCTGTCCGTGCTCGCCGCGCTTGTCCTCGCGGGACCCGTCCGCGCCGCGCCGCCGGCCGCGGTCATGATCGAGGCCGAGCGGTTCCACGAGCCGGGCGGGTGGACGATCGACGCCCAGTTCCGCCAGCAGATGGGCTCGACCTACCTGCTCGCCGCCGGCACGGGCGAGCCGGTGGCCGACGCCGTCACGCGCGTCGCGCTGCCCGCCGCCGGCGCGTGGCGGCTGTGGGTGCGGTGCAGGGACTGGGACCCGACCTCGCCGGGCCGGTTCCAGGTGCTGCTGAACGACAAGCCCTCCGCGACGACCTTCGGCGAACAGAAGAAGGGCTGGGCGTGGGTCGACGGCGGCTCGTTCGACCTTCCGGCCGGCGACGTCAAGATCCGCCTGCACGACCTGACCGGCTACTACGGCCGCTGCGACGCGCTGATCCTCGCGGTCGACCCCGCGTTCCATCCGCCGGACGACCCCGCCGCGCTCGCCGCGCTGCGCGAGACGCTGACCGGCCCGTACCCGGTTTCGACGCAGCGGTTCGACTTCGTCGTGGTCGGCGGCGGGTACGGCGGCGTCGGCGCGGCCGTGCAGGCGGCTCGGCTCGGCGTGAAGACGGCCTTGATCCAGAACCGGCCGGTGCTCGGCGGCAACGCGAGCAAGGAGATCCGCGTCGGCCCCGGTGGCGCCTCGCCGCACGTGCTGCGCTACCGCGAGACGGGCCTGAGCGAGGAGATCGCCGAGGGGTTCCCCCGGCCCGAGGGCGGCGACTGGAGCGCGGCGATCGACCTCGTCGTCAAGGACGTGCCGAACCTCGCGGTCTTTCTCGACACCGAGGGGACGCGGGCGGTCATGAAGGACCGGCGCGTCGTCGCGGTGGACGCCGAGGACGTCGTGACCGGGAAGCGCTACCGCTTCGAGGCGCCGCTCTTCGCCGACTGCACCGGCGACGGCACGATCGCGTTCAGCGCCGGCTGCGAGTTCCGCCACGGCGAGGAGGCGCAGTCGGAGTACGGCGAGGCCCGCGCGCCCGCGACGGCGACGACGAACACGATGGGGACGTCGATCGTCCACCACTCCGTGCGCATGGCGACGCCGCAGCCCTACACGCCGCCTGCCTTCGCGCGGAAGTTCACGGCGGAGGACTTCACGAAGCGGAAGCAGAACCTCGCGCAGGGGACCTGGTGGATCGAGTACGGCGGGATGCGCGACACGATCGCCGACGCCGAGGAGATCCGCGACGAACTGCTGCGCGTGATCTTCGGAGCCTTCGACTGGGCGAAGAACCACGACCCCGAGTTCCGCGAGGCCAACGCGAACTACAAGCTCAGCCCCGTGCCGACCGTCGGCGGCAAGCGCGAGTCGCGACGTTTCTTCGGCGACTACGTGCTCAAGCAGCAGGACGTCGAGGCCGGAACGATCTTCCCCGACGCCGTCGCGTACGGCGGCTGGCCGATCGACATCCACCCCTCGCCGGGCATCTACGGCAAGGACATCCCGCCGGCCATTTTCACGCGTCTGGAGAAGCCCTATACGATCCCGTACCGCTGTCTCTACGCGCGGGACGCGGAGAACCTCTTCCTCGCGGGGCGGCACTCGAGCGTGAGCCACGTCGCGCTCGGATCGACGCGCCTGATCCAGACCATCGGGTTGATGGGCCAGGCGGTCGGCGCCGCCGCGCGCCTCTGTCTCGACCACGGCCGCGATCCGCGCGGGCTGAACCCGGACTACATCCGCGACCTGCAGCAGGAGCTGGTGAAGTGGGACGTCTGGCTGCCGGGCGTCGCGGACGAGTCCGCCGACAACCTCTGCCGCGGCGCGAAGGCGACGGCCTCCAGCTCGCAGCCTGCGGACTGGGTCGACATCAAGGTGTCCGACTCCGGCGACGCGAAAC
This sequence comes from uncultured Verrucomicrobiota bacterium, assembly GCA_964402695.1. Taxonomy (GTDB): domain Bacteria; phylum Verrucomicrobiota; class Kiritimatiellia; order PWTM01; family PWTM01; genus VGWF01. Next base: position 23,064 of record CAYODK010000043.1, read on the forward strand.
CCGCGCCGATGACCATGGCCCGGGCGCAGACGGTGGCGGTTGCGAGCGCCGGCGTCGACCGCGTCCACCTGCGTCTCGCCGCGAAGGGCGACGCGCCCGTCGAGGCCGCGCTCCAGATCGGCCCCGAGGGCGGAGCGCCGGTCGTCGTGAAGGCGATGGTGAAGCCGGGCGACTTCCGGTGGGTCGCGTTCAAGCTGCCCGAGCCTCTCGTGCCGAACCGGCCGTACTTCGTGATGCTGCCGAAGACGCCCGGCGTCGAGTGGAGCTACAACGACCGCGGCGGCGGGAAGCGGCTGTACGGGACGCCCGGGAAGTGGACGACCTCCGGCGGCTCCTACGTGATGAAACCGGTCGGGACGCCGATCCCGGTCGGCGAGGCCGGGCCGGCGTGCGTGATCGACGGATGGGCCGTGCCGGGGCCGGAGGGCCACCGCCAGTGGCGCAGCGATCCCGCCAGGGGGTTGCCCCAGTGGATCGAGGTCGACTTCGGCAAACCGACGAGGCTCAACACCGTCCACGTGATCTTCGACACGAACATCTACGGCCGCTTCCCGAGCGGCAAGCCCGCGGGCGAGATCACGGCCGAGGACTACCGGATCCTGTGGAACGACGGCGGCGCGTGGAAGGCCGCGTGCGAGGAGAAGGGGAACTGGCGCCGCTTCCGTCGCCACAACTTCCCGGCCGTCACCACCGACCGCATCCGCCTCGAGATCCTCAAGGCCGCGAACGGCGACCAGGCGCGCGTCTTCGAGATCCGCGCGTATCTCGAGGCGGAGAGGCACTAGCCAGGAGCGGAGAGCGAGGGAAGAAGGCCGAAGTCCGAGGACCGAGGTCCGATCAAGGGCAGGAATGTTCCCAGGGGTGGACCCTCCTTTGCCAGGGTCCACGAACTTGAAACCTGGAACTTGGAACTTGAAACTCCTCGGCCCTGGCGCCTGAAACCTGACACCTCCGACTGCGGGACATGTCGTGCCGGCCGCGGGTGGGCGGCCTATGGTGCCAGCGTCCCGAACTGCCGGTCGCCGGCGTCGCCGAGGCCGGGCAGGATGTAGCCGTGGCGGTTCAGTTTCCGGTCGATCGCGCAGACCAGCACCTCCACGTCGGGGAAGGCCTTCCGCACGGCGCGCAGGCCCTCGGGCGCGGCGATCACGCCGAGCAGCTTGACCCGCTTCACGCCCCAGTCGCGGACGGCGCGCAGCGCGGCGATGGCCGAGCCGCCGGTCGCAAGCATCGGGTCGAGCACGAGCGCGACGTCGACGGGCCGTTTCGCCGGGAACTTGTTGTAGTAGGCGACCGGCTGCAGGGTTGTTTCGTCGCGGTAGAACCCGAGGTGCCAGACCTCGGCCTCGGGGAGCAGGCCGAGGACGGGGTCGACCATGCCAAGGCCGGCGCGCAGGATCGGAACGAGGCCGATCCGGCCGCGGACCCGGGCGGCGGCGGCGGGCTCGAGCGGCGTCTTCACCGTCACGCGCCGGGCGGGGAGGTCGCGGAGGGCCTCGTAGGCGAGGAGCATCGAGAGCGCGCGCATGGCGCCGCGAAACTCGGCGCAGGGGGTCGCCTCGTCGCGCAGCCGCGCAAGGTGGTGGCGGACGAGGGGGTGATCGAGCACGACGTGGGCTGTCAAGCTGCTCATGGTTTCCGGCCCTCCATTGCGGCGCCGCCGCGGCTCAATAGGCGTTCTTCCGCGCGAACAGGGTCCGCGCGAGGATCTTGAAGTCCAGCGACAGCGACCAGTTCTCGAGATACCAAAGGTCGTAGCGGATGCGCTCGCGCAGGTCGGTCTGGCCGCGCAGGCCGTTGACCTGGGCCCAGCCGGTGATGCCGGGGCGCGACACGTGGCGCGACATGTAGCGGCCGATGTGCTCGCGGAACTGCTCGACGAACTCCGGGCGCTCGGGGCGGGGGCCGACGAGGCTCATGTCGCCGCGAAGGACGTTCCAGAACTGCGGAAGCTCGTCGATGTTCCACCGGCGCAGGAAGGCCCCGATGCGTGTCCGGCGCGGATCGTCGGGCGAGGTCCACACCGGTCCGGTCTCGGCCTCGGCGTTCTCGATCATCGTGCGGAGCTTGAAAAGCGTGAAGGGCCGGCCGTTCTCGCCGCAGCGCTTCTGGCGGTAGAAGGCGGGGCCGCGCGAGGTGCGCCGCACGAGCAGGGCGGCCACGAGGATCAGCGGCCCGCCGAGGAGCAGGCCGACGACCGCCCCGGCGACGTCCTCGATGCGCTTGGCGAGGCGGTTCCAGAAGTAGTCCAGCGGCCACTGGCCCATCGCGAGGAGCGAGATGTCGCCGACGCTGTGCACGTCGACCTTGGTGGTCAGGAGGCGGAAGACATCGGGCACCATGAGGAAGCGGGCCAGATGGCGCTCCGCCTCGATGATGAGGTCGACGAGTTGCTCCTGGGGCACGCCCGACGGATTCGCCACGATGACCTCGTCGACCGGCCGCGCGTCGAGGAGGGCCGGCAGGTCGGCCAGCGCTCCCAGACGCTCGGCCTCCGGGATGGCGGGGTCGAACTCCTCCGCGTCGGTGCGCAGGAAGCCGAGCACACGCGCGCGATGGCGCGGCTCGCCCTGGAGGGTGTCCTTCAGGTGCGCGGCCAGCGCGCCCGCGCCGACGATGATCACGTTGCGCTTGCCGGCCTGGTGCTTGGCCCAGTGGCGCTCGAGCTGGAAGAGGATGTTCCGCTCGATCAGCACGAACACGGTCACGGCACCAAAGGCGATGCCGACGACGAGACGGGAGAAGGGCAGCTCGTTCTGGATGGCGAACGCGAGGGCGGTCGCCAGCAGGGTGCCGATGATGCAGGCCCGGATGATCCGCGGCACCTTGTCCGTGTAATGGCCGTCCTGGGGCCGGGCGTAGAGGCCCAGGACGCGGAAGAGGAAGACGTAGAGGATCGTGATGACGATCGCCGCCAGGACGTAGGGCAGCCGCGGCGGAATCCCCTTCGACACGTCGAGCCATCCGGAGTCGAATCGGATCCAGACGGCCAGCAGGAAGCCGGCAAAGACAGCGACGGCGTCGGCGGCCCCGGCCGCGACGCCGCAGAAGACGTCGAACGTATCGCGCTGACGACCCCGCATGCGGCCATCGTAGCCCCGGCGCGCGGCCCGCACAAGCCGCCGTCCGCGGAAGGGGAGACGGAATACGGAAGGGGCCGGGCATTTGACAACGGTCGGACCTGTCGTACGCTGCGGGCATGAATTTTCGCGGCCCGATCGGCGACGATCACGCGAACCCGGCCGGGTTCGCGGGCCGCAGTGCTTTCCGTCCCCCGTCCCCGGGCATGCGCATGTGTATGCGCGCCCCGGCGCGCGGGGTGGCGTGACGTTGTCCCGCCACCGGATCGGGCCCCGCTGAAGGGGCGTCCGCTCCGCCGGGGCTGAATCCCTCCGATCCGCACCCGTTCCCGCGTGTCCGCGGGGCGGTTTCGTTTCTCCACCCGTCCCTGAAAGGAATCGTGTCATGCCGGATCTTGAGTTCACCGCCGTTGGAGAGTCGCATTCGCCCGCCCGCGTGGAGGTCGCCGCGCGCGGCTTCCGTCTCGTCGTCGATGAGCCGCCCGCGCTGGGCGGCGAGGACCGCGGGCCCAATCCCGTCGAATACATCCTCGCGGGCCTCATCGGGTGCCTGAACGTCATGGCCCACCTGGTCGCGAGGGAGCAGGGGATCGTTCTGCGCTCGCTGCGCATCGAGGCGCGCGGGCCGATCAACCCGGCGAAGCTGTTCGGGCATCCGACGGACGACCGGCCCGGGTACAAGCGCATCGACGTGCGGTTGCACGTCCGCACGGACGCGTCGGACGAGGCGCTCGCGCACTGGCTGCGGACGGTCGAATCGCGGTGCCCGGTGTCCGACAACCTCGGCAACGCGACCCCGGTGGCGCTGGGATTCGCGCGCGCGGCCTAGGGGCCGTCGATCACGGCGCGGATCCAGCCGAGCGCGTGCGCCATGCCGGCGTGCCACGGGGCGGGGCAGGAGGGCTGGGGGGTGTGGTCGGGGATGATGACGCCGTCGAAGCGGTTGTCGCGCAGGATCCGCAGCACGCGGCGCATGTCGACCTCGCCGTCGTCGATGAAGGTCTCGCGGTACGACGGCGCCTTGCCGCGGATGTTCCGGAGGTGCACGTAGGCGATGCGGCCCTGGCGGCTGTAGCGGTCGACGGTCTCGTAGATGTCGTGGTCCGGCATCTCAGCGAGCGTGCCGACGCAGAACTCGAGCTGGTTGGCGGGCGAGGGGGCGAGATCGATCACGCGCTGGTAAAGGTCCGCGCGCCAGACCAGGCGGGGCTGGCCGCGGACGAACGGCGCGGGCGGATCGTCGGGATGCAGCGCCAGCGCAACGCCGGCGGCCTCGGCGACGGGGATCGCCTCGCGCAGGAACGCGGCGTAGCGGCGCCACAACTCGTCCGCGTCGATCGACGGCAGGCTGCCCGGCGGCGCATCGGGGTCGTAGACCATGTTCCACACCATCCCGTTCGGGACCGGCGTGTCGTCGGGGCCGTCCATGCCGACCGACATCGCGCCGCCGCGCGCGAAGGGGCCGGTGATGCGCGCCGCGACGCCGGCGAGGCTGAAGTTGTAGCCGAGGACCGGGATGCCCGCCGCGCCGAGGCGGCGGATCATCGTCTTGACGTTCTCCATCTGCTCCGCGCGGCGCGGGCCGTCGAGCAGGACGTCGTGCCAGTGGGCCGGGTCGAGGTTCTCGACGGCCTCCAGCCGCAGGCCCGCCGCCTCGGCGCCGCGTCGCAGGGCGACGAGTTCGTCCTCCGTCCAGATCCGGTCCGGGTCGCCCGCGCGGCCCCAGCCGCCGCGTCCGCCGGTCGGCTGGTTGTCCGAGGGGTTGTCCGCGCCCTGGCGGAAGTAGTCGACGAGGTGCGCGATGACGTGGGTGCAGCCGAGCTGCCGCGCGAAGGCGAAGTGGGCGGCGTCGAGCTGATGGCGGTAGAGTCCGAGTCCGAGTTTCATGGCGTCAGAATCCGATCCCGATGCCGCCGTCGACGACGAGCTGGTGGCCGGTCACGAAGCGGGCGGCGTCGGACGCAAGGTAGACCGCGGCGCGGCCGACATCCTCCACCGTGCCGAAGCGCCCCATCGGCGTGCGCTCGAGCACGCGGCGCTTGCGCTCGGGGTCCGTGAAGACCGACCGGCGCATGAGGTCGGTCTCGATCCAGCCCGGCGCGATCGCGTTGACGCGCACGCCGCGGGCGGACCATTCCACGGCGAGCGTCCGCACGACGCCGAGCATCGCGGATTTCGCCGCCGCGTAGGCCGCGACGCGGGGGAGGCCGAAGACCGCCGCCATCGACGTGATGAAGACGACCGACCCTCGGCCGCGCTCCAGCATGCCCGCCGCGGCGGCGCGGGTGAGGGCCATCGGGCCGACGAGATGGATGGCGAGCGTCTCGCGGAACTCGTCGCCGGTCGCGTCGATCGACGGCGTCTTGAACTGGTTGCCCGCGTTGTTGACGAGGATCGTCGGGGCACCCTCGCGCGAGGCGACGTCGGCGACAAGCGCCGGCGCGGCGGCCTCGTCGGTGACGTCGAAGACGCGCCACGTCGCCGCGGCGCCGAGCGACTCCGCGGTCTCGCGCAGCGGCGCCTCGCGCCGGCCCAGCAGCACCACGCGCGCGCCGGCCTGTACCAGGGCCGTCGCGATGCCGCGGCCGAGCCCTGTGCCGCCGCCGGTCACCAGCGCCAATTCGCCGTCGAGTCGGAAAGGATCGTTCATGGCCGCAATCTACCACAGGACGGCACGGCTGCTCATCCGGCCGACGGGGCGAGGACGGGCAGGCGCGCGAAGAACCGGCGCAGGTAGCCGCGGTCGGCCGCGAGGAGCCGGTCCGCCTGGAGCGACGCATGGGCGCCGATCAGGAAGTCAGGAATGAGGTGCGCTCTCGGTCCGCCGAGCTTGCGGTACTGCGCGAAGATGCGTCCGGCGAGGAACGCGCTCTCCGCCGTGCAGGGGAGCATGCGAACGCCCAGATCCGCCAGGCGGGCCTCCATGGCGGCATGGGACCCGAAGACCGGGGCAAGCTCGGAGAGGACGATCTCGCAGCAAATCAGGTCCCCTTCGTCCCGGCACCGTGCGAGCAGACCCAGCCATGCATCGGCGTTGGGTTCACCCAGAACGATCGCCAGAAGGGCGGAGGTGTCAACGGCGGTGCGCATCGGGATCCGTGGGCAGGTCGACCGGCCCCCGGGTTTCGTCCAGCCAGGCGCGCGATCCGTAGACGGCCGCGCGTTCGCGGCAGCATCCGACGGCCGACTTCATCCGGGCCATATCGTAGGCCTTGACCGCCTTCACGAACGGGGCCTCTTCGTCGAACCGAAGCGAATCGCCGGGTCGGAGGTTCAACCTCCGTCGGATGCTGACCGGGATGGTCACCTGTCCCTTGCTGGTAATGACGGTTGTCACGTGGAAAGGGTAATACATTATGGTAATACCGTCCATCATCGCCTTCCCGAAGAAGACTCCGTCGCCATGGATCGCTGCCGGTCCGGCGGGTTCCTATGCCGGGCAGGTGCATGATATAAGAAGTCGCTGCGGCGGCCCGGCGGGCGGGCGGCGCGCGGGAGATCCCGGACATGCGACGCATCGGAACGGTCCCCGGCTTTGATCTCCGTCCCCTGCCGGCCTTGGCGCCGGAGGCGTCGGGGAACCGCTGAGACGGGAAGGGACGGACGCCCCGTGAACGCCGCCGCCGGAGCCCTTCGCCCAAGCGCCCTCGGGCTGCTTCTGCTCGCGCTCGGGCTGCTGGCCCAGGCGGGAGTGTTCTCGATGACGTCCATGACCTGCTCGTACGAGCACGGGGGGGTGGTGGAGTCAACGTGGACCGTCGGGCCGGGCGGCATGGTCGCGATCGTCGCCGGATCCGACGGCACGCAGGTCACCGTGCGATGGGGGCTGCTCGCGCTGGATCTGCTGCTCACCTACGCCCTTGCGATGTACCTCGCGCGCGTGCTGACCCGCGTCACCGGGTTCCGGCGGCCGGCGCGGGCCTACGGCCTGGTCACGGCGGCCTCGGTCGGGCTGGCCTTCCTCGTGTCCATCGCCCTGTCCCGGGCCTACTGGGGCTACTTCCTGAAGCGCCCGCCGGTGCCGCGCGCGATGGGCGACATCGTCCGCGTCGCGTCCGTCACGCCGGTTCTCACCACGGTGGCGGCCGATGGCGTCCATGCCCTCGGGATCCGCGAGGACTTCTCGTTCACGAACGCGCTCGCGGCGGCCCGGGACGATCCGTACTACGGCCTCCACGAACGCCTGCTCCTCGACCTCGACCGGCGGGGCCTTCTGCCGGCGGTCCATTCGGTGGCGCTGCCGCCGGACATGCCGGACCTGCTCCCCCTGGTCCGCGCGACCGGTCTCCTTGCCAGGCCGGAGCCCGGATACGAGGAGGAGGCGGCCCGGCTCGGCGGCGTGGTCATCGACGCGGTCGATGGCGCCGGCCGGCGCCTCGTCGTGCTGGGCCTCGGAAGCGGGCAGGTGGAGAACGACCACCATCCGTACTACGAGATGGTCTTCACGGGCGCTCCGGGCGCGCCGGGTCTTGCGTATGCCGGCGGCCACCGGTTCTTCTATGACGTCGCCGGAATCGAGGGCGCGGAGTGGTACGTGGCGGGGCCGCTGCTCTGCCTGCCGCTCGTTCCGATCGGCCTCATCGTCTTCACGATCGCGCGGGTCCTGCGCGCGCGGCGGCGGGACGCGTCCGCGTCCTGAGGCCCGCCCCGGGTTGCGCCAGATACCCCCCTGGGGTATACTGGGCCCATGAAGACGCTTCCGAAGCGCGTGGCGCCCCGTCGCCCGTTTCCCGCCCATCACGCGGAACTGCCGCGCCTGGCGCGGATCGAGGGCCAGATCCGCGGGGTCCGCCGGATGATCGAGTCCGGCGACTACTGCATCGACATCCTGACCCAGATCCTCGCCGCGCGCGCCGCGCTGGCCTCGGTCTCCCGCGGCGTGTTCCAACGCCACGTGGAGCACTGCGTCGCGGACGCGATGAAAAGCCGGCGCCGCGGCGCCATCGACCCGAAGATCCGGGAGATCATGAATGTCTTCCAGCGCGAGATCCGGTAGGCCGCCGCGCGACGTGGTGCCGCAGGGCTGACCGGCGCCCGGCATCGGGGAACACATGCAGACGGACTCCCGAGATTGGGACCGCGTCCGGCGCATTCAGGCGGGAGACGACCGGGCCTTCGACGAACTGATGGCGCGGTACAAGCGCCCGGTGACCGACTTCGTGTTTCGCCTGACGTATGGCGACTCGGAGGCCGAGGACGTGGCCCAGGAGGTGTTCGTCCGTGTCTATCGCGCCATCGCCGGGGGGCGCGTGCTGCCGGGACGTGCCGAGTTCTCCACGTGGATGTTCCAGGTCGCACGGAACGCGGCCATCGACCACCTGCGTCGGCGGCGGAGGCGTCCAACGGAGCCGATGGCGGATCGGGAAGCGGACGGCGGGCCGGCCTCCCCCGAACCGGCGGCTCCGGCGTCCCTCATGGCACGAGAGACCGGCGCCCGCATCGCCGACGCCGTCGCGACGCTGCCGGAGGATCAGCGCACCGCCCTCGTGCTGGCTGAATACGAGGACCTATCCCATGCAGCGATCGCCTCGGTCATGAAGACATCGGTGAAGTCCGTCGAGCTGCGTCTGTACAGGGCGCGCAAGTCCCTCCGGCTCCAGCTGAAGGACCTGCTTCGATGATGGTCGAAGAAACCGCGAGTGGTTCGGATGACGGCTGCGTTACACCGGATGAAGGGACAGTCTCTGGAGAGCGGGCGGTGAAGACAACGAACAGGTTTGATGAAGAAGACCGGCGGCTTTCGGACGTGCTGCGGCAGTGGCGCTGCCCGGAGCCGGGGCCCGGCTTCGAGGCGGACGTCTGGCGGCGGCTGGCCGTCCATTCGGAGGTCTCGTCCGGACCAACGTGGTCAGGGCTTTCCTGGAGCGGCTGGCTGGACTTCCAGCCGGCGCGCGCGGCCGCTGCGGCGATTCTCATGGGCACCCTGGCGGGGCTGGGGTCCGCCGCGTTTCTGTCGCCCCCCGCAGCGGATCCATGGGCTTCACTGGCGCCGGCGCTCAACGGGCAGACCCTGGCGGGGGCCTACCTCGCCATGGCATCGGGTGGGGCGCGATGAGAACCCGGGCGGTACTTGCGATGTTGGGCATCCTGACGGCAGCGATTCTGTCGTCCGTTGCGGTCCACCAGTATCTCTGTCAGCGCGGGGTCGTTCCGTTGGCTCGCCTGTCGGACACGGAGTTCCTGGCGGGTGAACTCGGCCTCAGCCCGGAGCAGTCGAAGGCGTTGCGCATTCGCCAGGAAGCGCTTGGAGCGAGGTTGTCCGAATGCTGCGCGCGGCACTGCGATTTCCGGGCGCGGCTTGCGGCGAGCCTGGACGGCGGCGGCGACGCGCGCGAGCTGATCGCCGCCATGGGCCGGGAATACGTGGAAAGCGAGCAACTCACATGGGAGCACATTCGCGACGTGCGCGGCCTGCTGGATGCCGGCCAGCGAAGGCGGTACGACGCGCTTGTAACGCGTTGTTTCGGCGGCGAGTGCAATATGGAAGCGAAGCCGGCGGCGGTCCAGTGAAACGAAGGGACACGGATATGAAGAGATCGATCTTGGGCTGGGTGCTGGTCGCCGGGTGTGTGGCGACTGCGTGGGCCGGAGACGCCACGAATGTCCCTGCAGGGGAGGCGAACGCAGGGCTGCTCTGCCCCAAGTGCGAGGCCGTGTGGGTCGGGGCGTCTCATCAGGCCGGCCGGGTCACGGTCTACCGGCCGCACAAGGCCATGCGGTGCCCGGACTGTGACAGTGCGCTGGCGAATCTGGTCAAGACGGGCAAGTTCGCGCACACCTGCAAGGTCTGTGGCGAGGCCGAAGCCTGCCGCGCCGTGCAGAAGGAACTCAAGCAAGATGCAGGCAATGCGGCCGCAGCGACGACCGCGGAGAGCGCGGTCGCGTGCAACAAGTGCAAGTCGGTCTGGATACGCAAGACCGTCTGGGGAAACAAGGGCATGACCGTGCGAAGCGAGAAGGCGGTCGTATGTTCGGAGTGTGATGCAACGGCCGAGCGTTGCCTTCGCGGCGGGAAGCCGGGAGGAGTCTGCAAGGGATGTGGCGGCACCATCACGGCATGCGAGTCCGGGGGATAGGTTTCCTGGCCGGCTATGGGCCGGGCCCGGCCGCACGAGCGGACACAAGATGACATGAGGTCACCTTCGACATGGAGCATGGGCGTGCGTTCGCGCGGCGCGGACCCGGGCGGCGGCGGAGGAGGAGAGGCCCGCCCGCGAGGGGGCGCTTCCGAATCCGCGCGC
>CAYODK010000044.1:0-27297 GCA_964402695.1 uncultured Verrucomicrobiota bacterium
GGTCGACCCATCCTTGGAAGACTCCGGATGCCTGTAGCCTGACACCTGAAACCTGACACCCGAGACCTAGTACCGGTAGTGCTCCGGCTTGAACGGTCCGGCGGCCGGGATGCCGAGGTACTTCGCCTGCTTGCGGCTGAGCCGCTCGAGCTGGATGCCGACGCGCTCGATGTGGAGGCGCGCGACCTCCTCGTCGAGCTTCTTCGGCAGGCGGTAGACGCCGACCGGGTACTTGCCGGGGTTGCCGTAGAGTTCGATCTGGGCGAGCACCTGGTTGGTGAAGCTGTTCGACATCACGAAGCTCGGGTGTCCCGTCGCGCAGCCGAGGTTGACGAGGCGGCCCTCGGCGAGCATCAGGATCGACCGTCCGCTCGGGAACGTGATCTTGTGCACCTGCGGCTTGATCTCCTCCCACCGGTACTTGCGCACGGCGTCGACCTGGATCTCGCTGTCGAAGTGGCCGATGTTGCAGACGATCGCCTGGTGCTTCATGCGGCGCATGTGCTTCTCGGTGATGACATCGCAGCAGCCGGTGGCGGTGACGAAGACATCGCCGATCTCGCAGGCGCGGTCCATCGTCATCACCTCGTAGCCCTCCATCGCGGCCTGGAGGGCGCAGATGGGGTCGATCTCGGTGACGATGACGCGCGCGCACTGGGAGCGGAGGCTCTGGCAGGAGCCCTTGCCGACGTCGCCGTAGCCGGCCACCACGGCGACCTTGCCCGAGAGCATGACATCGGTCGCGCGCAGGATGCCGTCGACGAGCGAATGGCGGCAGCCGTAGATGTTGTCGAACTTGGATTTCGTGACCGAGTCGTTGACGTTGAAGGCGGGGAAGAGGAGCTGGCCCTTCTCGAACATCTGGTAGAGGCGGTGGACGCCGGTGGTCGTCTCCTCGCTGACGCCGCGGATCTCCTTCGCCATGCGGACGAACCGCGTGGGGTCCTTCTTCAGCGCCCTGCGGACCTGGGCCTTCAGGACGCGCTCCTCCTCGCTGCCGTAGGGTCCGTCGAGGAGGGCGGGGTTGTCGGCCGCCTGCACGCCGAGGTGGACGAAGAGCGTCGCGTCGCCGCCGTCGTCGAGGATCATGTTCGGGCCCCTGCCGCCGCCCCAGTCGAGGATGCGGTCGGTGTAATCCCAGTACTCCTCCAGCGTCTCGCCCTTGACCGCGAAGACGGGCGTTCCGGCGGCGGCGAGTGCGGCGGCGGCGTGGTCCTGCGTGGAGAAGATGTTGCAGCTGGCCCAGCGGACCCTGGCGCCGAGGGCCTGGAGGGTCTCGACCAGCATGGCCGTCTGGATGGTCATGTGGAGGGAGCCGGTGATCCGCGCGCCCTTGAGGGGCTTCGTCCGGCCGAACTTCTCGCGCAGGGCCATCAGACCCGGCATCTCGTGCTCGGCCAGCTTCATCTCGCGCCGGCCGAAGCCGGCGAGGGAGAGGTCGGCCACGTGGAAATCGCCCTTCTTCGCCTTTGTCGTCATGTGCGCCCCGTTCCTTGTCCTGTTCGTCGTGCTCCCGTCCGTGGACGGGGTCGGGGAAGATACCCGATGGCCGCCGCGGGCGCAACGCCGCCGGGGACCGGGATCGCAGGTCGGAAACGCTTGGACGGCCCGGGGGGCTGTGATAGCGTGCGACCCGGAAACGGTCGAAGCGAAAGGGCATCCATGGTGCGTTGCGGGATCGTGGCGGTGGGTCTGGCATGGCTGGCGGGGGTCGCTGCGGCCTCCGGCGGCGTGTTCGACATCGACAGCGGAAACCCGGATGCGGGGCTCCCGTACGACATCCGCGCCGCCACGATGGGCAGCCGCGAGGGGGGCAGCATTCTCACGGCCGAGGGCAACGTCTACATCCGGCAGGGCCGCCAGATCATCACCGCCGGCTTCGTCGAGATCAACCGGACCACGGACGAACTCGTGGCGCGGGAGAACGTGGTCTTCGTGCGCTGGGACGGCACCGTGTGGAAGGGGCCCGAGCTGAAGTACAACTTCAAGACGGGCGTCGGGGATTTCGGGCGGTTCCTTCTCTACCGCGATCCCTACTACCTGCACGGCGAGGAATTCAAGATGATCTCGCGCGACCGGATCGAGATCCGCGACGTCGTGCTGACAACGTGCGAAGGCGACGACCGCGAGTTCGAGATCGTCGCCGAGCGGGCCACGCTGACCGACCAGAAGTACCTGACCATGTACAATGTGGTCACGTACCTGGGGCCCGTGCCGATCTTCTGGACGCCCTACTACCGCCGCAACATGACCGGCGGACGGGGCGGGGGCTGGGCCGTCATCCCCGGCTTCAGCTCCCGGCTGGGCGCGTTCGTTCTGTCCACGTACCACTACTGGCTCGACGACGAGGGCGTCCTGACGGGCGAGACCTCCATCAACGGCTACTCGAAGCGCGGCGTCGGGGTGGGCCAGGGCGTGCTGTGGGGGAGCCGGCAGGCGGGGTACCAGGGGCGGCTCGACGGATTCTACATCGACGACGACCGCATCTACCGCGACGAGAACGAACGGGAGGACCGCCAGGCCACGCTGACGGACAGCGAGCGGTACCGCCTCCGCCTCCGGCACGCCGCGAGCCTCTCGGCCCGCGACTCCCTGTACGCCGACGCGACCTACCTCAGCGATCCCTACGTGCGCTACGACTTCTTCCGTCGCGAAAGCCGCTCGCAGGTGCAGCCCGAGAACCGGGCCGCCTGGACCCACCGCGGGGAGAGCTACATCTTCTCGGTGCTGGCCAACGCGCGCCTGAACGACTTCTACGGGAACGTCAACCGCCTGCCGGAGGCCACGCTGACCATCCCGTCGCTGCGGCTCGGCAACTCCCCCTTCTATTACGAGAGCCGGACCGCCGCCTCGGGCCTCGAACGCGTCTACGCGGAGACGTCGGACAACGAGGATTTCGACGCCCTGCGCGTCGATTCGCTGCACACGGTGTACCTGCCTCGGCGGCTGTTCGGCTTCCTGGCCCTGACGCCGCGCGCGGGGTGGCGCGGCACGTACTACTCGACGACGTACGCGCCGGTGGTGTCGGTGACCAACCAGGTCACGGTCCTGGGATCCAATGGCGTGTCCACCGTGACCAACCAGGTCACGTCGGTCCGCGACGAGCTCGGGGCCGATTTCCGCAACGTCTACGAACTCGGGTTCGAGACCTCCTACAAGGCCTACAAGGTCCTGGAGGAGGGCGAGACGATCTGGGGGCGCGGCCTCCGTCACGTCGTCGAGCCCTACGCGAACTACACCTACGTTCCGGATCCCGACCTCGTCGCGGCGAACCTGCCCCAGTTCGATTCGGCGGACCAGATCGCGGGACGGAACACCGTCCAGTTCGGGTTCCGCCACAAGCTGCAGACGCGGCGCACGTCGTTCATGTATGTCGACCATTCGATCACCCAGGCCGACGATCCGCTGGCCCGGAACGCCGAGGGGATGGACCAGACGGAGCTGAGCGAGATCGCCACCGACGGCAACTGGACCGTCCACGACCTCGTCAACGCGGACATCGGAACCGTGTTCGACCTCGACCCGGACGAGGACGAGGAGGACTTCGGCCCGCTCTACGCGACCCTGCGGTTCTGGCCGTCGAGGACCTTCCGCATGGATCTGAAGACCTACTTCGATCTCTATGGCGAAGGGATGACCTTCTTCGACGGACAGATGTCCTTCGCGCCGCGCGGCGGGGCGTTCCTGCTGAACGCCAACTACCTCGTCCAGGGCGAGACCCGCGAGCAGGTCGCGGCCCAGCTGCAGATCAACCCGCGGGGCCGGTGGACGTTCGGGGCCTACGGCCGCTACGACCTGCTGGACGGGGAGCTGGATTCGCACACCTACTACCTGCGGCACCGGATGGACTGCATCGGCTGGGGGATCGGCATCGAGCACGAGCCCGGCTACGACGGCGAGGAGGACGACATCACCGCCTGGCTCCAGATCTGGCTGCTGGCGATGCCGTACCTGACCGCGGACCTGGGTGGCTGAGCCGGAGGGCGGCGGCATGCGCGCGTCCGACCCTGTCCTCGTTTTCGGGCGGTCCCCCGACCCGGGCCTCGTCGCCGTGGAGCACGCGCCCTCGTCCGCCGGCGACCGCATGATCCTGTTCCACCGTTCCGGCGGGCGCGTGTCCGCGGCCGAACAGCCGTTCCGCCCGTTCCTGTGGCTGGAGGGCGCCGCCACGATCTCCGGCTGCCCGGCGCCGCACGAGGCCGTTCCGCTCGAGGGGGGCGGGGACCTGCGCGCGCTGGCGCGGTTCCCGACGTGGAAGGCGTTCGACCAGGCGCTGTCGTGGCTTCGGACGAAGACCGGCGCGGGCGCCTCCGATCCCCGCGCGCCGTATTTCGCCATCCAGGACCCCGTGCAGCAGTTCCTCATGGCATCCGGCCGCACGCTGTTCCACGGCCTGTCGTTCGCCGACCTGCGCCGGATGCAGGTCGACATCGAGACGCAGACGGAGGACGGCTACGAGTTCTCCAACCCCGATCGCGAGGCCGATCGCATCCTCGCCATCGGCATGGCCGACAGCACGGGGTGGAGCGAGACGATCGACGGATCGAACCTCGACGAGCCGGCCCTGCTGCGCCGTTTCGTCGCCGCCGTCCGCGAACGCGATCCGGACGTGATCGAGGGCCACAACCTCTTCGCCTTCGATCTCGACTACCTCGTGCGCCGCGCCCGCCGGCACGGCGTCGCCCTCGCGATCGGCCGTGACGGATCCGCGCCGAGGGCCCGGTCCGGCCGGTTCGTCTCGGCCGACCGCACGATCAACTACCCGCGGGTCGACATCCTCGGCCGGGCCATCCTCGACACCTACTTCCTCGTGCAGATCTACGATGCGGGCCACCGCTCGCTGCCCGGCTACGGGTTGAAGGAGGTCGCGCGCCATTTCGGCTTCTCCCCCGCCGGTCGCGAGGTGATCGAAGGGGGCGAGATCGGCCGGGTGTTCCGGTCCGACCCGGCCCGGGTGCTGCGGTATCTCGCCGACGACGTGCGCGAGACCGCCGCCCTGGCGGGACGCCTGGTCCCGATCCACGTGGCGCAGGCGCGCGTCGTTCCGATGAGCCTGCAGAACGTCGCGCTCCGCGGCAGCGCGGCGAAGATCGACGCGCTGATGCTGCGCGAGTACCTCGCCGCCGGCGCGTCGATCCCGCTTCCCGGCGCGGGACGTCCCTTTGAGGGGGGGCTGACCGACCTCTTCGAGACCGGCGTCATCCGCAACGTCCACCACTGCGATGTCCGCTCGCTGTACCCCTCGCTGATGCTCGCCGAGGGCCTGGGGCCCGCCTCGGACCGCCTCGGGGTGTTCCTCCGCCTGCTCGGCGACCTCCGCGGGTTCCGGCTCGCGGCGAAGGACCGGATGCGGGCCGCGACGGAGGACGGCGAGCGAGCCTTCGAGGAGGCCCTGCAGAGCACGTTCAAGATCCTCATCAATTCCTTCTACGGCTACCTCGGGTTCGAGATGGCGCGGTTCAACGATTTCGACGCCGCCGAGCGCGTCACCGCGCGCGGACGCGAGGTCCTCGACGGCATGGTGAAGGCGATCCGCGCCGCCGGGGGTCGGCCGGTCGAGATCGACACCGACGGCGTCTACTTCGTGCCGCCGGAGGGCGACGCCGCCGGCCTCGATCGGTTCCGCGCCAGCGTCCGCTCGACCCTGCCGGAGGGCATCGAACTCGAGTTCGACGACGCGTTCGAGGCGATGTTCAGCTACCGCCGCAAGAACTACGCCCTGCTCGCCCGCGACGGCGAGATCCTGATCACGGGCGCGGCCCTCCGGTCGAGGGGGCTGGAGCCCTTCCTGCGCGACTTCATCCGCGAGTTCCTCGAGGCCCGTCTGCGCGGGCGCGACGACGGGATCCCGGATCTCACCGCGCGCTACCGCCGCGCGATCGTGAACCGCGAGTGGCCCGTTCGCCGGCTCGCCCGGACCGAGCGGCTGCAGGACGCCCCGGAAACCTACGCGGCGAAGCAGAAGGCGGGGGGGCGCGGCCGGAACGCCGCGTACGAACTGGCGCTGGCCTCCGGACGGACCTATCGCGCGGGGGACGCGATATCGTACTATGTGACCGGCGATCGCAAGAGCGTCGCCGTGCACGCGGCCGCGCGCCTCGTCTCGGACTGGAATCCGGACCGGCGCGACGAGAACGTGCCGTACTACGTGGCGAAGCTGGAGGATCTGGCCGCGCGGCTGGCGTCGGCGGGCGGGGAAGACCCGGAGCCCGACCCGTCGCCCCGACGCCGGCCGGCCCGACGAAAGGCGGAACCGACATGAACCTTGGGACAGTCCAACCCGGCCGCCGCCGCGGACGGCGCGGCGGCTTCACCCTGATCGAGATCCTCGTCGTGATGGCCATCATCATGGGGCTCGTGACCGTGGTCACCGTCAACGTGCTGCAGAAGCAGCGCAAGGCCCGCGTCGACACGGCGAAGATCCAGGTGCGGGAACTGCAGAACGCCGTCGCCCACTACCAGATCGAACAGGGCCGGATCCCGACCATGGAACAGGGCCTCGAGGCGCTGGTGCGCAAGCCGGCCGTCGCGCCCGTGCCGGATACCTATCCCGAGGGAGGCTACCTTGCCAGTCGGCGGCTGCCACGGGACCCCTGGGGCCGCGACTTCGTTTACATCGTGCCCGGTCGCGAGGGCCTTCCGTTCGAGATCGTCAGTTACGGCGCCGACGGCGAGCCGGGAGGCGACGGCGATGCGACGGACATCTCCACCGCGGACCTCTAGCGCTGCTCGCCGGCCGGCCCGGGCGGGCGGTTTCACGCTGGTCGAGATCCTCGTCGCGCTGGTCGTGGCCGTCCTGCTCTGCGGCGCCATCGCCGCCGGGCTGATGCTGGTGCTGCGCGAGGAGGTCCGCTCGGCCGACGCGCAGGAGATGTCGCTCGCGATCCGGTCCGTGTCGGCCGTCCGCACCCTGGATCCCGGGGCGGGGGCGGCGCCGCTGCTCGGCGGCCTGACCGCCGGGTGCGCCCAGGTGGAGTACGGGACCGGCGATGCCAAGGACGCCTGGACCCAATGGTCCATCCACCGGGCCGACCGGCCCTCGCAGCGTCTGCGCCTTCTGTTCCCGACCAACGGCGTGCCGATCCGGAAGTGATCCCTCCGCGGCAGAGCGGAGGAAAAGCTTGCTTCGGCGCCCCGATTGGTGCTTAGTATGCCGCCTTTTGAGGACGGGAGAACCATGCGCAAGAAGATCGTCGCCGGAAACTGGAAGATGAACAAGACCGCGCACGAGGCGAAGACCCTCGTGGCGGAGATCCGGGCCGCGCTGGGCGGATTCGACGCCGTCGAATGTGTCCTGTGCCCGCCGTTCACAAGCCTCTGGGTCGTGCAGGAGGGGATCGCCGGCTCGCCGATCGGGCTCGGCGCCCAGAACGTCCACTGGGAGAAGTCCGGCGCCTTCACGGGCGAGATTTCCGCCGACATGCTCAAGGAGAAGGGCTGCGCCTACGTCATCATCGGCCACAGCGAGCGCCGCCAGTACTTCGGCGAGACGGACGAGACGGTCAACAAGCGGACGCGTGCCTCGCTGGCCGCGGGCCTGAAGCCGATCGTCTGCATCGGCGAGACCCTCGCCGAGCGCGAGGCGGGCAGCACGTTTGCGGTGATCGAGCGCCAGGTGCGAGCCGGACTCCAGGGTCTGTCGGGCGCCGACTGGGACCGCCTCGTCCTCGCGTACGAGCCCGTGTGGGCGATCGGGACGGGCAAGACCGCGACGTCCGCGCAGGCGCAGGAGGTTCACGCCTTCATCCGCAAGCTGTTGCGCGAGTTGGCGGGCGCTGCGGCCGAGGGCATCCGGATCCAGTACGGCGGCAGCATGAAGCCCGACAACGCCCGCGACCTGCTCGGCCAGCCTGACATCGATGGCGGCCTGATCGGCGGCGCGGCGCTGCAGGCGACCTCGTTCGTGGCGATCGTCAAGGCCGGCGCCTGATCCGGCGCCGGCGGAACGCTCGGGAGACTTGCGATGGAAATCCTCAGAGGCTTGCTGGTGGTGGTCGAGGCGCTGATCGGGATCCTCGTGATCGGGATCGTGCTCCTTCAGAAGTCGCGCGAGCAGGGCATGGGGCTGGCCTTCGGGTCCGGCTTCGGCGAGAGCATCTTCGGTTCGCGGGCCGGCAACGTGCTGACCCGGGGCACGGTCTGGCTGGGCGCCGCGTTCATGATCAACACGGTGCTCCTGGCCGTCCTTTTCGCGGGGCGCGAACGCGGCCTGATGGAGAAGGCCGAGGGCGCCCGCGGCGAGGCCCCGGCGGCGACCGCCCCGCAGACGCCCGGTGCGCAGCCCGCCGTCCCCGGCGGCGCGCCGGTCCCGGTGCCCGCGGCCGCTCCGGATGCGGCGGCGCCGACCGTCCCCGTGACCGTGCCCGTGAGCCCGGCGACTCCCCCGGCGGCGGCCCCCGCGGCCCCGGCGCCCGTTCCGGCCCCCGCGGCGCCCGCGCCCGCGGCTCCGCCGGCCCCGGCGCCGGCGAACTAGGTGCGGCGCCCGTCCTGCAGGTTCGTCGGGAAGGCGGCGATGATCCTGCGGTCCTCGTTCGATTGTCGTGCTCCGGCCGCGGTCCGACGATGACGATCACGAGTTCGATTGCGATTGCAGGCAAGACGCGGGATCGGTTGCCGTGGTCAGCAACGTCATCCGGCTTTCTTCATCGTAATCGTAATCCTGATCGTAATCGTAATCGACCCCCGACCTCTGACCTCAGTTCGTCGCTCTCCGCACTCGGTTCTCCGCTTGGAACAGCCTCGGCACCCGCACCCGTCGAGCTTTCCTCCACCTTCCACCCTTGAACCTTCCACCTCCTTTCCCGTCTGCCGTGCGCGGCCGTTTGACAGCGGGCGAAGCGCTTGGATAGACTGTCCCGATGAACGACGAGGCCCTCCCGGGCGGCTCCGCCCCCGACAGCGAAGAATGGTTTCTCGAACAGCTTGAGCTCCCGACGATCGACGTGCCCCGCCTGACCGCCTCCTTGGAAGGCTTGGCGGGCCGGGCCGCGCTGGCACAGGCCGACTCCCGCGGAAAGCTCCTTCAGGACGTTCTGTTTGAACGGGGGCTGGTCCTCGACGCCCTCGGCGTCCTCCGGCTGCGCGCGTCGTGGATGGGGACGGACAAGGATTCCGAGAACGCGGTGCGGGATGAGTGGCTGGCGATGGCCGGGCCCGATACCGAGCGGCGCGCCTTTGTCGACCACGCCGGGCTGGGCAGGGTCACGCCGGCCGAGGCGGTGCGCCGCCTGACGACCCTGACCTCGCTCCGCGATGCGGCGCCCTGCTACGACAAGACCTGGGGCTTCGGCATCGTGCGACGCATGGACCATTTCGAGAAGCGCGTCGAGATCGATTTCGAGAGCAAGGCCGGCCACCGCATGACCTTTGCCTACGCGGCGGAGACGCTCCAGCCGCTGGACGAGTCCCACCTGCTGACGAGGTTCCACCGGGATCCCGACGGCGTTCGCGCGGCCGTCCGCGAGCGGCCGGGCGAAATCGTCCGGCTCGCGCTCCAGAGTTTCGGCCCGATGGCGGTCGTGCAACTCCAGGATCGGCTCGTGCCCCGGCTCATGGCCGAGGCGGAGTGGAAGCCCTTCTGGGATGCGGCGCGAAAGGCGTTGAAAAAGGACGGCACGGTCGAGATCCCGTCGAAGCGGACCGAGCCGCTGCGCCTGCGCGATGCGCCGGCCGCGGGCGACCGCGGCTGGATCCAGGAGCTGCTGGCGGACCGCGACATGGCCTCGATCCTCGTCCGTGTCTGCGCCGCCATGGACGGGGGCCAGGCCGGTCCGGAGGATGCCGAGGCAAGGGACGCGATCGCCGGCCGGCTCGGATTCGTCATCAAGGGGGCGGAGGGGCGGCATCCCGGCCTGGTGGCCCGGGCCGTCCTGGTGGCGGACCGGCTCGGCCTGGACGAGGGCGCCCTTCCGGTCCGGCCGTGGCTCGAGGCCTGGCGGGGTCCGGACGCCTTCATCGCGGCGGTTCACGATCTTCCGGCGCGCGACGTCCATCCGTTCGTTTCCATGCTGCAGCGGCGGATCGGCCCGGAGTTCGCGGACACGCTGGTCGCGTCGATCGACCGCCTGAAGGCTTCCGTGCTGGCCGACGTGCTCGAGATCCTGCTTGCGGAGGGTCACGAGGCCGGCTGCGCGGAGCGGATCCGGTGGCTGGTCGCGACCCGGCAGGCGGATGTCGAGGTCCTGCTCTGGCTGCAC
Source organism: uncultured Verrucomicrobiota bacterium (assembly GCA_964402695.1). Taxonomy (GTDB): domain Bacteria; phylum Verrucomicrobiota; class Kiritimatiellia; order PWTM01; family PWTM01; genus VGWF01. Next base: position 10,197 of record CAYODK010000044.1, read on the forward strand.
CGCAACCCCGCCCGTTGGACGGCGTGGGAACTCGGCCGCTGGTTCGATTTCGCCCGCCTCGCGGTGACCGCGATGGAGAAGGACCACTGCGGCGAACGGCTCAAGGCGCAGAACGCCCTTCGCGAGCGCTTCGCGAAGACCGAATGGCTGAAGGAGCTGTTCGACGGTCTCGAGGAGGACGGCCGCCGCGAGATGTTCCTCCGGCTCAAGGAGACGACGGCGTGGCCCTCGCTGGAGCGGCAGGCGACCCTCGGCAGGATCGTCAAGCTGCGGCCCGAACTGGAGGAACTGCTCCGCGGCGGGGCGTCCGCACCGGTCCGCCGGATGCCGCTGACCTCCTCGCGCAGCTACCGCGAGCGCCAGGGCCAGCTTCGCAAGATCGTCGAGGTGGACATCCCGCAGAACAGCCGGGACATCGGCGTCGCGCGCAGTTACGGGGATCTCCGCGAGAACTTCGAGTACAAGGCGGCCAAGGAGGCCCAGGGGATCCTGCTGCGGCGGCAGGGCGAACTGGAGGCCGCGCTCAAGCAGGTCCAGCCTACGGACTTCGACGGTCCCGCGCCCGAGCGGGCCAGCCCCGGCGCGGGGGTCGAGATCGAGCACGCGGACGGCCGTCGGGAGCGCTTCTACGTGCTGGGCGTGTGGGATCGCGACGAGGGTCTGGGCATCATCTCCTCCGACACGCGCTTCGCCCAGGCGGTCGAGGGCCACGGGGTCGGGGACGAGGTCGTCGTGCCCGGGCTCGACGGCGACCGGCCGGTCCGCGTGGTCGCCGTGCTTCCGCTGTCGAGCGAGGTTCGCGCCTGGATCCGGGGCGGGACATGACGGGACTGTGGGCCGAATTCGCCGGTCGCGAATCCGGGCCGGTCGTGCAGTTCGTGAAATACGCCCTGTGCGGCGGCGTGGCGACGGCGGTGGACATGGTCGCCTTCTTCCTCATGGCCTGGCTCGTCCTTCCCGCCCTGCGCGACACCGACCCGCTCGCGGTGCGGCTCGGGCTGCGCGTGCGGCCGGTCGACGAGCGGGTCCGGGCCTCGCGGTTTGTCGTGAACACCGCGGTGGCCTTCCTGTTCTCGAACATCACGGCCTACCTTCTCAATGCGGCCTGGGTGTTCGCGCCGGGCCGGCATGACCGCTGGGTCGAGATCGCCCTCTTCTTCGCCGTCTCGGGGGCGAGCGTCTCCGTCGGGGCGGCGGTCGGCTGGGCCCTGATCCGGTGGGCCCGCTGGAGCACGTCGGTCTCGTACGTCACCAAGGTTGTGGCGGCGCTGCTCGTCAACTACGCGGGCCGGAAATGGTTCGTCTTCCAAGGCTGATCGTCCCGGTCGGGATCGTCGCCGCGGCGGGCTGCATGGTCCAGCCGCCGGAGGAGCTGCCCGTGCGCCACAGCGGCACGGGAGGTCCGCCCGAGCCGGACATGGCGCTGGGGGCTCCCTGGACGGGATGGGACGACGCCAGTGCGCCGGCGACCGCGTTCCGCCGGCTGGCCGGGTGGACGGTGACGACCGATCCCCCCGGGGCGACGTGCCGCGTCGAGCGGGTCGCCGGACCGTTCAGCGGCGGACGGGCGGTGGCACGGCTCACGGCCTCGAGCGAGGTCCCCATCGCGTCGGTGGTTCTCGTCCCTCCCGAACCGGTCGTGTTGCGGGAACCCTTCGATTCGCTGGAGTTCAGGATCGGGGCGCGATCGGCCGACGGCGCCGCCGATCCGGTCGCCGCCGCGCCCGCACGGGTCGAGGTCCGGATCGAGGATGCCCGCGGCGCGGTCCTGCGCGTTCCGCTGGGGGCGTTCGCCGCCGGGCGGTGGACCATCGCCCAGGCCCGGATGCCCGCGCCATTCGCCCTGACGTCCACTCCGCCCTGCCGCATCGTGTCGTTCTCGATCCTCGAGTGGCGGGCCCCCGCGGCGTCCGAACTGTACCTGTCCGGGTTCAGCGCCTACCTCGAGCAGGGCGTCCCGATCGTGCCGGCGTGGCGCACGTCCGACTGGCGTTCGCGGTGGGAGCCGCCGTTCCGGCGCGTCGTGCGCGCGGCGCTCGCCTCCGATCCGGGGGACCCGGGAAGCGGGGCGCCGGGACCGGCTCCGTCTCCGCGCATCGAGACCGTCGCGCCGGGCCGGTTCGTCCTGTACGCCGCCGACCCGTCCGGCGAAACATCCTTCACGGTGGACTCGGCGGACTGGTTCCGGGGCGGGGAGATCGCCTGGAATGGACGGCCCTGCGGGCGGTGGAGCGGGTTGGAGATCGAGGGCGAGGGGTTCGATGCGACGCCGCGTCTCGCGGCCGTGGTGGACGGCCGGCTGCGCATCGAGACGGCCGGCGGACTGTCGGTCGAGTTCCGCATCGAGGGGCGGGTGCTCTGTGTAGGCATGGACGGGGGGCACGGATCGATCCGCGCCATCCGGGCCGGCCAGATCCGGCCGTCGTCTCCGCTGGCCGGCTTCCGGCTGCCGATGCTTCCGGGGCCCCGTCTCCTGATGTGGCGGTGCAGCGACCCGGTCGGAACGCCGGTCTTCGCGCTGGCGGGATTCGATCCGGCCGAGTCCGCGGCCTCGCGGATCGGGTTCGGCGTCGAGACGGCGATCGACCGCCCCGGCGAGGTGGAGTACCAGCCCGCGTCCGACGGGCGGCGGGCCCCGGTTCACGAGGTGTTTCGTGTCGGCCTCTCGGCCCGCGTGGACGACGTGCTTCCGCGCATCGGACCCTGCCGCGGCCTGCGTGCGCCGGACGCGGCGGTGGCGCTGTGGATGGAGACCCCGCCGATGGGGACGGGACGGCTCGGCGAAGTCTGGGACGACGCGGGGGCGGGGCCCCTGGTCCTGCTGCCTCCCGGGCTCCCGGGCGAACCGTCGTTCGAGGCCTGCATCGACTGCCTGGATCCGCGATGGAGCCGCGACCTGGTCCGGCGGTCGCCCGGCGGAGCCTGGATCGAGGGGGAGCGCCCCGGGCGGTTCGCGCTGAAGACCCCGTTCCTGGCGGCCCTGGCCCCGCCGGACGCGACCGCGGGTCCGGCCACGCTGCCGGTGGCCACGCGACCGAAGTCCATGGGTCAGCCGCCCTGGGCCTTCACCGACTACGATGCCAGGACTCCGGGGGCCGCGGGCTTTCGCGCCGCATGGACCGGCATCATGGACTGGGGGCGCGCCCTGTCGCGCCGCACCGGGGCGCCGGTGGTCGCGGATGCATCGTGGGCATGGATCTACGCGGGCGCGGCCGACGCCTATGCCGTGGCCGCCGACGGCGGGGAGGTTCCGCGCGCCGGCGAATGGCTTCCGCTCTTCCCGCTCCTCCGTCTGAACCCTCTTCTGCCCGGCATCGGCCCGCCGATGCCCCCGGCGACAGCATCGACGACAGGGCAGGGGGGGGACGATGCCGATCATCGATACCTGGCCTCCATGTTCGCGCACGGTCTCGCCCCGCGGCTTCCGGCGCTCGATGTCGGCGATGTGCGCCTGTGGCGTCTGGCGTTCCTCTCCGCCGCCCTGCACCGGCGCCAGACCCTGAGCGCGGTCGAGCGGATCGCCTACAGCGACGGCCGCGTCCTGATGACCGTCGCCGACGCGCTGTCCAGCGGCCTCTGGCGGAAGTCGCTGCTCTACCTCCGCTATCCGGACGGGCTCGAGCTCTGGGTCAACGGGTCCGACGGCCCGTGGGAGGTGCGGCTCGGCGCCGACCTGGTGCACCTCCCCCCCGCCGGCTGGTACGCCGCCGCACCCGGGTTCGCCTGCGCCTCGGTCCACCTGGACGGACGGCGGGTCGATTTCGTGCGGGCCCCCGAGTACAGCTACCACGATGGCGGCGGCGCCGAGTCGTTCGCGCTGGACCTGGCCTGTTCGGCCCAGGTCCTCGCGCGGTCCGACGGGTCGGAACGCGGCCGCAGGCTCTCCTTCTGGTTCCCCGGCGCGGCGGCCCGGATCGGCCTCGGTCCCCAGTTCCTGCCGGCGGGGTCGCGCGTGGTCAGGTTGTCCGCGACCGGCGCGGACGGCGCCCCCCTGGCGCCTCCCGGCCTCACCGACGACGGCGGCCGGGCCTGGTTGCATCCCCCCGCCGGGACCCGGCGCATGGAATTGGAGTGGACGAACTGAACGGGCCCTGTGTACTCTGCGCCCACGCTTCCCGAGGCGGGTGACGGGCGGCGGACTGGGGAAGGGAGCCACCGGATGACGGCAGACAACATTGCGAAGTCGGTCGGCAAGTATCGCTGGATCATCTGCCTTCTGCTGTTCGCGAACACCGCGAACAACTACCTCGACCGGCAGATGCTCGGCATCCTCGTGCCGATGCTGGAGAAGAAGTACGGGTGGTCCGAACTCGACTGGGCGCGCGTCGTGATCGCCTTCCAGGTCGCCTACGCCGTCGGTCTCCCGTTCTTCGGCCGGCTCGTCGACAAGTTCGGCACGCGGGCCACCTATGCATGGGCGACGATCTTCTGGGGGTTCGCCGCCTACGGGCACGCCCTCTGCAGCCGCGCCCTCCACTTCGGCATCGTGAGGTTCGTCCTCGGCCTGGGCGAGGCGGTCAACTTCCCCGCCGCGATCAAGGCCATCACCGAGTGGTTCCCGAAGAAGGAGCGCGCGCTGGCGACCGGGATCTTCAACTCCGGCGCCAACATCGGCGCCGTGATCACGCCCGCGTTGATCCCCTGGCTCGCGATCAACTACGGATGGCAGTGGGCCTTCGTCGTGGGGGGCAGCATCAACTTCGTCTTCGTCGCCCTCTGGTGGCCGCTCTACCGGCGTCCGCAGGAGCACAAGGGCGTCCTTCAGTCCGAGTTGAAGCACATCCTCAGCGACAGCGGAAACGGCGAGGGCCAGGCCAAGATCCCGTGGCGGGATCTGCTCCGGTACCGCGAGACCTGGGCTTTCGTCCTCGGCAAGTTCATGACCGATCCGATCTGGTGGTTCTATCTCTTCTGGCTTCCGAAGTGGCTTGCCAAGGACTTCAACCTGAACCTCGGCAACCTCGGCTGGCCGCTCATCGTCGTCTACACCTTCGTCACCATCGGCAGCGTCGGCGGCGGCTACATCTCGTCCGCGCTGATCCACGCCGGCCGGACGGTCAACTTCGCCCGCAAGTCGGCCTTCCTCATCTGTGCGACGCTGGTTGTGCCGATCTTCGCGGTGACCCAGGTCGGGAACGTGTGGCTGGCGGTCCTGCTCGTCGGCCTGGCCGCGGCGGCCCACCAGGGCTGGTCGGCCAACCTGTTCACGCTGGTCTCCGACTGCTTCCCGAAGAATGCGGTCGCCTCGGTCGTGGGGCTGGGCGGCATGGCCGGATCGATCGGCGCGATCCTGTTCGCGGAGTTCGTCGGCCGCGTCCTGCAGAAGACCGGCCAGTACTGGCTGCTCTTCCTGATCGGGTCGACGGCCTACCTGCTTGCCTTCGCCGTGATCCACCTGCTCGTGCCGCGGATCCGGACGGTCGAGGTCGAGGGCGTCGCGGCGGAGCCCGAGGAGTCCGGCGCCGCGGAGGCGCGGAGGACGCCCGCCGGGATCTCCGGGGTTCCCGAAGGGTCGGCCCTGGCCGGCATCGACGGCTGGCTGCTCGTGCCCGCCTCGGCCCTCGTGATGGTGCCGCTGATCGCCGTCGTCACCCTGGTGCTCACGCTCGCGCAGGCGACGGCGGACACCGCCGGGACCGCGCGCCTCTTCCTCGGGACCAGCGTCGCGTCGCAGGCGCTGCTCGTGGTGCTCATGCTCGTGGCCGCGGCGCGGTTCTTCGACCGCCGGCGCAACGCCCCGGGCCTGATGATCGGCCTGCAGATCGCCCAGGTGATCCTGGCGGCGACCGTGTTCCTGGTCGGCCGGTCCATCCCCGGCGGGCCGCCGGCCGCGTGGATGTACCCGGTCCTGCTCGTCCTCAGCGTGGTCGCCGCCGGTACCATGATTCCGTACTTCCGCTCGTCCGCCCGCGTCCGGGAGACGTTCGTGGTTTGACGCCGCGCGCCATGCGTTGGAGAATACGGGCATGAGCCTGCGTCGCACCCTGGCGCGGGGCGCCGGCATCGCCGGGGCCTCGGCCGTTCTCGTGACCAACCTGCTGGTCGGCCACCGCATCCACTCGAAGGAGGCGCCCGCCGCTCCGCGCGAGGACGCCTACGAGAGCATGGCGACCTTCACGCGGGTCATCGAGCAGGTCCGCCGGAACTACGTCGAGCCGGACCGCACGGGCTACAAGGACCTGACCTACGGCGCGCTGCGCGGGCTCATGGCCTCGCTGGACGAGCATTGCGAGTTCATGGACCCCGCGGAGTACAAGGCGATGCAGGAGGACACCGCCGGACGGTTCGGCGGCATCGGCGTCGTCGTCGGATTGAGGGACGGGGTCCTCACGATCATCGCCCCGATGGAGGACACCCCGGGCTTCCGGGCGGGGCTGCTGGCGGGCGACAAGCTGGTCGAGATCGACGGCCGCCGGACGGACATGATGGACCTCGGCGAGGCGGTCAAGCTGATGCGCGGGCCGCCGGGCACGCGGGTGAAGATCCGGATCGTCCGCGAAGGTTCGACCGAGGTGCGGACGCTCGAGATCGAGCGCGCGATCATCAGCGTCGCGAGTGTCAAGGATTCCCGGATGCTGGAGGACGGCGTCGGCTACCTCCGCATCGTCCAGTTCGACGAGCGTACCGCGAGCGCCCTCGACACGTCCCTCCAGGGTCTGGAGAAGCAGGGGGCCCGCGCATTGGTCATCGATCTCCGCAACAACCCGGGCGGCCTCCTCCAGGCGGCGGTGGAAGTCTGCGGCCGGTTCCTGTCCCGCGGGACGATGGTCGTCTACACCCAGGGTCGCGACGAGCGGCAGCGGCAGACCTTCCTCGCCCGGGGCGCGCCGAAGTCGTTCGACGGGCCGCTGGTGCTGCTCGTCAACGAGGGCAGCGCCAGCGCCGCCGAGATCGTCGGCGGCGCACTGCAGGACCACAAGCGGGCCGTGCTCGTCGGCCAGAGAACCTTCGGAAAGGGGTCGGTCCAGACGATCCTCCCGATGGAGGACGGCTCCGCGCTGCGGTTGACCACGTCGAAGTACTACACCCCCGGCCGCCGGGTCATCCACGACTACGGCATCGAGCCGGATATCCTGATCCCCGTGTCTCCGGAGGATTGGGCGCGCATCGTCAGGGCGCGGGCGGAGGCCGATCCGGTCCCCGGCGCCCCGGCGGGAGGCGCCCCCGCCGCCCCCCGGGATGTCCAGTTGGAACGCGCCGTCGATGTCCTCAAGGGCATCATGCTCTATCGGGCGGAGTCCTCGCGCCGGGCCGGCGCCGGCTGAAATCCGCCCGCCGCTCGACAACCCGTCGCCGTCGCGCTAGATTGCCTCCCATCGCCCGTGGCGGGGCCGGGTCCGGTCCCGCCCGCGCTTTCGTTCGCCTGGGGCATTGACTTCCGGATGGGAACCCGGTACGGTCCCGCGTTTTGCCCGTCCTGCCCGATGGTGTAACGGCAGCACACGGCCCTTTGGAGGCCAGAGTCCAGGTTCGAATCCTGGTCGGGCAACCAGTTGCAGCATGGAATGTTGACGTGAAGATCCTGTCCGGCACAGCGCATCCGCAGCTTGCGGAGGGGCTCGCCTCCTACCTGGGCGAGCCGCTTGGCGGCGTCGACGTCCGGCGGTTTCCCGACGGCGAGGTCTTCGTCAAGATCGTGGACAACATCCGCGGTCGCGACCTCTTCATCATCCAGCCGATCTGCGACCCCCCGAACGAAAACCTGATGGAACTGCTGATCATGATCGACGCGGCCAAGCGGGCCTCCGCCGCGCGGATCACGGCGGTGCTGCCCTACTTCGGCTATGCCCGGCAGGACCGGAAGGACCAGCCCCGGGTCCCGATCACGGCGAAACTTGTCGCCAACCTCCTGGTGGCGGCGGGGACGGACCGCGTTCTCACGCTCGACCTGCACTCCCAGCAGATCCAAGGCTTCTTCGACATCCCCGTCGACCATCTGACCGCCTCGCCGGTGATGGTCAAGGAACTCCGCGCGAAGAACCTGGCCGACATGGTCATCGTTGCGCCGGACACCGGCGGCGTCAAGACGGCCTATGCCTACGCCCAGAAGCTCGGGTGCGGACTGGCGATCGCGGCCAAGCAGCGCAAGAACGCCCGCGAGGTGGAGTCCATCGACGTCGTCGGCGATGTGAAGGACCGCGACGTGATCCTGGTCGACGATCTGGTCACGACGGCCGGGACGCTCTGCGGCGCCGCGGCCCTGCTGCGGGAGCACGGGGCCCGCAGCATCCGGGCGATGGTCACCCACTCGCTCGTCACGGCGGAGGGCGTCGACCGCCTGAAGCGCTCGGCGATCCAGGAGCTGATCACGACGGACAGCGTTCCGGCGAAGGACTGGGGCGGATTCCCCGTGACGGTGCTTTCGATCGCGGAACTGCTCGGCGAGGCCATCCTGCGCATTCACAACAACCAGTCGGTCACCTCCCTGTTCAAGGTGTAGGGACGCAAGAGAGGACGAACGGAGCATGAAGGAAACCATCACGGTCCGGGCCGAGCCCCGGGGTCGGGTCGGAAGTTCGGCGATGGGGCGTCTGCGCCGCGAGGGCCGGATCCCCGCCGTCGTGTACAGCGAGGGCAAGGCCGGGCAGAACGTCCAGATCGTCGCGCATGATTTCGCGCAGATGATGAAGCACCACCACAGCGAGCAGATGCTGGTGGATCTCGACGTGGCCGGGTCGGCCCCGCGCAAGGTGCTTCTGAAGGCCATGCAGCATCACCCGATCATGGGGCACGTGACGCACATCGACTTCTACGAAGTCTCGATGACCCGCAAGCTGCGCGTCTCCGTGCCGCTGAAGCTCGTGGGCGATCCGGTCGGCGTCACGCAGCAGGGCGGCATTCTCGACCACCTGCTCCGCTCGATCGAGGTGGAGTGCCTTCCGGCGGACATCCTCGAGGAGATCCCGGTCGACGTTGCGGACTTGGCGGTCGGCAAGCACCTTTCGGTGAAGGACATCAAGCTGGATCCCGCGAAGTACACGATCCTCACCGGTGCGGATGTGGCCATTGCGGCCGTGTCGTTGCCGAAGGCCGAGGAAGAGGTCGCGGCGCCGGCCGAGGGCGAGGCCGCCGCGGAGCCGGAGGTCCTCACGGGCAAGAAGCCGGAGGAGGGCGAGGCCGCCGAAGCGGGCAAGGAAGCGCCTGCGAAGGGCGGCAAGGAAGCGCCCGCGAAGGGCGGCAAGGAAGCCGGTGCGAAGGGTGCGGCGCCCGCGAAGGAAGCCGCGCCCAAGGCCGGGAAGGAGAAGGGCGAGAAGAAGTGAGCGGGTCCGGCTCGGCCGGCCGAACAACGGGGTAGGGCGCGGTGAAGCTCGTGGTCGGCCTGGGGAATCCGGGCAGGGAGTACGAACGGACGCGCCACAACGTGGGGTTCATGGTCGTCGAGCGCATGGCGGACGCCGCCGGCGCGACGTTCCGGCGGAGCCACCGGGCCGAGGCCCGGTGCGCCGCGGCGGATGTCGAGGGCGCCGGGCGGGTCATCCTGGCCGAGCCGCTGACGTACATGAATGCGAGCGGCGAGGCGGTGGCGGCGCTGATGCGCTGGCACCGGGCGGCCCCGGCGGACCTGGTGGTGGTGTACGATGACGTGGATCTTCCCGTGGGCGCGCTCCGGCTGAGGCCGAAGGGCGGGGCGGGGGGCCACAAGGGCGTGCGATCGGTGATCGAGCGCCTGGGCACGGACGGGTTTGCACGGGTCCGGATCGGCGTGGGCCGCGGGCCGGAGCAACGGGACATGGTCGACCACGTGCTCTCCGCGTTCGCGCGCGAGGAACGGCCGGCCATCGAGGCGGCCGTCGAACGGGCGGCCGAGGCGGTGAGGGCGGTGGTGCGGGATGGTGTGGAGCGGGCAATGAACGAGTTCAATCGGGACACGAACGCGGGAGGACAGCCTTGAATCGGTACGAAGCGATGTTCATCTTTCCGGAGTCGATCAAGGAGGATCAGCTGGATCCCGCGATCGCGGTGGTGCGCGAGGAGATCGAGAAGGCCGGCGGGACGATCGACAACACGACCCGCCTCGGCAAGCGCTCGTTCGCCCGCCCGATGAAGAAGATGGAAGGCGGTCACTACGTCGTGATCGGGTTCCGCGTGGGCGGCGACAAGATCGCCGGCCTGCTGGAGCGCTACCGCCTGTCCGAGCAGATCGTCCGCGTCCAGATCCACGCGGCCGAGGAAGCCCCGGCCGCGGCCGCCGCCCCGGCGGAGGGAGCCCGCGATGGCGTCGCTCAATAGGGTCCTCCTGATCGGCAACCTGACGCGCGATCCGGAGGTGCGCTACCTGCCCTCCGGCGACGCGGTGGCCGAATTCAGCCTGGCTGTCAACCGCCGGTACCGAACCAAGCAGGGCGAGGATCGCGAGGAGGCGTGCTTCGTGCGCGTCTCGATGTTCGGCAAGCGGGGCGAGGTGATCGGCCGTTACTTCAAGAAGGGCTCGCCCATCTTCATCGAGGGCCGGCTGAAGTTTGACGAGTGGGAGAAGGACGGGAAGAAGCAGAGCCGGCTGAGCGTCGTCGCGGAGAATTTCGAGTTCATGGATTCACCGCGCGACCGGGGATCGCGGGCGCCCGAGCCGGTCGAGGATGCCCCGGCGGGCGAGGTGCGCGGCCGTGGCCCCGTGGAGGGTGCGGCCGATGCGCCGGGCGCGGCCGACGCGCCGGCCGCCAAGGGTGATGAGGACGATCTGCCGTTCTGAGACGGCGGGTAACAGCGATTCAGGAGAGAACGAATGAGCCGACGAGAGCAGATGATGATGATGAAGGACGCGGGGCCGAAGCGCGGCGTGCGATACCTCGAGGGCGTCACCCGCATCGACTACAAGGATTGCGAACTCCTTCGCAAATTCATGACGGAACGCGGGAAGGTCATGCCCCGGCGGTTGACCGGAACGACCGCGAAACAACAGCGCGAAATCCGCCGCGCCATCGGGCGCGCGCGCGTCCTGGGCCTGCTGCCCTAGACGGGAGACCAACGCCATGGCTATGGAAGTCATTCTCATGCAGGTCGTCGAGGGGCTCGGCGTCGATGGCGACGTCGTGCGCGTGTCCGACGGCTACGCGCGAAACTACCTCTTTCCGAAGAACCTGGCCGCCCCCGTGACGGCCGCGACCCGCCGCCGCCTGGAGAAGATCCGCGCGGATCGGTCGGCGCAGGAAGCCGCCCGGCTGGGCGCGGCCCGGGAACTGGCCGATCGCATCGGCAACACCTCCGTGACGATCACCGTCCGGACCGGCGCCGAGGACAAGATGTTCGGCGCGGTGACGGCCGCTCACATCGCCGACTCGCTGAAGCTGCAGGGCATCGAACTCGACCGGCACCAGGTGGAACTGGCCGAGCCGATCCGGGAACTGGGCGTGTTCCCGGTGCCCGTCCGGATCCTTCCGGAACTGACGGCCACCCTCAAAGTCTGGGTCGTCGAGGAGTGACGCGCCGTGGCGCGCCCGGCTTCCCGAGCGGCAGGCGGAAGCGGGGGGCCGCCTGCGGGCGCCCTCCGGGTCCCGCCGAACAGCGCGGAGGCCGAGACGGGTCTGCTGGGCAGCGTTCTTCTGGACGCGACGCGCGTCCTGGATCTCTGCGCGAGCAAGCGGATCCGCCCTGACTGCTTCTACAACCCCGTCCACCAGCGCCTGTTCGCGGTCTGCCAGGAGATGGACCAGCGGCAGCAGCCGGTCGATCTGCTGACGCTGGCGGCCCGCCTCCGTGACCTGGGCGAGCTGGACGCCCTCGGTGGCGACGCCTATCTCCAGCGCCTCGTCGACCAGACGCCGACGGTCGAGCACGCCGCCTACTACATCGACGTCGTTCTGCAGAAGTTCATCCTCCGGTCCCTACTCGACCGCGCGCGACAGGTGGCCGAGGACTGCTACGACGCCGGCGACCGCGATGCGATGGAGATCCTCGGCCGCGCGGAGCAGACCGTTCTCGAGATCGGCGATTTCCAGGGGCCCGCGCAGGCCGCCTGGCCGCAGCAGGTCGATACCGTTTCGAAGGAGATCGGCCAGCTCCTCGCCGAAGGCGGGAACACCGTGACCGGGCTGAGCACGGGCTACCGCAATCTGGATGGGATCCTGCTCGGGCTGCAGCCCTCGGAGATGATCGTCCTGGCCGCGCGGCCCTCGCAGGGGAAGACGTCGCTGGCGATGAACATCGCCGAGAACGTGGCCTGCGGCGGGAACCCGACCACCGGCTACGGCCCGCGCGACCGCCGGCCCCGCGCCGTGGCCGTGTTCAGCCTCGAGATGTCCGCCGAGGCGCTGGTCCGCCGCATGCTCTGCTCGCGGGCGGGCGTGGGGTGGCAGCGGATCGTCGAGGGCTACTGCGACAAGGACGAGCAACGCCGCCTGTTCGCCGCCGCCCGCGACCTGATGGAGGCGAAGATCCATGTCGATGACACGCCCGGCCTCGACGCCCCCCAGCTGCGGGCGCGCGCCCGGCGACTGAAGAAGATGCACGACATCGCCCTGATCGTGGTCGACTACCTCCAGATGCTTCAGTATCCCGGCTATGAGAAGGAGGGCCGCCAGCGGGAGACCCAGGCGATCTCCGGCGCCCTCAAGGCCATGGCGAAGGAATTGCGCATTCCCGTGCTCGTGCTGAGCCAGCTGAACCGCCAGCCGGAAACGCGCGACACCAAGGGCGTGCCCAAGCTCTCCGACCTTCGCGATTCGGGATCGATCGAGCAGGACGCCGACGTCGTCATGCTCCTGCGTCGGCCCATCCGGAACAAGGGCGATCCGCGCTACAGCGACGCGGAGATCAACCCCGGCCTCTCCCTCGTCGACGTGGCCAAGCAGCGCAACGGACGGGTCGGCGAGGTCGAGATGCATTTCGACGACCAGCACACCCGCTTCGGCGACCTGCGTACGGAAGGCACCGATGCGGGGGCGCACCTGAGGCCGACGGAGGGAGGGACCGACGAGTGAAGCCGATTCTCGCCGCATTCGCGATGGTTCTCTACTCCGTCGCCGTCCGCGCGCAGTCCGTGCACGAGGTCCGCGTCGAAACCGACGGAAAGGTCCCGGCGGACGCGGGATACGTGCGGGCGGTCGTCGAGACCCGCGCCGGCCAGGACTTCGATGCCAATCGAACCTCGCGGGACGTCCGCGCCCTGGAGCGAACCGGCCGGTTCAGCGAAGTGGCCGTGCGGGCCCTTCCGCGGACGGACGGGACCGTGGACGTGGTCTTCTCCGTCGCCGCCCGTCCGACCGTCGAGCGCCTGGAGATCACCGGCGCCGACGAGGTCGGCAACCGCAAGGTGCGCGAATGGCTCGGCCTCGGCGTCGGCGATCTCACCGATGACGCCCTGATGGCCGCCGCGGCGCGCAGGATCCAGGACGAGTACGACAAGAAGTTCTATCCCGAGGCTCGCCTGACATGGTCGTTGGCACCGGGCAGCGTGCCCGGAACGGTGCGGGTCACGGTCACGGTCAAGGAAGGCCAGCGCTCCCGCGTGTCCGTCATCCGCTTCGAAGGCAACGAGACGGTCGGGGACGGCGAGTTGATCGAAGCGATGCGGCAGAAGCGCTTCGTCTGGTACAACCCCGTCCACTGGTTCTCGGGGGCCGGCCGCCTCAGCGAGGACGACCTCCGCGGGGATGTGTTCAACCTCCGCGCGCTGTACGCCGGCCGCGGGTACCTCGATGCGCGCGTCGGCGAGCCGGAGACCGTCCGGATCGGCGCCAACCGCGTGGAACTCCGGATCCCGATCACCGAGGGCGCCGTGTACCGCCTGGGCGCCGTCGCGATCGAAGGCGTCACACTGTTCCCGTCGAACGACATCGCGGGCGTCGCACGCCTTGCGCCGGGCGGACTCGCCTCCATGGCGGCCATCGACCGGGCGCGCGAGGCGATCCTCGATTACTACGGCAACCGGGGCTACATCCTGACCCAGGTGCAGCCCGCCATCGACACCGCGGCGGAGAAGGGGGTCGCGGACCTCAAGCTCCAGGTCAAGGAGGGGAAGCAGTCGAAGATCCGGCAGATCAGGATCCGCGGTAACGTCGTCACGCAGGAGGAGGTCATCCGCCGGGAACTCGTCGTCGCCCCGGGCGAGCCGTTCAACCGGTCGAGGGTCCGGACGAGCGAGAACCGCGTGCGAAACCTCGGCTACTTCTCGTACGTCGCCGCCGCCCCCGAGCCCTCCGAGGAGGAGGGCTGGCACGATCTCGTGCTTGAGGTCGAGGAGGACCGCATGGGCACGGCCGAGGCGGGCGTCGCCTACTCCAGCATCGATGAATTGGTCGGGCGGGTCGAGGTCGGCCACGGCAACGTCGACATCACGTCGTGGCCCCCCTTCGGCGGGGGGCAGAAGGTGCGCGTCGGGGCCCAGGTGGGGACGCGGCTGGAGGACTACTACATCAATTTCATCGAGCCCTACTTCCTTGACCGGCGCCTGCGTCTCGGGGTGGATCTCTACAGCCGGGAATCGAGCACCTACAGTTCGCAGTACGACGTCGGCCGCCTGGGCGGGCAGCTCTCCCTGGAGAAGTCCATCGCCCGGTTCTACTCCGTCGGGCTCACGTACGGACTGGAGGAGATCGAGATCTCGGACGTGGACGACGACGCAAGCCAGTCGATCCAGGACGAAGAGGGCGAGCGCATGAAGAGCTGGCTCGAACTGGCCCTGGTGCTCGACACCCGCGATCGCACGCGCCTGACCACGCGCGGCAACTACACCCGGCTGAGCAGCACGCTGGCCGGCGGCCCGCTGGGAGCGGACACCGACTGGTACAAGCTCGAACTCCGCAGCAGCCAGTATGTCCCCCTCTGGTTCGGTCATGTCTTCCTCGTGCGCGGCCACGTCGGTTTCATGGAGGAATACGGCGACGCCACCAGCGTGCCCCTGTTCGACCGGTTCTTCCTGGGCGGCCTCTACAACGTTCGCGCCTTCCAATACCGCCACATCGGGCCCGCGGACGAGGACGGCGAACCCCTCGGCGGCCGCAGCATGGCGTTCGCATCCGCCGAATACACGGTCCCCGTCTACAAGATGGTCCGCCTGGCCGCGTTTGTTGACGGCGGCATGGTCTGGGAGGACCCCTTCGAACTTGATCTGAATTGGAACTCCGGCTACGGTGTGGGCATCCGGCTCGACATCCCGATGATGCCCCTGCGGATCGATTATGCCTGGCAGATCGACGCGGATGACTACAACGAGGACGACAACGGCCGGTTCAATATCATGTTCGGATACCCCTTCTGAGGGCGATGCCCGGGGGGAAAGGGAAGGCGTATGCGCAGGATGATGCTGGGAACGGTGGGCGCGGCGATCGTGACGGCGCTCGTGTGGACGGGGGCGGCGGGGGCGCAGGAGAGGAAGCCGGCCATCGCCTTCATCAACCTCGACCGCTGTTTCAACGAGTACTACAAGACCCGCGTCGCCGACGCCCAGCTGAAGTCGCAGGCGAAGGAGTTCGACGAGGAGCTGAAGAAGCTCGTCGCCGACGGGGAGAAGCTCCAGAAGGACTTCAATGCGCTGCGCGAGGAGTCGCAGAACACGGCCCTCAGCGAGGAGGTCCGCGCGGCGAAGCGCAACGCCGCCGAGGAGAAGGTGATGGGCATCCGCGAACAGGAGACCCGGATCCAGGGCTTCCGCGAGCGGCGTGGGAAGCAGCTCGAGGAGCAGAGCCGCCGGATGCGGAGGGGCCTCGTCGGCGAGATCCGCGAGATCGTCAGGACCCACGCCCGTGAGAAGGGATACGAGGCCGTTCTGGATTCCTCGGGGGCCAGCCTCAATGGCGTCGAGAGCGTGCTCTACGTCGATCCGCGCAACGACATCACCGAGGAGGTCGTCGCCCTGCTGAACAAGGGCGCGCCCGCCAACATCCCGCCCCCGCTGCAGCCCGCGGCCCGGGGCGAAGCCGCCGCCAAGGGCGAGGACGGGAAGTAGGCCGTGGGGATGGATCCCTCCGTGTTGACCGTGGCCGAACTGGCCGCCCGGCTGGGCGGGTCCTGCGAGGGGGACGGGTCCGTGACGGTCACCGGCGTGGCCGGCATCCGGGACGCCCGTCCGGGCGAGGTGGCCTTCGTCGCCAATCTCCGCTACGCCGGCGACGTCGCCACCACGCGCGCCGCCGCCGTGATCGTGGCGAAGGCATGGGATCGGCCCAGCCCCGCCGCCCTGATCCGCGTCGAGAACCCGGACAGCGCGTTCGCCCGGGCCGCGGCCCTGTTCGCCCCGCCCCCGATCCCCGATCCGCCCGGCGTTCACCCGACGGCGGTGGTCGCGGCGGACGCCGAGTTGGGCGAGGGGGTCAGCATCGGTCCGTTCGTCGTGATCGAGCCGCGGGCCCGGATCGGCGCCCGGACCGTCCTCAAGGCCCATGTCTACGTCGGCCACGAGGCGGTCGTCGGCAACGAGTGCCGCCTGTATCCCAACGTGTCGATCCGCGAGCGGTGCCGCGTCGGGGACCGGGTCATCCTGCACAACGGCTGCGTCGTGGGCAGCGACGGGTTCGGCTACACCGCCGATGCCGACGGTGTGCGCACGAAGATCCCGCAGCTCGGCATCGTTGTGATCGGCGATGACGCCGAACTCGGCGCGAACGTGACCGTCGACCGGGCCCGCTTTGGGAAGACCGTGATCGGGCGGGGGGTCAAGATCGACAACCTCGTCCAGATCGCCCACAACGTCATCATCGGCGACCACGCCGTCATCGTGGCCCAGGTGGGCATCGCGGGAAGCTCGACCATCGGCGCCCACGTGGTGCTCGCGGGTCAGGTCGGGGTCTCCGGTCATATCGAAATCGGCGAGGGGGCGATCATCGGGGCCCAGTCGGGCATCAGCAAGGACGTGCCCGCCGGCGCCATGATGTTCGGTTCGCCCGCGATGCCGATGGACCGCGCCAAGCGGATCCATGCGTACACGATGCGGCTGCCCGACATGCGCGAACAGTTGCTCGATATGGCGAAGCGCATTGCGGACCTCGAGCGCCGCCTCCCGGCCCCGGGGTGAGCCGGCGCCGGCCGGCCGGGTTCCTGCGGGGCGCCCGGATGGCCGGACTGTCGGAGGCCCGCGGACCGTCAGCCCGGCGGCCTGAAGCGTCCCGGGCCCACGTCCAGACGGTAGCCAAGCATGCGGTCCCCGTCGAAGAGAAAGCGCCCGTCG
>CAYODK010000044.1:27307-33338 GCA_964402695.1 uncultured Verrucomicrobiota bacterium
CCGTCGAACCATCGGCCGCCCAGCATGTGGGGGATCCAGATCCGGTCGTCCTCCCACATCCGCGGATAGGGAATCGCCGGGGGCTGGATCCACAGGGGCACGGCCTCGTCGGTCTCGCGCGGGTCGCCCGTGCAGCCGTCGGATGCGAAGACCGCCGCGGCGATCGAGAAACCATCGGCGAACTGAAACCGGAGCCGGCCCCGCTCGATCGGCGCGAGCGGCGTGACGCACACCTCCTCCTGGACCTCGCGGATCGCAGCCTCCATCGCCGTCTCCCCGGGTTCAACACGCCCCCCCGGAGCGTTGATCTTGCCCGCGCCGAGTCCGCGCTTCTTCTCGATCAGCAGGAGGTGCCCGTCGCGGCGCACGAAAAGAAGCGTCGCATGCTGCACGGGCGCCCAGCCCTCCCACTCGATCTCCTCGAACCGTGAGAATGTCGACATGGGGACACCCTACCGCCTTCCCCGGGGGGCTTTCAATGGCACCGGTCCTCCGGGTTCTGTATGATGCGGCGTTGATGCGTGGTGCCACGTCCGATCGCGCGGGCTCCGGGGTGCCCGCACGGCAGATCGGAGCGCCCGTTGCAGATGCCCCCCATCGCGGGCGGGAGTGTTGGTTTCTGGGTGGCATGGTTCCATGGCCGACAAGGGTGCACGGGGTTGGACTCGGATGCGGTTGAGGCCTGAAGGAGCGCGGATCATGGGCCGGGATGCGGGGCTGCCGCTGTCGGATAGCCTGCTGCTTGATCTGGAGACCAGCCAGACGGGCGATATCCTGAAGATCGGAGCCGTGTTGGGGCGGCGGGAGTTCCTTCGATCCGGCCGGTTCGAGCGTGCGGCGGCCCTGCGGGACTTGGATCATTTCGCCGCAGGGGCGGAGTGCATTGTTGGGCACAATCTGCTGCTTCACGACCGCGCGGTCCTGGCGACACTCGACCCGGCCCTGGCGCTGCTCCGGCTTCCCGTGATCGATACGCTGTGGCTGTCGCCGGTCTGCTTCCCGGAGAACCCGTATCACCGGCTCGTCAAAGACTACAAGCTGGTGTCGGAATCGCTGAACGATCCCGTGGCCGATGCCCGCCTGGCGGGAACGCTGCTCTCCGAGGAGGTTGCCTCCCTGCGGGGGATCGCGAAGGCCGCGCCCGACGTGTTCCGTTGCCTGCATGACCTCCTGTGCGACCCCGCGGAGGGCGATCCGATTCTGTCGGCGGGCATGGCCCGCGTGTTCCGCGAGGCCGGCGCCGCCGACATGCCCTCCAGGGCCGAGACGATCGTGATCCTCCGCAGGCTCCTGTCGGCGCTCTCGTGCAGCACTGCGGCGGCGTCCGTGGGACCGGACGACCTGTCCACGGGCGAGAAGCGCTGGGCGATGGCCTACGTACTGACCTGGCTCCGCGTGGCCGGTGCTGATTCTGTGCTTCCGCCGTGGGTGCGGCTCCACAACGCCAACGTCGGGCGGCTGCTGGAGCGGTATCGCGACGTGCCGTGCGACGATCCGGCCTGCTCCTACTGCCGCTCCGTCCACAATCCCGAGGCCCAGCTCAAGCAGTTCTTCGGTTTCGAAGGTTTCCGTCCCACGCCGGCCGATGCGGACGGCCGCAGCCTGCAGCGTGCGATCGTCCATGCTGGCATGCGCGGCGAGTCGCTGCTGGCGATCATGCCCACGGGCGGCGGCAAGTCGCTGTGCTTCCAGCTTCCGGCGCTCGTCCGCAACGTCCGAAGGGGACAGCTCACGATCGTCGTCTCGCCCCTTCAGGCGCTGATGAAGGACCAGGTCGACGGTCTGGTCCGCCGCACCGGACACCACAATGTGGCGGCCTTGAACGGTCTGCTCACGTCGCCCGAACGCGGGGCGGTCCTGCGCGGCGTCCGGATGGGCGGAGTGGCGATCCTGTATGTCTCCCCCGAGCAACTCCGAAGCCGCGCCTTCCGAAACGCGGTCAGGAACCGGGAGATCGGATGCTGGGTGCTGGACGAGGCGCACTGTCTCTCGAAGTGGGGACACGACTTCCGCCCGGACTACCTCTACATCGGGCGCTTCATCCGGGACCTCGCGAAAGGGCAGGGGGGATGTCTTCCGCCGGTCGCCTGCTTCACGGCGACGGCGAAGCGGGACGTGATCGAGGAGATCGTGGAGTTCTTCCGCCGGGAAGCCGGACTGGAGTTGACCCGCTACGAGGGTGGTGTCGAGCGGGACAACCTTACGTTCAAGGTCCTGACCGTGGGGAGCCACGCCAAGCTGCCGCGGATCGAGGATCTATTGCGGAGCGGACTGGCATCCGAGGGGCCGGGCACCGCCGTCGTGTTCCGGGCAACGCGCCAGGACGCCGAGGATACCGCCGCCTTCCTAGCCCAGAAGGGATGGGCGGTCGCTTTCTTCCACGCTGGAATGCCGGTGCCGGAGAAGAAGCGCATCCAGGACGAGTTCCTCGACAACAAGCTGAAGGTCATCTGCGCGACCAATGCCTTCGGGATGGGGATCGACAAGGACGATGTGCGGCTCGTGATCCATGGGGATACGCCGAGTTCGATCGAGAACTACCTTCAGGAGGCCGGTCGGGCCGGCCGGGATCGACAGCCGGCGGAATGCGTCCTGCTCTACGACGAGGAGGACTGCGAGCAGCAGTTCCGGCTCGGCGCCTTCTCCCAGCTGACCCGGAACGACATCGCCCAGATCCTGCGCGGGCTTCGCAAGGCGTCCAGGCTGCGGAACAGCGACGAGGTGGTCATCACGACCGGCGAGATCCTGCGGGACGAGGAGGTCGACCCCGACTTCGACGCCCTCGACCGCTCGGCCGACACCAAGGTCCGCGCGGCCGTCTCCTGGCTGGAGCGGGCCGGATTCATCGAGCGCAACGAGAATGACACGCGCGTCTTTCAGGCGCGCCTGCTCGTGAAGTCCCTCGACGAGGCCCGCGCTCGGCTCGGCAAACTCAACCTCTCGGAGCGTGAGGTGGGCCTGTGGATGGCGATCATCCGGCAACTCATGACGGCCGGCCAGACGGATGCGCTCTCGGTCGACGAGATCACGATGCTTCAGGAGTTTCGGGACTACCTTGGCGCGGGGGCCGACGACCCCGGCCATGTTGTCCGGGAGGGCCGCAGCGAGGAGTACCTGAGCGCCAAGGTGCTCAAGATCCTCAACTCCATGGTGGGGGTCGGGCTGCTCAAGAAGGACACGCTCCTGACCGCCTTCGTCCGCCACAAGGTTGCCGACCATTCCGGGGTGCGGTTGGAGCGGGTTCTGAAGGCCGACCGCCAGTTGTTGAACCTGCTGTCCGAACTCGAACCGGATCCGGAGGGTTGGCTGCCGCTGGATGCCCGCCAGATCAACCAGGCGCTTCTCGACCGCGGCGTGGAGTCCTCGACCGAGATCGTCCGCCGCCTTCTGCGGAGTCTCAGCGAGGACGGGCGCGGATTCTCGGGGCAGCGCGGGAGCATCGACCTGAGGTTCGTCGGTCGCGATGCCTACCGTGTGCGGGTGGGGCGGGACTGGAAGCAGGTCTCCGAGCTGGCCGAGCGGCGCCGCCGGGTGGCCGGCGTTATCCTCGAGGAGCTGATGCGTTTGATTCCGGCCGACACATCGCCGCGGTCGGACCTGCTGGTTGAGTTCGGGTTCGAGGCGCTGGAACTGGCCATCGGGCGGGATCTCCTGTTGCGCTCGGATCTTCGCGACATTCAGGCCGCCATCGAGCGGGGCCTGATGTTCCTGCATGAGCAGGAGGTCATCATCCTCCAGAAGGGTCTGGCGGTCTTCCGTTCCGCGATGACGATCAAGGTCCTGCCCGAAGCGGCGGGTCAGAAGTACACCGCAGAGCGCTATGAGGCGCTCCAGCACCACTACCGCGAGCGGACCTTCCAAGTCCACGTGATGAACGAATACGCGCGGTATGGTTTGGCGAGGATCAAGGAGGCGTTGGACCTGGTGGTGGCCTACTTCACAATGGAGAAGGAAGCCTTCATTGCGCGCTTCTTCGGCGAACGCCGCGAGCTGCTGGAACGCGCCACGACGGCGCGGTCCTACAAGGCCATCGTGGATTCACTGGGCAACCGCGACCAGATCCGGATCGTCACCGCGCCGGTGAAGAAGAACGTGCTCATCCTGGCGGGCCCGGGATCGGGGAAGACGCGGACGGTGGTCCACCGCTGCGCATTTCTCCTTCGGGTCAAGCGGGTTCGCCCCCGCGCGATCCTCGTGTGCTGCTTCAATCACAAGGCCGCGCTGGAGCTTCGACAACGCCTTGCGGCGCTGGTCGGCAAGGACGCGCGCGGCGTCACCATCCAGACCTACCACGGGCTGGCGTTGCGGATTCTCGGGCGATCCGTGTCCGGCATGTTCGAAAAGGACCGTGCCGACATCGATTTCGACAAGCTGATCGCGGACGCGGTCGCGGTCCTGCGGGCGGAGAAGCCCCAGCCGGGCGTCGAGCCCGACGATGTGAGGGACCGGCTGCTGGCCGGTTTCGAGCACATCCTGGTGGATGAGTACCAGGACATCGATGAGCCGCAGTACGAGATGATCAGCGCCATCGCCGGCCGGACGCTGCAGGACGCGGACCGCAAACTGACCATCCTTGCCGTGGGCGACGACGACCAGAGCATCTACGGGTTTCGCGGGGCCAACGTGGAGTTCATCCGCCGGTTCCAGAAGGACTACGAGGCGGAGGTGGCCTACCTCGTCGAGAACTACCGGTCGACGCGCCACATCATCGACGCGTCGAACCGCGTCATCGCCCGGAACCGCGACCGGATGAAGACCGACAAACCCATCCGGATCGACCGGGGCCGGGGGCTGTTGCCGCCGGGCGGTCTCTTCGGACAGGGCGATCCGTTGACCAAGGGGCGCGTCGCGGTCGTCGAGGTGGGAGACGCCGGAGGACAGGCGGCGTCCGTGGTCCAGGAACTCCAGCGACTTCGCGGGCTGGGCGTGACGGATTGGACGCGGATCGCGGTTCTGTCACGGACGCGGCGGGATCTGGCCCTGATCCGGGCCGAGGCCGAGGCGGCGGGGATTCCGGTTTCCTGGCCTCTCGATCGGTCCAAGGTCCCGCCGTTGCATCGCATGAGGGAGCTCGCCCGGGCGTTGGAGTTGCTTGCCGGGGATCGGGCGGGCACGGCGACGGCCTCCGAACTGGCCGCCAGGGTCGGAGTTGTGCCGGCCGCTGCGGCGGGCAATCAGTGGCTGCACATCCTGTCCGAGGTCCTGGACGCCTGGCGTGCGGAGACGGGAGACGAGCCGGCGCCGGTGGGGGACTGTATCGAGTACATCTACGAAGCCCTTGCGCAGCGTCGGCGCGACGAGCAGATTGGCCACGGGGTCATCCTGAACACGATCCACGCGGCCAAGGGGACCGAGCATGACCACGTTCTCCTGTGCGGCGACTGGTCCGGCGTGCACGGCCGGCCGACCGAGGAGGAGCGGCGGACGCTCTACGTCGGCATGACGCGTGCGCGACAGAGCCTCGCCATCTTCAACCGGATGGACCGCCGCAATCCGTTTGCGGACGAGTTCGTGGGGCCCTGCTTCGACCCTCGCCGCGAGAGCCTGGCTCCGGCGACTGCGGGCGCGGAGGAGCGGGACTACGCGCTCCTCGGTCTTGAGGATGTATACCTCGACTTCGCCGGGCGGCAGGAGCCCGGCAGCGCGGTCCATCGGGCCCTGGCGGCCCTGAAGCCCGGGGATCGGCTTGAACCCATCGCGCAAGGCGCGCGCGTCACGCTCCTTGACTCGAAGGGCGTCGCCGTCGCGCAGCTCTCGAAGAACGCCGCAGCGGCATGGGCTCCCCGTCTCCCGACCATCGAAGAGGTTCGAGTCCTGGGCCTCGTCCTGCGGAGGCGGACGGATAACCCCGATCCCGACTACGACCACCTTCTTCGCGCCGACGCGTGGGAAGTGCCCTTCTGCGAGGTCGTCCACAAAAAAGAGGCCGGAACTTGCGTTCCGGCCTCTTCAGAGTGGTAGCGGGGCCTGGATTTGAACCAGGGACCTTCAGGTTATGAGCCTGACGAGCTACCGGGCTGCTCCACCCCGC
>CAYODK010000045.1:0-32463 GCA_964402695.1 uncultured Verrucomicrobiota bacterium
GCCGCCGGGTTCTGGTCCGGGGGTAGTGGAGGGCGGCGTCGCGCGACGCCTCAAACGCCCGCGAGTCGCGACGCCAGCCGGCGGCGATCGCCGGGGGCTTCACGCCCGACTGGAGGGCCTGCCGGAAGGAGGCCGTTCCCGCGAGCTGGTCGAAGAAGCCCGGCCGGACGCCGTCGGAGGACCAGATCCGGTCCGCGCCGTGGACGGCGGCGACGGCTTCGAGCAGGGAGGCGGACAGCGTGACCGGGCGGATGCGGGCCGGGTCGGTGACGGTGATGCGAACGCCGGCCAGGGGAACCCCGCGGACCGCGTACCGGTGACGGTGCAGTCGCACGCCCGGCGGGGGGCGGCGGAGGCGTCGCAGCACGGCGTCGGGATCCATCCACGGTGCGCCGAGAACCTGGAACGGGATCAGCCCCGTGCGGTCACAATCGAGCGCCGGCAGCGCCTCCGTCCATACGGTCGCGGCATAGGCCGCCGCGCTTTCCCAGGACCGGATGCCCGGCGAAGGCGGCACCCACGGCGGCGCGCCGGGCCCCGCCGGCCGGATCCCGGGCCGCCAGCCGCGCATCGATGCGACGCGCAGGTCGAGGTCCAGCCGCAGGACTTCGCGAAGCCAGAGTGCCGTCTCGCCGGGCGTCATGCCGTAGACCATGGGGGCCGGGATGCTTCCGACGAAGCTCTCGCAGGCCGGGTCGAGCATCGGTCCGTCGACGACGTGGGGCAGGGGAACCGGCCGGTCGGCGACGATCAGCGCCTTCCCCGCTGCGGCCGCGGCCTCCATCACCGCCCGCAGCGTGGCCACGTAGGTGTAGCAGCGGACCCCGATGTCCTGCAGGTCGAAGATGACCGCGTCGATCGCCGCCATCATCTCGGGCGTCGGCCGGCGGTGGTCGCCGTAGAGGGAGAAGACCGGGATGCCGAGGTCCGGATGGCGGCCGGAGGCGACGGACTCGCCGGCGCCCGCGACGGCGAACAGGCCGTGCTCGGGCGTGAACACGGCGGCGAGCCGGCGTCCGGCCGCGCGGGCCAGCCGGTCGATCGTGTGCGCCCCCCCGGCGTTGATGCTGGCCGCGTGCGCCACCACGCCGATCCGCGCGTGGCGCGGAAGGCCGCCGCGCGCGAGGAGCCTGTCGAGCCCTGTCTGGAATCCCTCCGCCATGCCGCCACGTTCCTTTGGCGCCGTCCCCGAATCAAGCCGATTCCGCGGCCGCGGTTCCAGGCCCCGGCCTTCCAAGGTCCGGAGGGGAGGGACGCCGGGGCGTCCAAGGCTCGGACGGTGCGGTCCGTCGGGCGATGCGTTCTTGCGCCCCGCGGTGCGGCCCGATAGGCTTGCCGCACAACGCCGGGCAGCGGCGACATGAAGGACAGACCATGACGACACGACCTGCGGCTTTCTCAGCGATCCGGCGCCGCGAATTCCTCGGCGGGCTTGCCGCCGCATCGGCCTTCCCCTTCCTCGCGACGCCTTCGCGGGGCGCGGAGTCGAAGAGCCGGACGCCGGCCCTGCCGCCCGGGGAGAGGGTCAACGTGGCCTGCTGCGGCATCGGCAATCGCGGCGGCGCGGTGGTGGGCTCCATCGCCGGCACCGGCATGGCCAACATCGTGGCGCTGTGCGACACCGACATGGGCGCCAGGCACACGGAGGGCGTCCTGAAGAAGTTCCCGGACGTGCCGCGGTTCCAGGATTTCCGCGCGATGCTGGACAAGATGGGGAAGCAGATCGACGCCGTCACCATCGGCGTGCCGGACTTCACGCACTTCCCGATCGCGATGCTGGCGATGTCGATGGGCAAGCACGTCTACGTCGAGAAGCCGATGGCGCGCACGTTCCACGAGGTGGACCTCATGATGCGCGCGGAGAGGAAGTACAAGGTCGCCGCGCAGATGGGCAACCAGGGGCATTCCGGCGGGAACTACTTCCAGTTCAAGGCGTGGGTCGAGGCCGGGATCATCCGGAACGTCACGCGGATCACCGCGTTCATGAACGGGGCGCGGCGCTGGCACGGCTGGACCGTCACGGGGCTGCCGCCCGCCGAGCCGATCCCGGAGACGCTCGACTGGGACACGTGGCTGGCGACCGCGCAGCCCCACGACTACAACCGGAAGTACGTCAACGGCGACTGGCGGTGCTGGTACGACTTCGGCAACGGCGCGCTGGGCGACTGGGGGGCTCACATCCTCGACACCGCGCACCAGTTCCTCGACCTCGGGCTGCCGGAGGAGATCGCCGCGGTGAAGCTGGACGGACCGAACGACTTCATCTTCCCGCAGGCGTCGACGCTGTCCTTCAAGTTCCCGGCCCGCGGCCCGCGGCCGCCCGTCGAGGTCACGTGGTACGACGGCGTGAGGAACCTTCCACCGCTGCCCAACGACCTCGGCGAACTGCCGGTCGACGGCGAGATTCCGCCGCCGGCCGCGGGCTCGGTGAAGCAGAAGGGGCCGGGGCCGGGCAAGGTGATCTACGGCGAGGGCCTGACGTTCAAGGGCGGGTCGCACTCCGCCACGCTGGAGATCATTCCGAAGTCGAAGATGGCGGACATGGAGTCGAGGCTGCCGAAGGTCCCGTCGGGCCAGTCGGACCACTTCAGGAACTTCCTGCTGGCGTGCAAGGGACGGGAGAAGTGCCGCTCGTCGTTCGACGTCGCCGGACCGCTGAGCCAGGTCCTCGTGCTCGGCGTGCTGGCCCAGCGTCTCAACGCGAAGCTGACGTTCGACCGTGCCACGAACCGGATCACCAATCACAAGCTCGCCAATGACCTCCTCGTCGGCCCGCCGCCGCGGAAGGGCTGGGAGCAGTACTACACGCTGGCGTGAGGCCCCCCGTGCGCACACCGCTCTACGACCAACACGTCCGCCTCGGCGCCCGGATCGTCCCCTTCGCCGGCTGGGACATGCCCGTGCAGTACGCGGGCATCCTCGCCGAACATGAGGCCACCCGCACAGGCTGCACGGTCTTCGACACCTGCCACATGGGCGAGTTCGAGATCGCAGGGCCCTCCGCGGAGGCCGATCTCGAGCGCCTTCTGACGCAGCGCGTCGCGACGATCCGCGAGGGGCAGTGCCGCTACGGCTACCTGCTGCGCGACGACGGCGGCGTGCTCGACGATCTGACATGCTACCGTTTCGGGCCCGACCGCTTCTGGCTGATCGTCAACGCGGGCACACGGCCGGCGGACGCCGACTGGGTGCGCGCGCGCGTCTCCGCGGGGACGGAGTTCCGCGACCTGTCCGAGGGGACCGCCAAGATCGACGTCCAGGGCCCGGCGTCGCGCGCGGTCATGGAGGCGGCCTTCGCCCTGCGCCTTCCCGATCTCGGCTACTTCCGCTTTGCCGCGCTCGACCTTGCGGGGGTTCCGTCCGTCGTCAGCCGGACGGGCTACACCGGCGAGTGGGGCTACGAGGTCTACTTTCCCGCCGCGCGGGCGGCGGAGTTCTGGAACCGCCTGCTCGGGGCCGGCGCGGTTCCCGCCGGGCTGGGCGCGCGGGACACGCTTCGTCTCGAAGTCGGGTACCCACTGTACGGCCACGAGTTGAGCACCGAACGATCGCCCGTGGCGGCCTCGCGCGGGGCGTTCATGGACCGGGGAAAGGACTTCATCGGCCGCGCCGCCGTGGTTCGGGACCTGGAGGCCGGCTGCCCGCGGTACCTCGCCGGCCTGCGTCTGGACTCGCGCCGGGCCGCCCGCGCGGGCGATCGCGTCATGGCCGGCGGAATGGAGGCGGGCATCGTCACGAGCGGAAGCTACGCGCCGAGCGTAGGCACCGCCGTGGCCATGGCCTATGTCGATGGGGCCCTGGCCTCGCCCGGCACGCCGCTCGCGATCGAATCGCGCGGCGCATCCCTCGCGGCCGAGGTGGTCGCGCTGCCATTCTGGACGAAGGGCACGGCGCGTGGAGCGCCGGCGCCGGCCTAGGCCATGGGGCGCGGGGAGTCCATGGTGAGGGTCCGCGCATCCCTCGCGGCCGTCGTCGTTCTCTGTCTCGCGGGAAACGCCGCCGCAGCGGACCGTCCGCAATGGGGCGAGCGGCACTCGCGCAACATGGTGTCTCCGGAGACCGGGCTGGCCGCGTCGTTCGATGCGACCGGCGGTGCGCACGTGGCATGGTCCGCTGCGCTCGGCGACCAGACCTACGGCACGCCGGTCATCGCATCGGGCCGCGTGCTGATTGGCACGAACAACGAGGTTCCTCGGGATCCACGCAGGGAGGGCGACCGCGGCGTCCTGATGTGTCTCGACCTGGAGGACGGCAGGCTGCACTGGCAGGCGGCGGTGCCCAAGCTGACGGGCGACATCTACCTCGACTGGCCGAAGGCCGGGCTGTGTTCGCCGCCGACGGTCGAGGGGCGCCGCGTCTATGTCGTCAGCAATCGCGGCGAGTTGCTGTGCCTCGACCTCGACGGAATGGCGAATGGCAATG
The DNA here is from genome assembly GCA_964402695.1 of uncultured Verrucomicrobiota bacterium. Classification (GTDB taxonomy): domain Bacteria; phylum Verrucomicrobiota; class Kiritimatiellia; order PWTM01; family PWTM01; genus VGWF01. Next base: position 4,423 of record CAYODK010000045.1, read on the forward strand.
ACGGCCCCTTCACGGACGAGGGGGCGCTGTTCTCGCCCGAGAGCGGTCCCGGGGTTGAGACGGGGCCGCTGGACGCCGATGTGATCTGGCGCACGGACCTGAAGAAAACGCCGGGTGTGTGGACCCATGATTCGGCGCATGCCTCGATCCTGCTGGACGGAAACTGGCTCTATCTCAACAGCGGCAACGGCGTCGACAACACGCACCGGAAGATCCGCCGTCCCGACGCGGCCTCGCTGATCGCTGTCGACAAGACCACCGGTCGCATCGTGGCCCGGGATGCCGAGCGGATCGGACCGCGCATCGTGCACTGCCAGTGGTCGTCGCCCTCCCTGGGCGAGGCCGGCGGGCGGCGGTTGCTGGTCTTCGGCGGGGCCGACGCCGTCATCTATGCGTTCGAGCCCCTGCACCCGGCGGCGGAGGCGCCGGCGGCGCCGGTGGACCTGCGGCGCGTCTGGCGGCACGACCTCGACCCGGACACGGTCAAGGACGCCGCGTGCGAACTGAACGGGAAGCGCGAGACCGGCGGGCCGTCGACGGTCTTCGCCATGCCCGTCTTCGTCGGCGGCCGGATCTACACGACGGTCGGCGGGGACCGATGGTGGGGCAAGCGCGAGGCGTGGCTGGTCTGCCTCGACGCCGCCGACGGGGACGGGGATGGCGCGGTGGATCTCCGGTGGCGATACCCGCTCGTGCGCCACTGCATGTCAACGCCGGCAGTGTCCGGCGGACTCGTGTTCGTCGGCGACTCCGGGCGCACCCTACACTGCGTCGACGCGGAGACCGGCGCGGGGGTGTGGACGCACGACCTGCAGGGCGAGGTCTCGGGATCGCCGCTGGTGGCGGACGGCAAGGTCTACATCGGAACGCAGAAGGGCGTGCTGCACGTCCTGGCCGCCGCGCGGGACAAGCGTCTCCTGGGCGAGACGACGCTCGGCGGAGCCATCTGGGGAACTCCCGTTGCGGCCAACGGAACGCTGTTCGTCGCCTCGGCGAACCGGCTCCACGCCGTGCGCGCGAAGTGACCGGCCCTCAGTACTGGATCGCGACCATCCTCGTGCGGATCGTGTTCGTGACGACCGCCTCCACGTGGGCGTCCGCGAACGCGAAATTCGCGGCGGCCTTTCCCTGCATCTTGTGGCGGAAGGCGATGGATCCACCCCGGTTGTCCGCGCCCGTGGCGTTGAGGAGGGTGTCCCCCTCGTTCGCGTTCGCCGAGTTGGCGGCGGTCGTGAAGGGAGCCTGCAGGAGCAGCTCCGCCGTCGAGTTGTCCGCGCTTTCGTTCGCGCGCTGGGGCCGGTCGCCGACCAGGATCACGCCCGACGGCCGCCGGACGTCGACGGGCTTGTATCGCGTCGTCGTGTTCCCCAGCAGGAGGGGATGCCCCGCGTAGGTGATGGACTTCCGGGCGTCCGCCCGGGAGGGGCAGACCAGCAGCTCGAAGATGCCCGCGTCCCGGGTGTGGTTCGTCACGCCGTTCACCCACGTGAGATCCGCCGGGATCGGCGGATAGTAGCCGCGCGGATTGCGCTGGTTGTGCTGCGCATACAGATTGATGCCCAGCGCAAGCTGGCCGAGGTTCGTCGCACAGCGGGTGCGGTTGGCGTTGCCCAGGCCCTTGCCGATCATCGGCACCGCGATCGTCATCAGGATCACGATCACGCCGATCACCACGAGGAGTTCCACCAGCGTGAACCCCGCCCGCCGCCCGTCCGGTCTGGTCTGCCCGTTCATGTCGAAGCCTCCGCGGATGCCGCCCCGCACGGACACGATACTCCGCCGGATCGCGGGCCGCACGCGCAAAGTCGTCCCTCGCTTCTCAAGGACGCCTTCCTGGGGTCGATTGCACGACTTGGCGATGGACGGGGAGATCACAGAGCACCGCGTGAGCGGCGTCGGGGGCACGCATGCCGTGGCCGCGGCCCTGGCGACGCGCCTGCGGGCCGGCGACGCCGTCGCGCTGCATGGCGACCTGGGCGCCGGGAAGACGACCTTCGTCCAGGGTCTCGGCCTCGCCCTTCACGTTCGCGAGCCGGTCACCAGCCCGACGTTCACCCTCATCAACGAGTACCGCGGAGACCTGACCCTCTACCACGTCGATCTGTACCGGGTGGAGGGGGAGGCGGAGGCGGAGGATGCGGGGCTCGAGGATTGCCTCGCCGCGGGCGGCGTCACGCTCGTCGAATGGGCCGAGCGCGCGGCCGGTCTCCTGCCGGCCGGCACCATCCATGTCGAGATCCGCCCCGGAGACGGGACGGAGTCCCGCGTGATCCGGATCCGCAGGGGAGGTGGCTCGTGATCCAGGTCCTCGGGATCGAACTGTCGTCGCCACGCGGAAGCGTCGCCCTTCTGCGCGATGGCGAGATTGCCGGCGAGATCGCCTGGGACGAGGCCCCCCGCGACAGCCGGCGGGCGTTCGACGCGCTGACGAAGCTCCTTTGCGATCTTGGCACCACGGCCGCGGACGTCGACCTGTTCGCCGCCGGCCGCGGTCCCGGGAACTACTCCGGCATGCGCGTGGCCCTCACGATTGCCACGACCCTCGCGATGCCCGGTGGCCGTCCCGTCCACGCGGTCGACAGCGGCGCCGTGCTTGCGGATGCCGTGCTGCAGGAGACCGCGGCGGACGACATCCTGATCGCCGGCGATGCCCGCCGCGGGCGCTGCTGGCACGCCGCCTTCCGGCGGGCGCAGGATGGCACGGCCGTGGCGGTGGCACCCTGGGCGCTGTGCGACGCCGCCGGGCTCGCCGCCCGGGTTCCGCCGGCCGGGATCGGCGCCACCTCGGACTGGCCCCGCCTGTCGGCGTCGTCGTCGCTGCCGGGCCCGGGCGGGGTGTGGCTGGAACGGAGCGTCTACCCGTCGGCCGTCTTCACCGCCCGGCGCGCCTACCACCGTTGGCGACGGGGGGAGCCATCGGAGCCCCTCTCTCCCCTTTACCTGCATCCGCCGGTCGCCGTCGCGTCGGGAAGTGCCGAGGGGGGCGTTCCTGGATCGACATCGTGACCGCGGTCCTCATCGGACGATTGCGAGCGGGATCAGGACGCATTTGACGCCCATGGGTTTCGGTGGCAGATTCCGCTTGTCATTTCCCGAGGTGATCATGAGTTGCAGCCGGAACGCGTGGGCCTGGGTCGCTGTCGCGATGATGGGCATTCCATCCCTGGCAGGAGCGGTTGTCCTCGCGGGCGGCGACGGGCTGGGGAACACCAATGCGCCGGTGGACGATCCGGGCTGGGCCAACGTGGGCCAGTTCAATGTCGGCCAGAACAGCGCCGTCTACCTCGGCAACCGATGGGTGCTGACCGCGTACCACGTGTTCTCCAACGACAGCCCTTCCCAGGTCAGGCTTGCGGGGACCTGGTACGGGCTCGACACCAACTCGTGGACCCGCATCACCAACGCAAGCGGGACCCATGCCGACATGGCCCTCGTCCGCACAACGGCCACGCCCCCCCTGCCGGACGTCACCCTGCGCTCCACCCAGATCCCGAACAACGCCAGCCTCCTCATGATCGGGAACGGACGCCAGCGCGATCCCACGAACAGCTACTGGAACGCGGCCTGGCAGGAGACCAACGAGGCCGCGGCCGTCTACACGGGATTCCTCATGACCGGCGGCTTCCTGGCGCAACGCTGGGGCTCGAACACGATCGTCAATGCCCAGAAGAGCGTCAACGTGGGCGACACCGTCTTCGGCGTGACGACCACCTCGTTCCGCGTGTACTTCGACCAGGACCAGGGGGCGGATGAGGCCCAGGCCACGATCGGGGATTCCGGCGGCCCGGTGTTTTACAACTCCGGCTCGGCATGGGAACTGGTGGGCATGATGTTCAACATGGGCGTCCTGTCCGGCCAGCCCTGGCCGTCGACGGTCGTCTACGGCGACACGACGTGGTCCGCCAACCTGACGACCTCCGCCTACCATGACCAGCTCGCGGCCGCCATCCCCGAGCCCTCCGCCGCGGCGTTGGTGGTGATGTCCGCTGCCCTCGCGGGTTTCGCGCGCCGCCGTCGCCGGGGCCGTTGAGCAGGGGGGCGGTCCGCTCCGGCCCGCCGGTCGCGCGCCATCCGATCGCGCAGTTGCATCCCGCCCGCGGCTCGGGCAAACTGGCCGGATCGAGATGCAGTGCCCGGGCCGGAGGGGCCGGACCGGGCGTGGACAAGCGAAACCCGGGAGAAAGCAGCATGAGCGATCGGATTAGCCGTCGGAACTTCATCCGCACCACCGGCACCGCCGCGGCCGTCGCCGCGTTCGGCGCGCCGTCGATCCTGCGCGGCCAGGCGAACGAACAGAAGCTGCGCGTCGCGTTCATCGGCGTCGGCGGCATCGGCGGCAGCCACACCGGCATGGCCTCCAAGGAAGGCTGCGAGTGCCCGTGCTTCTGCGATGTCGACACCCGCCGCTACGAGAACGCCTCCAAGAAGTGGCCGAATGCGAAGGGCTACCAGGACTACCGGAAGATGCTCGAGGCCGAGGCGAAGAACATCGACGCGGTCATGATCGGCACGCCGGACCACCACCACTACCCGGCGACCATCCTTGCGATGCAACTCGGCAAGCACGTCTACACCCAGAAGCCCCTCACGCACACGATCTGGGAGGCCCGCCAGCTCCGCCTCGCCTACGAGAAGTATCCGAAGCTCGTCACGCAGATGGGCAACCAGGGCCACGCGAACAACGGAAACCGCCTGATGGTGGAGTGGATCCAGCAGGGCGCGATCGGCAAGGTGAAGGAGGTCCACTGCTGGACCAACCGCCCGGTGTGGCCGCAGCCGGTCCGTACGCCCGAGGGCGAGGATCCCATTCCCGCCGAGCTCGACTGGGACTGCTGGATCGGCCCGGCGCCGATGCGCAAGTTCAAGGCGAAGGGCGCGGATGGCCGTGATGTCTACCACTCGTTCAGCTGGCGCGGATGGTGGGACTTCGGCGGCGGCGCGCTGGCCGACATGGCCTGCCACACGATGGACTGCGTCTACTGGGCGATGGATCCGCCCGCGCCGACCCAGGTCGAGGTGCTCGAGTGCGGCGACACGCCCGAAGGCAACTTCCCGAAGTCGTCCAAGCTGCGCTTCCATTTCCCGGCGAAGGGCGCCCAGCCCGCGTTCGACTTCTTCTGGTACGACGGCGGGCTGAAGCCCGAGCACCCGGCGCACCTCGAGGCCGACCGCAAGCTGCCCAACACCGGCGCGCTGTTCGTCGGCGAGAAATGCAGCCTGCTCTCCAGCGGCGACTACGGCGACAGCCCGCGGCTGATCCCCGAGGCGAAGATGCAGGAGATCGGCAAGCCGAAGGAGACGATCGAGCGCTCCCCCGGCCACTTCACCGAGTGGCACATGGCGTGCCGCGGCGAGAAGCCCCGCGACTACGCTCGTTCGAATTTCAGCTACTCCGCCCCGTTCTCGGAGCTCGTCCTGCTCGGCAACCTGTCCCTGCGGGCGGGCAGGGGCAAGACGTTCGGCTGGGACTCGGCGAACCTGAAGATCGTCGGCATGACCGAACTCCAGCAGTTCGTCGACAAGCAGTACCGCAAGGGCTGGGACTACCGGAAGATCTGATCCGGCCCGGCGTGAACGGAAGGGGCGTCCCCGGTTCCGGGGGCGCCCTTTTCGTTGCCGAGGCGCGATGTTGGATGTTCGATGCTCATATTCGCCTGCCCCCATTCGTTTGCCTTCCTCGGTCCGACGCGGCGGAGATTACGAGTACGATTAGGACTACGGATGGGACGGGTTGCCCGGCAACACCATGGGGCCGGCCCCGCCGTTGACTTTCCGACCCGCCCGTTGTACGTGCCAATCCCGTGACCGCGCCGTTTCATCTGATGGCCAAGCCCGCCGGGCCGCGCTGCAACATGGCCTGCCGGTACTGCTTCTACACCGAGAAGGCCGCGCTTTTCGCGGGCGACCCCTCGCCGCGGATGGCCGATCGCGTCCTCGAGGCCTACATCCGCGAGACCGCGGCGGCGACCACCGGTCCCGTGCAGTTCGCCTTCCAGGGCGGCGAGCCGACGCTCGCCGGCCTCGAGTTCTTCCGCCGCGCCGTCGTCCTCGCGCGGCAGGCCTGCGGAAGCCGTGATTTCACGATCGCCCTCCAGACGAACGGACGGCTGCTGGACGACGAATGGTGCGCCTTCCTCGCGGCGAATCCGTTCCTCGTGGGCCTGAGCCTCGACGGCCCGCGCGAGTTGCACGACGCCAACCGCGTCGATCGTGCCGGCGCCCCGTGCTTCGACGAGGTGGTTGCCGCCCTGCTGCGGATGCAGGCGCGCGGGGTCCAGTACAACGTCCTGACCACCGTCAACGCCGGGAACGTCCGTCGCCCGCTCGACGTCTACCGGTTCATCCGCGGGCTCGGCGTGCGGCACCTGCAGTTCATCCCGATCGTCGAGCGCGAGCCGGACGACGCCGCGCGCGCGCTGGGCCTCGACCTCGGCGCCCCGGGGGGCGCCGGTGCCCCCGGGGCCGTGCGCCTGACGCCGTGGAGCGTCTCCGCCGGGGCCTTCGGAGATTTCCTGATCGCGGTGTTCGACGAGTGGATCCGGCGCGATGTCGGCCGCGTTTTCGTGCAGGCCTTCGACTCGGCGCTCGCGAACCGGATGGGGGCGGGGGGCGCGGTCTGCCAGTTCGCGCCCGAATGCGGCCGCTCGCTCGTCGTCGAGAAGAACGGCGACGTCTACGCCTGTGACCACTACGTCTACCCGGCCTGGCGCCGCGGGAACCTTCTCGAACGGCCGCTCGCCGAGATGGTCGACGATCCCGCCCAGGTCGGTTTCGGCCGCGGCAAGGCCGACCTGCTCCCGGCGGCATGCCGCTGCTGCGAGGTGCTCTTCCTGTGCAACGGCGACTGTCCGAAGCACCGGCTCGTGCTCGATGCGGGCGAGCCACCGGACCGTCCGCGCAGCGTCCTCTGCGATGGCTACCGAAGGTTCTTCAACCATATCCTCCCGTCCATCGACCGCATGGCGGCGCTCCTGCGTGCCGGCCGCCAGGCCGCGGAGATCATGGCGCAGGCCCGTCCGTCCGTCGCGGGCCCGACCCCCGGTCGCAATGCGCCGTGCCCGTGCGGCAGCGGCCGGAAGTTCAAGCAATGCTGCGGGCGGTGAGCGGGGAACACCCGACACCCGATGTCCGGAACCCCATGCCGGGAGGGCCGCCGGCCCCGGCGGCCGGGCCCGCGATGTGAATCCGTTGTCCGTACGGAACGGATCGTGCGCACGTCGGCGTTGATGGGCGGAACTACCGCTCCGCGGTCACGGAGATGGGCTTCGGCCAGAAGCTCTGCCAGTAGGCCTCGTCGGTGGAGTAGGGGTTGACCGGGTCGGTATCCCTGAGATCGGCCGGGAGGATGCCGAAGCGCTGCATCTCGCGGACGTAGTGCCGGTTCGGGCGGAAGCCGGGCATGTCGAAGCGCTTGATCTGCTGCAGCCCCTCGCCCGCCTTGCGAATGGCGTCCAGAATCGCCTTGTAGTCCGCGTCGTCGCGCGACGCGAAGCCCTTGTCCTTGCACAGCCCCAGCCCGCCCGCGGCCTTGGCGAGGGGGGCGCGCAGGAGAATGGAGTGGTCGGGCTTGTCGAGATTGCACATGTAGTCCGGATGGCCGAACGTCCACGCCCGGATCGGCTGCCCCTTGCGATCCTTCGCATCGCGCAGATGGCACTCGGCGCAGCGGCGCAGGTTGCCGTACGGGATGCCCAGCGGGGCGGTGCCGCAGCCGAGGGCGGCGTAGGTGCCCGGGTAGGTTGCGCTGCTCTCGATCCACAACCGCAGCAGGGTCGACTCGTGCGGGTCGAGTTTCACGCCCTGGTGGCCGGAGGTCGCCACCTGGAGAAGCTTGCTGGCGGAGGATCCCAGGGCGCGCGGGGCGTAGTTGCTCTGGGGCCGGTTCCGGCCATCCGCGATCAGGCCGCGGCGCGTGATGTTCTGGTAGCTGACGCAGTAGCGCTCGGTGTGGCCGCCGCTGAGGTCGAGCTTCGCGGCGTAGCGCTCGGGCCCGTGGCATTTCAGGCAGTGGCGGTCGAGGATCGGCTGCACATCGCGGGGGAAATCGATGACCCCCGGGATCCCCTCGAAGGGCTGGATCCGGCTCGGGGCGCGGCGCATCGCCATCCGCAGGCCCTCCGGCTGCGCCGTCCCGGTGCGGTGTTCGTGGCATCCGACGCAGCCGGCCTTCTCGCCCGGCTGCACGATGCACCAGCTCTGCATGCGCTTCACCGAGAGGTCGTTCTCGTCGAGCGCGACGAAGAAGAGCGGCCGCAGGGCGGGGGCCTCGAAGCGCGCGGACCCGTCGGGCTCCACGGGGACCGTGCCGACGATGCGGGCCAGCGAGAAGGATCCGCCGATGGTCAGCGGCTCCATGCCGCCGGAGAAGTTGACGGGTTTCGGCAGCGGTTCAAGGACGAGGAGCTTGCGGATCTCGCCCGGCTTCACGCCCTCCATGTTCCGGCCGGTGTGGACGTCGGAGAGGAAGAACTCACCGGTCGACTTCGTCCGGTCGACGCGGTCGACGATGACCGCCTCGCGGGCGCGCGGAATGACCGGCCGCGGCTCGTGGAGGCCGCGGCGCGGCTCGAGTTTCGCCTCCGTGTCGGAGAGCCGGTGCAGGACCTCGCGCGCCCCGGTGCCGTCCATGATCGTGATGCCGTCGTTGTCCGCGACGAGGAAGCAGTTGGTGCCGAAGGCCCACGGATCGCGGATGTCGGTGCGCGTGCCGATCGTCCGCGCCGATTCGCGGCTGTCGGGGCCGAGACGGCTGTCGACCAGCGTCAGGCGCCCGCGATGCTCGGGCGCGCCGTGGCCGGGGGAGAACGAGGCGACCACGAGCGGGAATCCGTCCACCGGCTTCGCGTCGAGCATCGAGTTCCCGGGGTTCATGTTCCCGAAGAAGGTCATCTGCTGCGAACCGTCCGGGTTCATCGTCCAGAGGTGGTGATAGTCGAGTTGCGAGCGGTCGATGTACTCCCACCGCATGTAGACGATCCGGCCGTCGGGGAGGGGCCATGGCGTGTTCTCGTGCTCGGGATTGGGGGAGAGCATCGTGACGTTCGAGCCGTCCGCCTCGCAGCGGTAGATCGCGCCGACCCGGCTGTGCCAGCAGTTGACGAAACGGCGGCAGCGGCTCGAGACGAAGACGATCCGGCCGTCGGGAAGGTAGCTCGGCTCGATATCGTCGTCCTGGCCGTCGGTCAGCTGCCGCAGCCCGGAACCGTCGAGGCCGATCTCGTGGAGGTGGTAGGTGTGGCTCCCCCCGCGGCGGTAGGAGAAGAGGATCTTCTTCGCGTCGTAATGGACCTGCGGGTCCCGGATGCCGCCCTTCGGATCCTCGAGGATCGTCGTGACCGCGCGGGTCCGCAGATCCATCCGGCAAAGCCTCGCCCCCTCGCCATAGGCCCAGTAGACGCCGTCCTCGCACTTGAAGGCCAGGCGGGTCGGGTCGGGGTGGTCGCTCGCGTAGTTGCCGAAGTTTGCGTACCAGTGGTCGCGGCCCGACACGCGGACGGAGAAGACGATCTCCTTCACGTGCTTCATCGGACCGTCGAGCGCGCGGTCGATGACGCCCGCCGTCTCCCCGCCGGGTTTCGGGGGGGCGGCCTTCGGGGGCGTCGCTTTCGTTGGCGTTGCCGGCGGCGCGGGCGCCGGGGCGGCGGCGCACGAGAGCGCGGCCGCCACGGCCAGGAGCGATGCGATGCGGCGGGATGCCGGTCCTTTCATGTCCACTCCCGGCGGCTTCCGCTACTTCGCCGGCAGCGCGCGGATCCTGAGATCCTTGTAGAAGACCGTGCTCTTCGGATCATGGCCCTGGAGCGCGATCGTGCCGGACGAGAGCTTCCGCCCGGGCATCTTCTCGGGCGGGGTCCAGCCGTCGGGCTCGGTGAACTCGGCGGTGACCTTGCCGTCGATCAGGACGGTGATCTGCTTGCCCTGGACCCGGATCGTGTAGTCGAACCACACGTCGTCCTTCGAGGGCGCGACGTTCATCACGTCGCGGATCGCATAGAGTCCGCCGGTCTTCTTGGGATCCTTGTGCGAGGTGTTCACCTGGCACTCGTACCCCTTGTCCGGCCAGCCCTTCTCCTGGAAGGCGGTGTGGATGTAGATGCCCGAGTTGGAGCCGGGCGTCGTCTTGACCTTCGCGTGGAACTCGAAGTCCGTGAAGCAGGCCTTCCCGTCCGCGCCGACGTAGAAGATGTGCGCCCGCCCGCCCGAGACCTTGAGGGCGCCGTCCTCGACCGTGAACACGCCGGGGACCTCGTCGTTCGACTTCCATCCCGCGAGCGTCTTGCCATCGAACATGGGGATCCACCCCTCGTCCGCCCCGGCGGGGACGGCGAGGGCCATTGCGGCCAGCGCCATGAGAAGTGTCTTCATGGGACAAGAATTATCCCGGTTCGCCGCCGATGTCGACTCCCTCGTTCGCTGTCGCGTTCATTGACGGTCCGTCGGGGGCTGTCTACGATGGATCCATGCCCTTTCCAGCAGGCTCCTCGAAGCGGGATTCATCTCCGCGCGCCGTCCGTGGCCGCGCGTCCGGCCCCCCCCCTGTGCGGATGATGGTCAAGCCGGTGGAGGACGGCCGCACGCTGGAGGTCGTGCTCGGGGAGCGCCTGCGGCTCTCCCGGCGCGGGGCGCGGCGCCTCCTGGACGCCCGCTGCGTGTTCGTCAACGACCGGCGCGTGTGGATGGCGCGGCACCGCCTCGAGGCCGGGGACCGGATCGAGGTGCAGGTGTCGGCCGTCGCACCGCCGGGGCATGGGCCGGCCCCGGAGTCGGTCCCCCTGCAGGTCCTCTTTGAGGATGGACGCGTGCTCGTGGCCGACAAGCCGTCGGGGATCCTGTCGAACGGGGAGGGGAGCGTCGAGTCGGCGATGCAGGCGCGGCGCCGGGACCCTTCGATCCGGGCCGTGCACCGGCTCGACCGCGATACGACGGGGTGCCTCCTCCTCGCACGGTCCGACGCCGTCTTCGACGAGGCCGTGGAGTGGTTCCGGGCGGGCCGCGTGCGCAAGGTCTACGAGGCGATTGCCGTGGGCCGGGTCGGCCGGGACCTGCGGGAGGTGTCGAGTCCCATCGACGGACAGAGCGCGGTCACGCGCGTCACCGTGCTCGATGCGACGGACGAGGCCTCGCATCTCCGGCTGGTGATCGAGACGGGGAGGACGCACCAGATCCGGCGGCATCTGGAGGAACGGGGGCATCCCATCGCCGGCGACAAGGCCTACGGCACCTCGCGCCGGGCCGGCGAGCGCATGCGGATGATCCCCCGCCAGATGCTCCACGCGGCGGAACTCGCGTTCCCCGGCGCGGACGGCACGGCGGTCGTGGTCCGGTCGCCGCTGCCCCCGGATTTCCGGGGCGCGCTGAAGCGGTTGGGATTGCGATAAGCGGAACGGGCCGGACCGGGGCGGCGTCAGTTGCGATGCCGGAACGTGATACGGCCCTTCGTCAGGTCGTACTGGGAGATCTCCACCGTCACGCGGTCCCCGGTCGTGATGCGGATGAAGTGCTTCCTCATCTTGCCGGAGATGTGCGCCAGGATCTCGTGGCCGTTCGGCAGCTTGACCTTGTACATTGTCGCCGGCAGGACCTTCGAGACGATGCCGTCGACCGTGATGCAGTCCTCGCGGCTTGCGGTTTCCCCTGTGCCCTGAGTGTTGGGATCTGGCGTCATTGGCCGTCCATACTACCAATCCCTCGTTCGAAGGCAAGCGCATTACAAGGGCGGAACTCGGGGGCAAGCGGGGGCAAGGGTTCCGCCGGACGAAAAGGGAGTCGGCCAGGATCCCGATGCCCCGGCTATGGCAGGCGCTCGAGGTCCAGCGCGAGCGACAGGGGAGCCCGCCCGGTCGCATTCTCCCTCGCGTGGAACTTGAAGTCGCATTCCATTCCCGAGACGGCCTGGGTGCGGCCAGGGCCGATGGCGAGCGTGATGACCGCCGGTTCCGTCCGGCCGATCCTGCGCCGGACGAATGCGCACAGCGCCCCCTGCCGGTCGGGGAAGTGTATGACGCTGCCCGCAGGGGCGTCGGACGTGTTGAATCGAAGCACGTCCAGGGACCGGGCCCGCGGACCGAACGTGAAGTTGGCGCTGCCGAGGGCCGAGTACCCGGTGATCACGCCGCGGCCCCCGGCATCCCGGAGCGACTCATACGTGACGGTGGCGAGGTCAGGGTTCGCGTCGAGACCCAGCACCTCCAGTTCGATCGGCCGGCCGGGCGCCCATCCGGGCATCCCGTACAGGGCGTGGTTCTGGGCAACCACACCGGAAAGCCTCGCGCCGGCCACCGTCCATCCATCCGGGAGCGGCGGCAGTGCGAACTGGAACAGCCCGAGTTGTCCCGTGTCCGCGATGGCGCCCGCGCCCGTGAGGTCCGGGTGGCGACGGCAGTTCCGGATGTGGATCGCGTGGACTCCCCCGTTGAAGTTGCTGCAGGGGGCCGAACTGTCGACGTACGTGTCTTCCAGCAGGGACGCGGACATCAGCCGCCCGCGGGCCGACGCGACATGTGCGGTCGGAGGGGGCAGCGGACCGGCCGCGTCGGCCGACGAGTAGCGCACGGAGTCCATGACGATCCGGCCGTTCGCGCCCGTGTCGTTCCATTCCAGCATGGTCAGCGGCATGCGGGGCGGATGGACGTTGGCCTGCCGGTCCTTCACGATCCCGTTGATCGAGACGCAGGAACCGGTGGCGTCCCAGTGAATCGTGACGACGTCGCCCTTCTTCAGCGTCGACGCGATGACGGGGCCGTTGTGGACCTCGGCGCCGTGGCGGGCGTGGAAGCGCCAGCCGTTCCCGCTGTCGGAGAGAATGATGTAGGGGTCCCCGTCATCGATGTCGCCCAGGCCGAAGAGACCCCGGGAGGAACCGGATGGACCGCCGATGGTGAACGTGAAGTCGCCTCCGAGAAACATGGCGGAGGAAGTCAGGTCGGACTCGTTCAGCAGTGCGTTGGTGCCGTCCACGCCCGCCAGGCCGCCCCGCCACCACTTCGCCCGGTCGAATGCGGGGGAGGGGTAGGCGAACTCATCATAGAGGACCTCCCATCCCGACGTCGGATTGCACGCCAGGAGCGCACCGGTCATCGCTGCCAGACCCAGCCGTCGACCTGCCATGGCGAGGATCATGCTTCCCGATCGTTCATCTCGCGATATCTTCGTCGTTCCGGGCTCCGCTTCCAGCCGGTCGTGTCAGGACCTGTACGGCTGGGACCAGGCGGCGGGCTGGGACTTCCAGTCCGGCCGAAGGTCGGGGGTGACCTTGACGATCTTGGCGCGGACGTAGAGGTCGTCGGATTTGAGGGTGTAGGCGCCCTCCGTGCCCTCGACCGCGGCCAGGGCGGTGCCGATGGATTCGGAGTAGACGTCGATCCTGCGCGCAGGGCACCGGGGGCCTTGGGCGACGTCGACCGTCCGGCTGGACGGGTCGTACCCCCGCTTCGTTCCGAGGAACAGGATGCGGTACGGGCCTTCCTCGCGGGCGTCGACCTTGACCGAGAGCGTGCGGCCGTCGAACCGGATGTCGGCGAAATCGAGCCCGTTGGAGGCGTAGAAGTCGCCCGCGGAGATCGCATCGAGCAGGTCGTTCACGCGAAGATCGGCGGCCCGTACGACGGACCACGCCTTCGCCGGCCCGTCGTAGCCGTGGCGGTCGTCGCTTCCCATGCCCAGCAGGAGCGGCTGGTCGTGCGAGGCCCGGTGCGCGTTGACGACGTCCCAGCAGCGCTCGGGCGTCCAGCCCTGGGGATGCGCGTCGAAGCCGCCGGTGACCTCGTTGTTGTTCAGTTCGAAGAGGCGGATCTGCGGCAGGGCGATCAGGTCGGCCGGGGAGACGTCGTAGTAGCGCCACAGCGGGTGGTTGGCGGTGAAGAGGTAGTTCCTCCCGTAGAGATCGCGGCCCCGGGCGTAGGTCCGTTCGAGGATCTCCTTTGGCTGCTCCGCGGCGATGTAGGGGAAGGCCTCGCGGACGTTGATGAAGTTGACGTGAACCTGGCGGCCGTCGGGGCAGCCGCCGGTCTGTTCGAAGCCGGGGATCATGAGGAACCTGTCCGGCTCGACAAACTGCTTCTCGAGTTCGGCGAACGGCTTCATGCGGACGAAGGTCTGGCCGCCGACGGTGAGAGTGCGGACGGAGTCCTTCCCGAACCGCGCGACCGCCTGGTCGATGCGGGCCTGCGTCAGCTTCGCCCATCCAGCCTTCGGGGAGACCATCTTCCACAGCGACGTCTCGCCCTTGAACGCGGCGGGATCCGAAGGCGGGAGGTTCGAGCCGAAGCTGTCGAAACGGAGTGCGTCCGTCTGGAAGATGTTGTGGTCCGAGGGGCAGATGAAGTGGTAGCCGTTGGACTTGTACCAGTCGACGGCCCATTCCGGCAGCGGTTCGCCGTCGGACCACTGGTTGTGCATGTGCAGGTTGCCCTTGAACCACCGCTTCGCGGGGGCGGAGGCGGCGGCGCCGGACGAAGCCAGCTGCCGGCAGCCCGCGAAGGCGGCGGCCACGACGGCTCCGGAGGCCTTGAGAAACTCGCGACGGCGGATCGGCGTCAGCATGGCGTGGAGTCCTTTCCCGTTCCGCGCCGGATCCGGCCCTGGGAGGGAGCGCATCGCGCGGTCTCGTGATCGATCAACATGGCGGAGCATGGCGGCACTCGGCGGCCGCGGTCAAGAGTGGACAGAGAGGCAGATCCGCCATGAGCTTGCGAGCCCGCCGACGGGTTGGGGCGGGATCGGGGCGCCGACGGCTCGCGCGTCGCCCCGGCGAGACGCTCCTACGGGACCTCGGCCAGCCGGTACACCATGAAACCGGCCCCCGCGACGGGAACGGCAGCGCCAAGGTCGCCGTAGACATCAGCCGTCGACGAGCCGACCTCGACCCAGTTGGTCCCCGCGAGGTCGGAGCTCCCCTGCACCGCGTACGGCGTCCGCGGCAGGCCCGAGCCGGCGATGGTGCGCGTCGTCGGCGAGTCCTGCCGGAGCGCGGCAATCTCCGGCGGACCGACCCGCCGGACCACGATGTTGTCGATCAGGCCAAACAGCAGCGACCGCTTGTTCGGGTCGGTGGAACTGGTGGCGTTGACGTCGCTCTGGAGGAAGAGGATGTTGCCGCCGCCCAGCGTGACGGTGGCGAGGTCGACCCGGGCGATGTCCAGGTCGTTTACGCTGAACAGCGCATGGCCATCGTGGACGAGGATCCTCGCCGTGTGCCAGCGCATGCCCGGGGCGCCCGCCTGCGTCACGCCGGTCTGCCCGGGGAAGAGCACCAGTTGCGCAACCGGCGCGGTGTTGCCGCCGAGCGACACGTAATGGCTGTCGGACGCGTTTCGGGATCCGGAGACGGCGTAGTAGACATTCGTCCCGTCCGGATAGGAGGTGGTGGCCGCGCTGGAGTAGGCGCGGAAGTCGGCGGCACTGGCTCCGTCGCCGGTCATGGCAAAGAAGACGCTGTCGATCGCCGCTCCGGCGCCGGCCCACTGCGCGTTGGTTGACGCGGTCCCGACCCCGCCGCCCGTCAGGTGTGTCGAGCCGCTGCCGCCGCCGGAGAGCGGTCCGTTGAAGTTCATCCAGATGTCGAAGACGACGACGTACGAGCCCGTGAAGGTCTGGCCGGCGGGCGAGACGCTGATGCCCCCGAAGACGCCCGATGCAATGTTGGCCTCGAGCTTCATCCCCCGCGTGGTTCCCGACGAGCGGGGGGCGGGCGGGATGCCCACGGTGCCGTAGTCGAAGAAGAAGTCGGCGGCGTTGTCGCCGGGTCCGGCGTTCACGACCCAGCCGGCCGACGGGTCGGCGTCGAAGGTCTCGGAATAGAGCACCTGGGCCCCGGCCGGCAGCGCCGCCAGCAGCACCGCGAGGGATCGGAGCCCGTGGTCGAGGACGGACCGGATTTCGATCGGCGTCATGTCCGCACTGTACGCGGCTTCGCCGCGCTTTCCAGTGGGGACCCGATTCTGCGGTCCCAGGATGCCCGCTCAACGACTCGGCAGACGCTCTGCGCCGGGCGGTGGCCCGTACGCAGCAGCCGTTTGCCGATCATATCTTGCTTCCCGATGGGTTCACGGTGGTAGAAGAGGCAACGTTGTCCCTGCCCTTCCATGCAAACCACAGTGTTCCCACGACACCAAAGGCGAATGCCACTTTGAGGTTGAGTTCCGGCGACATCCGCCAGAGCAAAGCCCCGCCGAAGGCCGCGAATGCGACAAGGATGTCACGGATCAGGTAGTAAAGGCCGAACATAGCGGCCTTACGTCCCTCCGGTGCCAAGTCCATGATAAGAGCCTTGCGAGTTGGCTCCCCAAATTCCTTCAGCCCGCGGAGCACGAAAGCAGCCGTGAGCGGCGCAACCGATTCCGAGTGAAGAAGCGCGAGCGGGAAGAGGGAGAAGAACCCGAACGTAATGAGAACAAAAGGCTTCTTGCCGAAACGATCGGCCATGTATGCCACCGGCAGATAGACCAGGACAGCGGTGACGTTCTCGATGGCGGAGAGCCAGCCGAAGGTAAGCTCGGAGACCGGCTGTGTAACATACCGAGTTGCCCAGACAACGACGAAAGCGTCCGGTATCCGTTCGCAGAAACGCACAAGGATATCTGACCAAAGAAGATTCCGTAGTCCTTGAGGCATCTCGCGCCAAAGACGCAAGGGATTTGCCTCCGGTGTCCGGATATCCTCTGAATCGTCGGTAATCAATCGTTGCTGCAAGATGGCCGCAATCATGGCAAGCGCCAGTGCGGCAACGAACGCATGGCGAACACCCTGCTCAACGCCCCATAGCGCGATGCATCCGCCACCCGCGACCGGGCCGAGCATCTTGGGCAGTCGGCGCACGAGCGCGAGAACGGAGACGCCCATGGTGCGGCGGTTCTTGGGCACGACTTTGGCGAGAAGGTCCATCGTGGCGGGGAGCGAAATCGCCGACCATGAGATGAACAATGCCGCCCCGACGAGAACCGCCCACCACGCGTGAACCAGGATTACAGTCAGGTAGCCGAGCATGGACAGAACGTTGAAGAGCAGGAGGGCGCGCTTCGTTCCCAGTCGGTCACTCAAGTATCCTCCAGGGAACGAATAGAGAGCCGATAGGAGATCATCCATGCCAGCCAACAGGCCGATCGCCAGAATGGCCGTGGATGCCTGCGTCAGCTCTTGCAGGTACAGCGGCAAGAACCGCTCTGCCATGTGCTCGCCCATTCCGACCAGAACAACCATGCCCAGCAAGCCGAGGATGCTTCGTCCATGGGTGCTCTGCGGTGGCGAAGGGTTTTGAGTCTCTGTGTTCATCTCTCTTGGCGAACGTATATTCTACGACCGGTCGCTTCTCGCGGGTCCGTGCCGTTCCGGCCTGATTTCGCGATCTTCCATCGGTTCACCTTGAAGAGGATGGTGCTCCCTGCGCGTGACGGTCTCAAGGGTATCCTCGCGGAAGTTCGGGGGCGCGAGCCAAGGGCTTGCGACGCCGGGCGGTGGCCATGGTCGCGTCAACATCCGCGAGGTGCTGGAGTACCTCGGGCATTCGAGTGTCGAGACCACGATGATCCACACTCACGTGATCCGGACATTGACGAACAAGGCGGAAAGCCCGCTGGACCGGATGGGGAAGGACTGGCGGCGAACATCCAACATCCAACAACCAACACCCAACATCCAACAGCCAACCGCGGAGGGGAAGTACGAAATCCTAATTCCGAAACACGAAACAAGTACCAAGCCTCAAACGCGGAAATGCGGCAAACCAATCGACGCCCCCGCCCCTCTACACTCGCCCCTTGTCCTCATTCGGTTGTCACCCTCTGGGCCGACACTCGACACCGGTCACTCGTCACTGCCGCGAGGGCCCGGCGTTGGGTGTTGGGGGTTCGATGTTGGCTGTTGGATGTTGCCGTCCTCGCCCCTTTTCTCCTAGAGCACTTCGAGGATGGCGGCGCCGAAGGTGAAGCCGCCGCCGAAGGCGGTGAGGCCGACCTTGTAGCCCGCGGGCTGGCCGGGGATGAGGGCCGAGAGGGCGAGGGGGATGGTGTTCGACGACGTGTTGCCGTAGTCGCGGATGAAGTAGAACACCTTCTCGGTCGGGAACTTGATCGCCTTCTGGATCGCCTCGATGATCCGTTCGTTGGCCTGGTGCGGGACGATCATCGAGAGGTCGTTGATCGACAGTCCGTCGGCCGCGCAGGCGCCCTCGAGCATGTCGATCATCTTGCGGATCGCGACGCGGAACACGCGCTTGCCGTCCATCTCGATGTGCGCGCCGGTGTTGATGGCGGGAACGTAGAGAACCTTCTCCTCCTCGCCGAGGGCGGAAAGCACGGGCCGGCTGACGCGCAGGTTGAACCCGCCGGGCCGGGATTCGCGCGAGATGAGCGAGGCGGTCGCCGCGTCGCCGAAGAGGAACAGCGTGCCGGGGTCGGAGTGGTCGAGCATGGGCGACAGCGTCTCGGACGTGACCAGCAGGATGCGGGCGTCCGGATCGTGCTGGAGCATGTCGTGGGCCTGCTGGAGCGCATAGAGGTAGCCGGTGCACGCGGCGTTGACGTCGTGGGCCTGCATCTGGACCGAGCCGCCGGGCGGGTTGAGGTCCTTCAGGATGCGGCAGGCGAGGGACGGCGTGGTGGACAGAGGCGTGCCCGTGCTGCAAATGATCGCGTCGAAATCGGCGATCGTGAGGCCCTCGCGGTCGAGCAGCTTCCGGCAGGCCGAGACGGCGAGCGTGAGCGCGTTCTCGCCGGGGCCGATCCAGTAGCGTCGTTCGATGCCGGTGCGCTGGATGACATCCTCCGGTTTCCACTCGGGGTAGGATCGGACCAGTTCCTCGTTGGTGATCTCCCGCGCGCCGGTCGTATGGCAGATGGACGAGATCACGATGGGCCGTTCGTCCCGCCGGTGCAGGGCGGGGGCCGTCCGCGCGGTGGAGGACCGCCGCTGCAGCACGGGGACTTCGGCGACCGCGGCCGCCGGACCGGCCCCGCCGTCGACGCGCAGCCGCATCAGCGGGGTGCCGGCCTTGAGGATCTCGCCCTCGGCGGCGGCGAGTTCGGCGACGGTGCCCGCCGAGGGGGCGGCGATCTCGTGGGGGGCCTTGTCGGCCTCCACGGAGGCGAGGATCGCGCCTTCGGCGACGGTGTCGCCGGGCTTCACGTGGAGCCGGATGATCCGGATGTTCTCGTCCGAGGGGCTGGACCCCGCGGCGAGAACCGTCCGCGTGCCGGGCTCGTCCGCGGCCGGCTTCTCCCAGCGCAGGTCGAGGTCGAGCATGGCGGCGGCGCGTTCGAGGACGCGCCGGACCGACGGCAGGACCTCGAGTTGGAGGTCCGCGTTGAACGGCAGCAGGGACTCGGGGCCCGTGACGCGGGCGAGGGCGATGGGGGTTGTCGAGGCCTCCGCCACGGAGGCGAGGATCTCGGCGCCGACGCCGCAGAACGGGGAGGCCTCGTGGACGACGATCAGGCGGCCGGTCCGCGCGGCGGACGCGGCGACCATGTCGCGGTCCCACGGCGCGATCGAGCGGAGATCGATGACCTCGGCCTCGACGCCGGCCCGCGCGAGCGCGTCGGCCGTGCGTTCGCAGATGCCGACGGTGTTGGCCCAGCCGACGAGTGTGATGTCCCGGCCGGTGCGGACGAGCCGGGCGCGGCCGATGGGGGCGAACTGCGCGGCCACGTCCGGCGAGGTGGCCAGCCGGCGCTCGTTGAGGAGGGCCTTCGGGTAGAGGAAGACGGTCGGCCGGCGCGATTCGAAGGCGGCGTTCAGCAGGCCCGCGGCATCGGCGGCGGTCGACGGCGCGACAACGTCGAGCCCCGGCACGAGGGCCATGGCGGCCTCGGGGCTCTGCGCGTGACAGGGTCCGAGACCCGGGCGGTAGCCGCCGGTGACGGCCATGACGATGACCGGGGCCTCGTAGGCCCCGTTCGAGCGCCAGTGGATGGTGGCCAGTTCGGCCGCGAGCTGGTTGTAGGCCGGCGGGAAGAAGTCGGCGAACTGCAGGAACGCGACGGGGCGTCCGCCCGCAAGGGCGCGCCCGACGGCCGTGCCGAGGATGGTGCTCTCGGAGAGCGGCGCGTTGGTGACCCGGCCCGGGAACGCCGTGGAAAGGCCGCGGGTGACGCCGAAGACATCGCCCTTGGGATCCTCGATGTCCTGTCCGCTCACGGTCACGGCCGGATCGGAGGCCAGGAGATGCCGGAGCGTCTCCCGCATGGCTTCCAGCATGGACAGGGTGCGGCCGGTTTCGGCGCCGCGCGCTTCGCGCGACCGGCGGTCGGCGCCCTCCGGCAGCGCCGGGCGGGCGGCCCCGGCGACGGGCCGCGGGGCGCGACGGGCTTCGGCGAGCGCCTCGGCCAGGTCGGAGTCGATGCGCCGCTCGAGATCGGCGAAGTCGGGGTCCCGGAGGCCCTGCGCCTCGAGGTGGCGGCGGAGGACGGCAACGGGGTCCGCCTCGGCCCGGACGCGCGCGATCTCGTCGGCGGAACGGTAGAGGGTCTGGTCGTCCGAGTTGGAATGGCTGAGGAGCCGCTCGCAGCGCATGACGACGATGCGGGGGGCGCGGTCCGTCCTCATCGCCGCGATGACGGGCGCCACGGCCGCGTGCACCGCGAGGGGGTCGCGGCCGTCGACGGTCAGGATGGGAACGCCGAACAGGGAGTCCACGGGGCCGGAGGGCAGGTTGTAAAAGGTGCGTCCGGCGGTCGGGGTGGACAGGGCGAACCGGTTGTCCTCGATGAAGAAGAGGACGGGCAGGCGGGAGCGAACGCACTCCGCGACCGCCTCTAGGACCTCGCCTTCCTGGGTGCCGCCGTCGCCCAGGCTGCAGTAGACGACGGGGGCCCCGGGGCGGTCCCGGACCTCGGCCGCCACGCCGGCGGACTGGAGCGCGTTGTTCCCGACCAGGGTGGCCATGCTCAGCAGGTGGATGCGGGGATCGCACTGGAAGGGGGGCATGTCGCGCCCGGCGGTCGGGCCCGCGGCCGTGCCCAGCAGGGAGTGCAGGTAGGCGGCCGGCGGTAGACCGCGCGCAAGAATCAGCGAAGTGTCGCGGTAGTGGGGGTGGAGCCAGTCCTGCGGGCCGAGGAGCAGGGCGAGGACGGCCGACGCCTCGTGGCCGTCGCCGCCCAGGTGGAAGGAGGCGTCGCCCCGGCGGGCCAGGTCGGTGGCGACATCCTCGATGCGGCGGGCCATCCGCATGCATCGGTACAGATCCAGCCAGGTGTTAGGGTTTCCGGTCCGGGCGTCGTTCGACATCATGGCCATGCTACTGCTCCATGGTGCGGGTTGCGAGACTCAAGCCTCACGGGTGGAGTACAATTCGGCGCCGGTGGCGGCGTTCTGGATGGTGAAGTCCTCGATGTGCCGCGTGCCATCCGGGACGAAGCCGAGGCGGCCCCGGTACTTGGACTCCATGGCGACCAGCGTCGCCTCGTCCTCGCGGCGCAGGCGTTCGAGGATCACGGGGTTGACCAGGATCCGGAGGTCGAGGGATTCGCCCGGCTTGCGGTGCCGCCGCATGACGCCGGCGATCTGCCGCTGCAACTCGACGCTCATCGAGAGCGCGGACTTCACCTTGCCGCGGCCGCCGCAGTAGGGGCAGTTGACCAGCGCGGTGTCCCGGATGCTCTCGTCGGTCCGCTGCCGTGTCATCTCGAGCAGTCCGAGCGGCGAGATCTGCAGGACGTTCGTGCGGGCCTTGTCCTTGCGCAGGCACTCCTTGACGCGCCGGTAGACCTGGGCCTGATCCTTGCGGGACTTCATGTCGATGAAGTCGATGATGACGAGACCCCCGACGTTGCGCATGCGGAGCTGGCGGGCCACCTCCTCCGCGGCCTCGAGGTTCACCTGCAGGATCGACTCGTCCTGGGTCTTGCCGCCCTTGAACCGGCCGGTGTTGACGTCGATCGCGACGAGGGCCTCGGTCTCGTCGAAGACGATGTAGCCGCCGGATTTCAACCACACCTTGCGTCGGAAGGAGTTCTCGATCTGCCGCTCGATGTCGTAGTACTCGAAGATCGGCGCGTCACCCTCGTAGAGCTTCAGCGCGCCGCGGGCCCGGCGGGAGATGCGGGCGACCAGGGCCTTGATGCGCTCGTACTCCTCGCGGGAGTCGACCATGATGCGGTCGACCTCCTCGGTCAGCGCGTCGCGGATCATCCGCTCGATCAGGTCGGGCTCCTGGTACAGGCGGCACGGGGCGGGTTTCTCGCGGATGCCGCTCTCGATCTGCTGCCAGATGTCCAGCAGCGACCGCAGGTCCCGCGCGAACGCGGTGCGGCGGGTGCCGAGGCCGGCGGTGCGCACGATGATGCCGAGGTTCTTCGGGACGGGCAGGCGGGCGAGGACCTTCTTGAGCCGCTCGCGTTCCTCGCGGTCCTCGATGCGCCGCGAGACACCCTTGAGCGAGGAGCCCGGCATCATGACGAGGTAGCGGCCCGGCACGCTGAGGTTGGCCGACACGCGCGGCCCCTTGGTTCCGATGGCGCCCTTGGTCACCTGCACGACGATCTCGGATCCGATGGGGAACCGCTGCTGGATCTCGGACGCGAGCTGCTTGCTGCGGCGCTGCTGGCGGTTCCCGCCCCCGTCGCCGCCGCCGCCGCCCTCCTCGACTTCGAGGCGCATCGTGTCCTCGGGGATCATGTCCCAGTAGTGGATGAAGGCGTTCTTCTTCATGCCGATGTCGATGAACGCGGCCTGGAGGCTGTCTTCGAGGTTCTGGACGCGTCCCTTGAAGATCGAGCCCACGATGCGGTCCTCGCTCGGCCGCTCGACGTGGAAGTCGGACAGCTCGTTGTCCTGGAGGATCGCGACCCGCGTCTCCAGGGCCTCCGCGTTGATGATGATCTGGTTCTTCACCGTTCGTTTTCCGAACATCATGTCGATCAGTTTCCTAATCATGGATGCCTCTCCTGCGGTCACACCGGCCGGCGGCGTGCGAACACGCTCTGTGTCAGGCCCATCGCGAGTCCCATGGCCACCATGAACGACCCCCCGTAGCTCACGAGGGGCAGGGGCAGGCCGGTGATCGGCAGCAGCCCGATGGTCATGGCCATGTTCACGAAGACATGACAGAAGAGCAGGGTCGCCACCCCCGCGGCCAGCAATTGTCCGAACTTGTCCCTGGCTCCGATCGCGGCCCGGATCCCGCCGCCCAGCACCACCGTGAAGAGGGCCAGCAGCACGATCGAACCGACGAATCCCTTTTCCTCCGCGATCACCGAGTAGATGAAATCCGTCGGCGCGACGGGGCGGGGCAGGAACCCGAGGGTGTTCTGGGTCCCCTCGAGCCAGCCCTTGCCCCACAGTCCGCCGGCGCCCACCGCGATCTCCGACTGGATCTTGTTCCACCCCGTGCCCAGCGGGTCGCGCCACGGATCGAAGAAGACGCGCACGCGCTCCTTCTGGTACTCGTCGAACACGAGCCACGCGGCCGGCAGGAGCAGCACGCCGAGGCCGCCGAGCAGCGCGAGCCGCCGGGCGGGCACGCCGGCGACGAACAGCAGCGCGAGCGTGACGGGGATCAGGGTGAAGGCGGTGCCGAGGTCCGGCTGCAGGGTGATCAACGCGAACGGAAGGGCCCCGATGGCGCCGCCGCGGAGCAGGACGGACCAGCGCTCCGGGTTCAGGTCGGGTCGGCTGAGTTCGCGGGCGAGCATCAGGATGGTGGCGAGCTTCGCGAACTCCGCCGGCTGCACCGGCGTGCCGAAGAAGTTGAGCCAGCACCGGGCGCCGTTGACCTTCATGCCGAAGAACAGGGTGAAGACGAGCACGCCGAGGGAGATCGCGTAGAGGCCCAGGGCCTGTCCGCCGATGCGGCGGTAGTCGGAGAGGATCGCCGCGACGCACAGCACGAGGCCGAGGGAGGCCCAGCCGATCTGCTTCTGCCACAGGGTCGCGAGGTTCGGCCCGTGGCGTCCCGCGCTGTAGATGAACGCGATGCCGATCGAGATCAGGAGGACGACGGCGGCCAGGAAGAGGCCGTCGGACCGGAGCAACCACCGGAACGGACTGGCGGGGGAGGGGCGACGCATCATCCGTGCCCTCCGGCGGGGGCGGTGTTCGTGCCCACGCCCAGCGCCGCGGCGAAGAACTGCTGGAGCCGGGGCGCCACGGTGATGCCTCCGGAGACCGCATCCTCGACGACCATCGCCACCGCCAGGCGGGGCGACTCGAAGGGACCGAACGCGATCATCCACCCCCGCTTCTTGCCCTCCTCCTTCCGGCCGTATTCGGCCGTGCCCGTCTTGCCGGCGAGGGCGACGCCGGGCACGCGCAGGCGGCGGCCGGTGCCGTCCTCGGCCATCACCACGTCGCGCATGCCCTCGCGCACGACGCGCAGCGCGGCCGGGTCCCATCCGAGCGGGGCCGGCGGGTCGGCCGGAACCTCGGTGAAGGCCTCCGCCCCGTGCGCGCGGACGCCCATCAGGAAGCGCGGGTGCACGCGCCGTCCGCCGTTGGCGAGGGCCGCGGCGACCATGGCCATCTGCAGCGGCGTCGCGGCGATCGGCCCCTGTCCGATCGAGTAGTTGCAGGTGTCGCCGTCGCGCCAGTCGTCCTTCCAGGCGCGCCGTTTCCACGCGGGGTCGGGCACGATGCCGGTCGACTCGAAGTCGAGATCGATGCCCGAGCGCCCGCCCAGTCCCGCCGCGCGGGCCGTCGCGGCGATGGCGTCGGGCCCCGAGTCGAGACCCAGGTGGAAGAAGTAGACGTTGCACGAGTAGCGGATGGCATGGGAGAGGTCGATGGTCTCGTGTCCCAGCGTGTCCCAGCACCCGAAACGGGCCCTGCCGATCTGGAAGTAGCCCGGGCAGGTGTGCCGCGTGGACGGGGACGCCTTGCGCGCCTGCATCGCGGCCAGGGCGACGATCGGCTTGAACGTGCTGCCCGGCGCGTAGGCGCCGGCCGCGGCGCGGTTGAGCAGGGGCGTCAGCGGGTCGTCGCGGAGGGCGTTCCACAGATCGGCGGGGATGGAGGGGACGAATCCGTTGGGATCGTAGGCCGGGGTGCTCGCCATCGCGAGCACGGCCCCGGTCCGCGGATCGAGGGCCACGAGGGCCCCCGGGGCCCCGGCGAGGGCCGCCTCGGCGGAGCGCTGGAGGTCGAGATCGAGGGCGAGCTTCAGATCCTGCCCGGGCTTCGGCTCGGTTCCGCCGAGGTCGTGGTAGCGGAACCCGGCCGCGTCGACGCGGACGAGACGGCCGCCCGCCTGGCCGCGAAGCAGGCCGTCGTACACCTTCTCGATGCCCGAGGCCCCGGCCATCTCGGAGAGGTAGTAGTGGTAGGGCTCGTCCGCCGCCGGATCGATCTCGGCGCGCCCGACGTAGCCGAGGACATGGCAGGCGTTCGACCCCGAGGGGTAGACGCGCACCGGCTCGGGATAGAGGTCGACCCCGGGCAGCGACGCGCCCCGCTCCGCCCAGCGGGCGACCGCGTCCTCCGGCAGATCGCGCCACGCCACGAAGGGCAGCGGGAGCCGGCGCCGGATGTGGGCGCGGAGGTCGTTGGTGGTCACCTGGGGCGGCGTGCCGAGGATCGCCGTCAGCTCCTCGATCGTGCGCGCAACCTCCTGCACCGTGGTCCGCCGCCGGCTCGCGGGCCGGAGTTCCTCGAGGTAGAGCGCGATGCCGAAACTGGGGCGGTTCTCGGCCAGGGGACGGCCCTGCCGGTCGAAGATCAGGCCGCGCGGGCCGGGGATGCGGACGCGCCGCACGCTCTGCTTGGCCAGGTTCTCCCGGTACTGTTCGCCATGCGCGACCTGGATGCGCCACAGCGTGGCGACGATCAGGACGAAGGCGCCCAGCATCCCGGCAAACAGGATGCGGAGGCGGGCCACCTCCCAGTCCGGCGGGATCCTGGATCGGTCGCTCACCGGCGGCCCTCCCGGACGAGTCCGAGCATCACGTCGAGGTGGCGGACGCCCCGGCAGACCAGAGGGGTCGTCGCCACCCCCAGCGCCGCCGCCCCCAGCGTCTTGAGTACGATCCGCCCCGCGGGCAGGCGCAGGTCCGCCGCGCCGCCGAGCAGCAGGCCGAGGGCCAGCGTGACCCCGCCCACGGTCGCCCCGCCGAGGATCATGTGGGTGAGGTCCTCCCACTCGAAGACCTCCTCCCGGTAGCGGTTGAGCAGCAGGGCGGCGACGGCGAAGCAGCACGAGGAGAAGCCCAGGGGGACGAGGCCGAGCGCATCCTGCACGAGCCCCGCCGCGACCGCGATCCAGAAGGCGGATGTCCGGCTTCGCGTCAGCGCGTAGTAGACCACCAGGGCCGGGAGCACCGGCACCGGCATCTGGCCGGCCGCGGCCCAGGTGGGCAGGACGGCCTGCAGCACGCCGCCGCACAGGAGAATGACCGTCAGCGAGAGCAGTCTCATGGCGCCGCCCCCCTCCGCGCCGGCGCGGCCTCCGGCCCGGCGGGCGCCAGCACGAAGGCGTGACGCATGCGCGACAGGTCGGCCCGGGGCAGCACCTCGGCGCGGCGGTACAGCCCCGCCGCGTCGGTCTCGATCGTCTCGATGTAGCCCACGGGAAGGTTCGGCGGGAAGATCCCTCCGAGCCCGGAGGTGACGACCTCGTCGCCCGGCCGGACCGGGTGGTTGCGGTTGATGAAATCGACGCGGCAGACGACCTGCCCGTTCCATCGGACGCCGGTCCCGCTCAGCACGCCGTTGGACCCCGTGCGAGGGATCCGGACCGCGACCCGGCAGCTTGGATCGCTGATCAGGAGCACGTCGGCCGTGTGGTCGGAGAGCTCCACGATGCGGCCGGCCAGCCCGTCCGGCGTGACGACGGCCAGGTCGCCGGCGAGGCCGTCGCGCGCGCCCCGGTCGATGCGGAGCGTCTGCCACCAGCCCGTGCTGTCGCGGGCGATGACCTCGGCCGCCACGAGCTTCTGCGACACGCGACGACGGAATCCGAGCTGGTCGCGCAGCACCGCGTTCTCCTGCGCGTCGGCCTGGAGCGCCCGCAGTTCGCCGCGGAGACGGAGGTTCTCCTCCTGGAGCGCACGGTTCTCGGACGCCAGGCCGCCGATGCCGCGCAGCGTCGTGCCGGCCTCGCGCAGGCGGAGCCCCGCGCCCGAGACGAGCGCGTGCAGCGGGGCAAGGGCCTCGCGAACCGCCTGCTTGGCCCGGCGCGCCGCCGGCAGGGGAAGGTTCAGCAGTCCGAGGAGCCCCGCGAGGAGGACCGCCCAGATGACAAAGCCGCGCTGCTTGACCATGGAAAGGTTGTAGGCATGGGTTTCGGTTCAGCCGTGGCGGCACGGGCCGCCGTCGCCGGAGGGCGGGCGGGAACGAAGCGGAACGGGTTCAGGATCAGACGCCGTCGGAACTCGCAACCTTGCGCAGGAACGCCAACTCGTGGAGCACCACGCCCGTGCCTTCGGCGACCGCGCTCATGGGGTCGTCGGCCCGGTGAACCGGCAGCCCGGTCTGCTCCGCAAGAAGCTTGTCGATGCCGCGCAGCAGCGAACCGCCGCCGGCCATCACAATGCCCCGATCCACGAGGTCCGCCGCCAGTTCGGGCGGGCACCGCTCAAGGGTCGTGCGCACGGCCTCGACGATCGTCGTGACCGGTTCCTGCAAGGCTTCCCGGATTTCCTGCGAAGTGATGGACAGCGTCTTCGGCAGGCCGGCAATCAGATCCCGGCCCTTCACTTCCAGGTTGGCTTCCTCGTCCATGGCGTACGCCGAGCCGATCCGGATCTTGATCTCCTCGGCCGTGCGTTCGCCAATCATCAGATTGTAAACCCGCTTCATGTACTGGACGATCGACTCGTCCATCTCGTCCCCGCCGACCCGGACGCTGCGGCTGAACACGATCCCGGCCAGGGAGATCAGCGCCACCTCGGTGGTGCCGCCCCCGACGTCCACGATCATGTTCCCGGCGGGCTCCTGAACGGGGAGTCCCACGCCGATCGCCGCCGCCATCGGCTCTTCGATCAGATACACTTCACGCGCGCCCGCATGGGTGGCCGAATCCTTGACGGCGCGCTTCTCCACCTCCGTAATGCCGCTGGGCACCGCCACGATCACCCGGGGGCGCACCCAATTGCGGCGCCCATGGACCTTCCGGATGAA
>CAYODK010000046.1:0-13983 GCA_964402695.1 uncultured Verrucomicrobiota bacterium
TTTCCGCTCCACTTGGCCCCTTTCCAAGTGTCAACCTACAGCCGGACGAGACAGACAGGTCGAACTTGAAACTTGAAATCCGAAACTCGAAACTCCCCCTGTGCCCCGACTCCTCGACGACCTTCGCGCGTCCGGCGTGCTCGACGCCCTCGATCTCCATTTTGCCAGCCTCGTCGCGCGCCGAGGCGGGGAGGGGGCGGAGGCGCTGGAAGTGCCCGCCGCGCTCGTCAGCGCCCTGCGCCGCCGTGGGCACGTCTGCCTGGACCTCGCCCGCCCGCCCGCCGCCTGGTTCGCGGGCGTCTTCGGCGTCGAGCCGCCCGATGCGCCGGAGTTGTCCAAAGGTTGGAAGCTCGCGGCCGGCCGGTTTCCAACCCTTGGAAACCCGGGCGACCGCGCGCCGCTGATCCTCGACGGCGGGCGGCTCTACCTCCACCGCCTCTGGACCTGCCAGCACGACCTCGCCGAACGCCTCGCCGCGAGGGCTGTCGCGCCGCCGCTCGCGGTGTCCGCCGCGCTCGACAAAACCCTGGTCAGGGCGTTCGGCGGCGAGGCACAGGCGGACCAGCTCGCCGCCGCGCGCGCCGTCGCGTCGCGATCCCTCGCCGTCGTTTCCGGCGGGCCCGGCACGGGTAAGACCACCGCGGCCGTCCGCGCCCTGGGCGCGATGCTCGCCGTCGGCGGCCTTCGCGTCGCGGTTGCGGCGCCGACGGGCAAGGCGGTCGCCCGGCTGAAGGAAGCCCTCGCCGCGGCCGGGATTCCGGCCGACGCCGTCACCGCCGCGACGGTCCATCGCCTGCTCGGCATCCGGCCGGACACCGGCCGGCCGCGGCACGATCCGGCGGACCCGCTCCCGTACGACCTCGTCATCGCCGACGAGGTCTCGATGGTCGACCTCGAGTTGATGGCCCACCTCGTCCGTGCGTTGGCGCCGGAGACGCGGCTCGTCCTCCTCGGCGATCGCGACCAGCTCGCCTCCGTCGAACCCGGCAGCGTCTTCAGCGATCTCTGCGCGGGACTCGATCCGGCCCCATCCCGCCTGCTGGCGCCCACGGGCAGGACGCCGATCGAAAGGGCGGCGCCCACCGGGCCTGCGCCATCGGAAGTCATCGGCGGGGCGGCGCCCACCGGGCCTGCGCCATCGGAAGTCATCGGCGGGGTGGCGCCCACCGGCCTTGCGCCGGTGGGGCCGGACATGGCCGCGCCCCGCGGCGCGGGGGCGCGGGGGCGCGGCAGGAACGGGGCGTCCGCCCCATCCGGAACGCTCACCGTGCTGCGTCACAACTTCCGGTTCGGGGCGGAGAGCGGCATCGGGCGCCTCGCGCAGGCGGTCAACGTGGGCGACTCCGACGCGGCGGCCCGCGTGCTGGGCGCCGGCCTGCCGGACGTCGCGCTGCGCGCGGCCCCTGTGTCTCGCGACCTGGGCCCGGCGGTGCGGGCGCGCGTGAAGTCCTCGTGGCGAGCGTTGCTCGACGCCGGCACTCCGGAAGCCGCGCTGCCGGCCCTCGGGGCCTTCCGGTTCCTCTGCGCGCACCGCGTGGGACCGTGGGGCGCCACGCGCGTCTCGGCCGAACTGGCATCGCTGCGCGGCGGTCCGCGCGGGCCGGGCTCGCCGGTGATGGTCACGGTGAACGATGCGGCGAGCGGCCTCTTCAACGGCGACACGGGCGTCTGGTGGGCCGGCGGGTCCGGCCCGGAGGCCGTCTTTGCGGGAGAGACCGGCGTCCGCCGGTTCTCCGCCGGCCGCCTGCCGCCGAACGAGGCGGCGTGGGCGCTGACGGTCCACAAGAGCCAGGGCTCGGAGTTCGACGAGGTCGTGCTCGTGCTGCCCGACCGCGACTCGCCCCTGCTGACGCGCGAACTGCTCTACACCGCCGTCACCCGTGCCCGCCGCCGCCTGGAGATCTGGGGCACCCCGGAGATTCTCGCCGCCGCCCTCGGCCGCCGCACCGAACGCTCCGGCGGCCTGCCCGACGCCCTCGCCGCCGCGATGAAGGAGCAGGGAGCGTAGAGCGGGGACCGGTCCATTGGATGTTGGGTGTTGGTGGTTGGCTGTTGGATGTTGCGTCCGCCGTTCGGCGTTCGATGTTCGACTCACTCCGCCGCGAGGCCGAACGTGTGGCATTCCTCGAGGGCGTAGCGGTCGGTCATGCCGGCGACGTAGTCGCAGGCGGTGCGCCAGAGACCGTCGTCGGCGATCCGTTCGCGGGCTTTGCGGCCCATCGTGTCGGGATGCTCGATGTAGTGCATGAAGAGCCGGCGCATCAGCTTCACGGCCTCCTGGTTCGCGTCGGCGACGGCCGGGTGGAAGTAGACGCGGCGGAAGAGAAACGCGTGGAGCGGATCGAGCATCTGCTGCATCTCCGCGCTGTACCAGATCAGGCGCTCGGGCGCGTTCATGACGGCGTCGGGCGAGGCCGGCGCGTGGCGGTCGAGCAGCAGGCTGCTGGTGCGGATGACGTCCTCCACCTGCAGGTCGAGCAGGTTGCGCACCGCGATGCGCAGGCGGCGGTCCTCGGGCACGGACGGATACTGCGCGCGCGCCCGGTCGATCGCGCGCCGCCACAGCTCCTGCTCCTGGAGGTCGGCCTCGGTCAGCAGGCCCGCCTCGAGGGCGTCGTCGACATCGTGGGCGTGGTAGGTCAGGTCGTCGGCGATGTCGGCGATCTGCGCCTCGATCATCTGGAACGGGCCGATCGGGTGGCCGTCGAGTTCGGCGCCCGGGATCTCCGCCTGGTGCTTCCGCAGACCGGCGCGGACCTCCCAGGTCAGGTTGAGCCCCGGAAAGTCGGGGTACTGGAGTTCGAGCGCCTCGACGGCGCGGCACGATTGGAGATTGTGGTCAAAGCCACCGTGGTCCTTCATCAGCTCGTCCAGCGCGCGCTCGCCGCTGTGGCCGAAGGGGGAGTGGCCGACGTCGTGCGCGAGGGCGATCGCCTCGACGAGGTCCTCGTTGGCGCGCAGGCACCGGGCGATCGTGCGGCCGACCGCGGTCATCTCCATCGTGTGCGTCAGCCGCGTGCGGTAGTGGTCCGCCGTGCCGTTGACGAAGACCTGCGTCTTGTACTCCAGCCGCCGGAAGGCGCGGCTGTGCAGGATGCGGTCGCGGTCGCGCTGGAACTCCGGACGCATCGGGTGCGGCGGCTGCGGGTGTGCGCGGCCCCGCGATCGGGCGCTCCGCGCCGCGTAGGGCGCCAGCACCCGGTCCTCGAAGGATTCCCAGTCCTGTCGCGTGTGGATCATGGCGTGACCGGTACGGTACCCGCTCCGCGCCGCGGGGCAAGCCGGAATGCGAACGCCGGCCCCCCGGGCCGAACATCGAACACCGAACATCCAACATCGAACACCGAACGACGGACTCAACATCCAATCTCCAACACCCAACATCCAACCCGGGTCGGGAGGGTGCCCGGGCGGCTGGCCGCGTCACGGGCGACGGCGAGCGCACGGTGCGGCTTGCGATGGCTTCCGACGCGTGATACGGGTGTCGCCCATGAAGAAGGTCATCTGCAGGGCCGATCCGTCGGTCGATCGTGCGCGGCGGCACCTCCGTGCCGGGCCCGCGACGGTGCGGCGATTGGCAGAGGATACTCCGGAGCAGAGGCCGGTTCGGCATGAAGCGTCGGGCAGGGCCTTCCGCTTGCGGCCCTTCAAGACCCGGGAGGGCGGTTTCCAACCCGGTTTCGAGGGCGGGAACTGGGAGAAGATCCGGGACGAGATCTACAGAAGCCGGGGGGCGTGACGGAGACGATGCGATGCACGAGGCGACGACGGGGGCGAGGACGGTGTACGACGGGCGCGTGGTGCGCCTGGACGTGCTGGACGTGAGGCTGGAGGACGGCTCGCCGGCGATGCGCGAGATCGTCCGCCACGCCCCGGCGGTCGCCGTGCTGCCGCGGCTGCCGGACGGCACCTTCCTGCTCGTCCGCCAGTTCCGCAAGGCGATGGAGGCGGACGTCGTCGAACTCTGCGCCGGCCTCAACGAGCCGGGCGAGGCGCCCGAGGCCGCCGCGCGGCGCGAGCTGCGCGAGGAGACCGGCTGCACCGCCGAGCGCCTGACGCACCTCGGCACGGTCTACGCCTCGCCGGGCTACACGGACGAGGTGATCGACCTCTACTTCGCCGAGTGCGCCGCGCCGCGCGCGGAGGCGAAGCTGGACGAGGACGAGCGCGTCGAGGTCGTCCCGCTGCGCGAGGCCGACCTGGAGGCGATGGTGCGCGACAACCGGATCCGCGACGGCAAGACGGTCGCCGCGTGGGCCCTCTACCGGCTGCGGGCGGGCGCGCATGGCCATTGACTTCGAGAACGACCTCAACCCGGAGCAGCGCGCGGCGGCGCTCGCGCCGGACGGCCCGGTGCTGGTCGTCGCCGCGGCGGGGACGGGGAAGACGCGCACGCTGACCTACCGCGTCGCGCATCTCGTCGAGCGCGGTGTCGAGACGCCGCGCATCCTGCTGCTGACCTTCACCAACCGCGCCGCGCGCGAGATGCTCGACCGCGCCCGCATGCTCGCCGGTCCGGGCGTCGCCGGCATCTGGGGCGGAACGTTCCACCACTTCGCGAACCGCCTGCTGCGCCGCCACGCGCCGCGCGCCGGCTACGGCAGCGACTTCGCGATTCTCGACGAGGACGACGCCCGCTCGGTCATGCGCGCCTGCACCGCGGACGTCCGCAAGGCCGAGCCGCACTTCCCCAAGCCCGAGGCCCTCCTCGACGCCATCAGCCTTGCGCGCAACCGCGACGTGCCCGTCGAACCGGCCGTGCTGGAGCAGTTCGGCGAGCTGGCCGTCCCGCCGGACACCCTTCGCGCCGCGGTGCGCGACTACGCCGCCCGCAAGCTGCGGATGAACGCGATGGACTTCGACGACCTGCTCGGGCAGGGTCTGCGGCTTCTGGAGACGTGCCCCGACCTGCTCGCGCGCTACCAGGAGCAGTTCCTCCACGTGCTCGTCGACGAGTATCAGGACACGAATCCGCTCCAGGCCCGCCTCGTCGACGCCGTTGCCGCCCGGCACCGCAACCTGCTCGTCGTCGGCGACGACTTCCAGAGCATCTACGCCTGGCGCGGCGCCGACTACCGGAACTTCCTCTCGTTCCCCGACCGCTATCCCGATGCGAAGGTCTTCAAACTCGAGACCAACTACCGCAGTGTGCCCGGCGTGCTGGACGTCGCCAACGCCTGCATCGCGGGCAACCCCGAGCAGTTCCAGAAGACCCTGCGCGCCGTGCGGCCCGAGGGCTTCCGCCCGGTGCGCGTCGACCTGCGCGACGGCTCGCAGCAGGCGAGGTACGTCATCCAGGCGATCGCCGCGATGCGCCGCGAAGGCCACCGCCTGCGCGACGTGGCGATCCTCTACCGCTCGCATTTCAACGCGATGGAGCTGCAGCTCGAACTGACCCGCAACGGCGTGCCCTACGCGATCACGTCCGGCATCCGCTTCTTCGAGCAGGCCCACGTGAAGGACGTCCTCGCGCCGCTGCGACTGGCCGTCCGCCCGAACGACGAGCTCGCCTTCGTGCGCATGCTCGGCCTCTTCCCGCGCACCGGCGAGCGGACCGCGCAGAAGATCTGGGCGAAGATCGGCGGGCGCTTCTCGCCGCAGTCGCCGGCGGACCTCGACAAGGTCGCGAAGGCGATGCCCGCCGCCGCGCGGGCGGACTGGGAGGTCCTGGCGGCGACGATGCGCGAGGTCAAGGACGCCACCGACGGCGGCGACCTCGCCGGCCGGTTCGTCGAGGCCGTCTACCGGCGCTACGCGACGGAGACCTTCGACAACCCGGACCGGCGGATCGACGACGTGGACGAGATGGTCCGCTACATGTCGCGCTTTCCGTCGCTCGCCGATTTTCTCAGCGAGGTCGCCCTGCTGACGAACGTCGACACCGGCGGGCAGCGCGACGCCGTCGTCGACGAGGACCACGTCCTGCTCAGCACCGTCCACCAAGCCAAGGGCCTCGAGTGGCCCGTGGTCTTCGTCCTGTGGATGGCCGAGGGCATCTTCCCCTCCGGCCGCACGATCAACGACGAGGCCTCCGGCGGCGTCTCCGAGGAGCGGCGGCTCTTCTACGTCGCGACGACGCGCGCGAAGGACCACCTCTTCCTGTGCGTGCCGAAGATGCGCCGCGGGCGCGACGGCGAGTTCAACTACTACAGCCCGTCCCGTTTCCTCGAGGAGATCCCCCCCGGCCTCCTCCAGCGCGAGCGGGCGGAGTACGACATCTGAGGAGAGGGCTGAGGGAGGAAACCTGAAACCTGAAAGAAGACACCGCCCCCCGGCCCGCGGGCCTCCGCCCTCCGAATTCCACCCTCTGCCCTCCAACCTCTGACGTCCGCCCTCGACCCTCGCCCCTTGTCCTCCCGCCCTACAGGAACCGCATCGCCAGCGCCGCGAGCCCGAGGAAGAAGAAGAACCCCGCCACGTCCGTGACGGCGGTCAGGAAGATGCTCGAGGCCAGCGCCGGATCGACCTTCGCCATGCGCAGGGCCGCGGGGATCACGACGCCCGACACCGCGGCTGCGAGCATGTTGAACAGCATCGCGACGGCCACGACGGCGCCGAGGATGAAGCTGCCCTTCCACCACCAGCCCGCGAGGCCCACGACGACGCCGATCGCCAGCCCGTTGAGCAGTCCGAGCAGGGCCTCCTTGCCGAGCGCGGACCATGCGGCCCGCCCCTGCAGTTCGCCGAGCGCCATGCCGCGGATGATCACCGTCAGCGTCTGCATCCCCGCGTTGCCGCCCTGGCCGGCGACGACCGGCAGGAAGACCGCCAGCACCGTCCACTTCGCGATGGTCTCCTCGAAGAACCCGACCACGGCGGCGGCGAGGAAGGTCGTCGCGAGGTTGACGAGCAGCCACGACAGGCGCGGCACGAGCGACCGGCGCCACGGCGTGAACGTGCGCTCCTCGCCCGACAGACCGACCATCAACTGCATGTCCTCGGTGGCCTCGTCCTGCACGATGCCGATCACCTGCCGCGCCTCGACGATGCCGGCGATCCGCTTGTCCCGGTCGAGGACCGGCAGCGCGAGGTAGTGATACTGCGCGAAGAGGCGTGCGACCGTCTCCCGGTCGTCGTCCACCGTGACGAAGCGGACGGAAGGGTTCATGACGTCGCGGACGAGGCGGTCGGGTTTGCGGAAGACCAGGTCGCGGATCGGGACGACGCCCAGCAGCCGGCGGTCGGCATCGACGACGTAGAGATAGGACGCGGCGGGAAGGTCCTCCTCGGACCACTGCCGCAGGCGCTCCTGGCAGTCGCCGAGGGTCGCGTCGGCCGGCAGCGCGATGAAGCGGTCCTGCATGATGCCGCCCGCCGAGTCCTCGGGATAGCGCATCAGGTCCGCGACCCGCGCGGCGTCCGGTGCGCCGATCTGGCCGAGCACCTCGGACCGGCGGTCGGGCGCGAGACCGGCGGCGATGTCGGCCGCCTCGTCGTGGGGCAGGGCCCTCAGCAGCGCGGCGGCGTCGCCGGGCGGCAGCTCGCCGGCGACCGCGGCGGCCGTGTCGTCGTCCATCTCGGCCAGCGCCCGGGCGGCGGCGCCGCGGGGGAGGTCGCGGAGCGCGGCGGCGGCATCGGACGCGGGCATCGACTGCAGGCGGTCGGCGATGTCGGCCGGATGCTCCGCGGCACCCGGCGCATCCACGGGCGGAACGGGATCGCTCATGGGGCTCCTCAGGCGGCCGTGGCGGCGTGGGACGGCCGGCCGTGGACGCGGGCGTAGGCGCGGCAGAACGGGCAGACGCGCCCCTCGATGCGGCGCACGAATGCGTTGGCGCCGCCCTGCGGGTGGCGGCGGGCGGTCCGGCAGACCGGACAGAGTTCGCAGACCGTGGCCAGCGCGCGATCGAGAGCGGTGATGTTCGTCTTCATGGGCACCTCGGCGTTCGCCCGAGTGCATAGCCTTTCGGCGCGACGGGATCAATGTGCAACTATCGGCCATGGACCTCCGGTTTCACGGTGATCGTGGCGCGGACACTCCTGTCCGCGCGGCAGGACCCTGAAGGGCAGGCAGGAGTGCCTGCCCCACGACTGCGACGGTCGTCGTCGCCGCTTACGTCAGGCCGCAGTCCCGAAGGAAGTCCGCCGGGAGGTGCGCGAGGTCGGGGGCGATCCAGTGCGGGTGGAGCGGCTCGATCCGTTCCCGGGCGAAGGTGGTGTGCAGCGCGAGGCACCGGCCGCCGGAGCCGAGGGCCGCCGTGATGCCGGGGAGGGTGTCCTCGACGACGACGCAGTCCGCCGGCGGCAGGCCGATCCGGTCCATGGCGTGGACGAAGATCTCGGGATCGGGCTTGTTGCGCGTGACGTCCTCGGCCGTGACAAGCGCGTCGAACGTCGCATGGGGCAGGCCGATCTCGGCGAGGATCGCGTCAAGTTTGATCGGGTCGGCGCTGGTGGCGACGGCCAGCCGGAGGCCGGCGCGCCGGGCGGCGGCGGTGAATTCGATCACGCCGGGCAGCGGCCGGAGACGCCCGCGGATGACCTCGCGGAAGATCTCGTAGGTGCGGTCGCGGTCGCGCGGCAGCACCGCGGTCACGCCCAGCGTGCGCGCGACCCCCCCCCAAAACCACAACGCCCCCCCCCCCCAGAAATACTGGAAAAAGGCGGGCGAGGGGGGGACCCCCTGCGGCTCGCGAAACATCGCGCAGGTAGCCTCCGCCATCAGTTCCTCGGAGTCGCAGAGGACGCCGTCCATGTCGAAGACGATCCCGCGGATGTGGCGGTCCGTCGCCGGGGCACCTTGCGAACGGTCGCCGGGGCCGGCGACCCACCCGGATGTCGGTGGACCGGGAGGGCCCGCGCGTGCCCGCCGAAGCTCCGGCGAAGGCGGGGCCCCGCGGGCTGATCCCGGGATCCCCGGGGAGGAAGATGCCGTCGTTCCGTCCGAGGGGAGGCTCGTTTGAGAAGGGGGCGGGGGCATGTTACGGTGCCTCCATGAGCGTTTCGTTCCTCGTGCTGCTGGGGGTCGTGATCGGCGTCCTCGGCCTCTGTTTCGTCGGCATCGGCGTCGGCATCTTCTTCGCGCGGAAGAAGCGCCTCGGAGCCTGCTCGTGCGACTTCGATCCGGCGAAGGAGCGTGCCAACGCCGCGGCCCGCGCGGCCGGCGGTGGGTGCTGCGGCGGGGGCGGCGGGGAGTGCGGTTGCTCGCATGAACCGACCGTCGCGACGCCGGCCGCCGCGCCGGTCCGTCCGTCCGCCGGAGGCTGCTGCGGGGGCGAGGGCGGCTGCGGGTGCAGGGACGGCGGCTGACCGGAGCAACATCCAACCGCCAACGTCCAACACCCAACATCCAACGGGGGTGGCGGTGTGGCGCGGACACTCCTGTCCGCGCGGAGCCCGCGATGGGCAGGCAGGAGTGCCTGCCCCACGGCGGAGACGTCGGCGGCTACCGGGCCGGACCGGTCGATCACGGGCTTGACTCCCGCTTCACCATCACCGTCCTCAGGCGCGGGTGCTTGAGGTCGCGGTCGAGTTCGAGGAGCGCCGGGTAGTTCGTCGCCGGGAACAGGACGGGCTCCAGGTCGATCGTCCGCGTGATGCGCAGCGAGCCGTCAGCCCCGCGTTTCGTCTCCATCGCGATCCTGCCCGCGCCGTCGTTCGTCCAGGCGAGGTCCGGCGGCGCGATTTCGATCTGGCCGAAGCCTTCGGGCAGGCGCACGTCGACCTCGACCCGGTCGCGCGACGACCCGCCCCAGTAGAGCGGATTGGCCCGCGCGTCCGAGGTCAGGCCGGGCAGCGAGACCGGCGACACCGGCAGGATGAAGTAGAGCCGGTCCCCGTCGCGCACGGCGTAGCGGTCGATCCGCACGGCGAACTCCTCGAGGCCGGGATGCCCCTCGAAGCGCGTAACCAGCGGTCCCTCCGCGACGGCGTTCTGCGAGATCCCCGCGACCTGTTCCTGGTGGTAGCGCCGCCGCTCCTCGGGGGGCAACTCGCTGAAGTGCTTCCGCCACGCGGCGTTGTTCATGCCGTAGTGCGTCCGGCGCAGCCGCAGCAGCGCCGAGCCGTCGGGGGCGACATCGAGCGCGAGCGCCGTCTCGGTTCGCGACTCGAACCCGCCGGGCGCCGGAAGGGCCGCGACCCTGCCGGCCGCGAGATCGAGGGCGTCGTGCCGGAGATGCGGCGAGGCGCCCAAGTCGGTGTAGTGGTCCGTGTCGTTCAGCAGCACCGCGGTCCCGGTGCCGTCGTCGACGCTCACGAGCACGGAGCCGAACAGCCGGCGCTGGGGCGCGGCGATCAGCAGATCGTGGATCCGCATGCGCGCGTCGTGGCCGCTGGCGACGACGAACGAAGGCTGGAAACCGGCCGCGGTGAGCATTGCGTGCAGCAGGACGGCCTGGTCCGCCCCGTTGCCGTAGCCGTCCCTGAGCGTGACGTCGGCCGGGGCGATCGCGGCCAGCGGCAGGTCGGCCAGCCCCGGCCCGGCGCCGCGGACGGACTGGTCCACGAAGTCGCGGATCGCGCGGGCCGCCTGGGCCTTGTTCGTGCACGCGGCGGTCAGTTCGCGGGCCTTCGCGGCGGCGGCGGACTGTCCCGTCGCGGCGGCGTCGAGCGCGGCGCGGAGCGCCCGGGCGTAGGCGGCCCAGTCGCCCGAGCTGACGAAGACCGTCGGCAGTTGCGCCCAGTCCGGCGGCATGGCGGACTCGCGCGACAGCGCGGGCAGATTCGTCGCCGTCCAGGTGCGGACGATCGCATCCCCCTCGCGCGTCTCCGTGAACCGGACGGCGCCGGCGGTGCGGTCGAGGACTTTGAGGGCCAGCGAGGCCGGGGCGCGGAGGCGGACCACGCGGCGCTGGACCGGGTTGAAGCCGCCGAAACTCCACGCGGCGCTGAAGAAGGGCCGGTCCTTCGAGGTCTGCACCACGGTCGTCTCGACGACCGCGCCCTGCACGACGCCCGGCAGGCTGGCGACGAGCGTCCGGCCGGGCGGATAGCGCGGCGCCGAGCCGGTCCACGGCTGGTCCATCAGGTTCGTCTCCTCGGCGGAGAGTGTCTTCACGGCGCCGTCGGGCGCCGTCACGCGCGCGACGGGGATGGCGACCTCGTCCCACACGGGAAGGTGGTCGATCTTGACCTCGGCGTTCGCCTTCACCCCCGCATAGGTCAGGATCCGCTTGCGAACCGAGTTGGTGGTCGTGGCGTTGCCGGCCGCATCGAGGACGCAGTCCGTGACGGCCTCGAGGATCTCGGAGTCCGCCTCCGGCGCGGCGGGCTTCGCGGCCACGGCGGCCGGTGCGGCGCCCGCGGAGCCGCGGTCCTCCATCACGGCGCGCTTGCGGCGGTCGACCTCGATGGACCGCAGCGCGCTCTTGAGCGCGGCGTACTGGTCCGGCGAGAACTCGACGACCTTGAGCAGCATCTCGCTCCGCCCCTCCAGCACGCCGTTGCGGAAGGTCCACTGCGGCGCCCACCGGAGCGTCTCCGTGTCCAGCGGCGCGAACTCGGGCGCCGACTTCGCCGCGCCGAGCGAGTCGCCGGTGCGCAGCGAGAAGGTCTCGCGGATGCCGCAGGCGTAGGTGGTCACGAGCGGGTACTTGCGCTTCTCGAGGCCGGTGGAGTCGAGGACCGAGTGCACGACGCCCAGCGCGTTGCCGAAGCCCGGCGGGTTCACCAGCGCGGCCGAGCCGCCGCGCACGACCGGGTCCGGCGCCTCGAAGCCGAACCGGGCCACGAGGGGCCTGTCGCGGTCCTGCATGTCGGCCGGTTCGATCTCGAGCGAGGTGAGCCGGGCGCCCGCGACGGCGCGCTTCGCGACGGACTCGAAGAAGCGGCTGCGCTCGTCGGGCTTCAGCCGCGCGAAGTAGCCGCGGTAGGCGTTGTCGTTGACGCCGTCGAAGTGCGCCGCGACGCGGCCGCGCAGCACGCGGTCGGCGCCGAGCTCGGCCTGGGTCTCGATGCGGACGAGGTTCTCCTCGGCCGGCGGCACGGGCGAGGTGCGGAGCGGGTCGCCCGCGGGCGTGGCGACAAGGAAGCTGCGGTTGCCGAGGTAGGCCGGGAGCAGTTCGCGCGTGGCCTCGTCGGTCGGGTCCATCAGGATCAGCGTGCCGTCCTTGAGCCGCGCCGCGGTGATGGCGTGGTTGAAGTAGGGCAGGGGCACCTCCTCGTCGCGCTTGGACCCGACGTGGATGATCACCGGGAAGCCGTCGATGCCGGCCAGGCGGAACATCGCGGCCAGCAGCGCGGCCTTGTCGCGGCAGACGCCGTGGCGGTTCTCGAAGGTGATGTTCACGTCGTGTGGCTCGTAGCCCGGCGCCTCGGTCTCGGTCGTGATGCCCATGTAGCGGATCTTCTGCGACACGAAGGCGAAGAGGGCCTCGATGCGGGCACGGTCGTCCTTGCAGTCCTTCGTGAGGTCCGCGACGGCGGCCTTCATCGCCGGCGTGGTCTTCTCCATGTGCGGCAGGCAGATCTCCCAGTACCACTTCGAGATCGAGGCCCAGTCCTCGCTCGTGCTGAGCAGCAGCCGCTGCGTGACGGTGCGCGGGTCGGGCATGTCCGGCTCGGGGAACATCTGCGGCACGTTGCGGGCGGTCCAGCGGTGCAGCGTGACGCCGTCGCGGACCTCGTTCGTATAGGTCATCGTCCCCGGCACCTCGGACTTCAGCACGCGGTGGCGCAGCGGGCGCGCGGCCGGTGCGTGGACCTCGTAGACGGCGCGCAGGATCGGCGAGCGGTTCTCGAAGGTCGTGTAGTCCGCCCACTGGTCCGGGATGCGGACGCGGAACTGGGTGTCGCGGATCACCACGCGCAGCACGTCGCCGGTCTCGAGGTTCGGGATGCCGACGGAGAGCATCTTGTACTTCGGGTCGTAGATGTTCGACGCCATCTGGTCCGAGGCGACCGTGACGCGGCTGAGCGCGGCGACATCGACCGGCACCGTGCGTCCGTCCGGCTTGTGGATCTCGACGCGCTTGACCTCGACCGTGCCGTAGAACTCGTGGAAGCCCATCCGCAGGCTCGCGGCCTCCCGGCGGCCCTTCTCGGTCAGGATCTTCGAGCAGCCGTCGTACCACATCACCGACGTGCCGTCCGGCGCGTACCAGGTGCGCTGGACCGAGTCGACGTCGACCGTGTCGGCGTCCGGGTATGCATCCGCCGTCGCCTTCGCCGCCGCCGCCAGCGCCCCCTTCATGTCCAGCAGGCCATCCGGGTGGTCGGGGACGGCCGGAACTGCCCGCGCCAGGACGGCGGCCAGCGCGGCCGCAACGGCAATCAGGATCGTCTTGTTCATCGCTGCTCCAAGGTTCGGACGCGGCACTATACCCTACGCCCCCGCCCGCGGAAAACCGCGGGCGGGAGTTCCAGGTTTCAAGTTCCAGGTTTCGAGTCTTGTGTTTGGACGAGGGGGGGGCCTGCGGCGTTCAAGAAACCCGTCCCCAACGCTCATGACCTCTCGCCGAGGCCGTGTTCGTGCGGTCCGGTCGCCCCGGATGTCGCAAGCCTGAACCCGGCCCCGTCCACCGCGGCAGGAAGGAGCATGCCCATGGGAGGGACGAGTACCGGAGCCGTGCTTTGCCGGGCGGCCGGATCTCGGACGTCGGACCTCGGATCTCGTTCGGCTACCGCCACCAGTCGTCGGTGCGGCGGCGGAGGGCGTCGAGGAAGTCGGCGAAGGCGCGGCGGGGGGCGCGGCGCTCGTAGGGCGGGGGGCCGACCACGATCTCGTCGTCGACGCGGCGCTCGCCCGGTGTGGCGTCGCTGCCGCCGAAGAAGCCCCCGAAGGGCCGGCGGGGTCGGGCGAACTCCTGCAGGAGGGTCTGCCGCCATTCCGCGCCCGCGGCCTGGAACAGGAAGATCGCCAGCACCAGGGTCATCGGGCGGAAGGCGGGGCCGAGCACGCTCCAGACGCCGAGCCCGACCGCGAAGGCGCGTCCGATCCACGACGCGATGCGCGTCGCGAGCAGCCGGCCGAGGAACGGCGAGAGGAAGGCGCGGAAGATGCGGCCGCCGTCCATCGGGAACGACGGGATCAGGTTGAAGAGG
>CAYODK010000046.1:13993-27393 GCA_964402695.1 uncultured Verrucomicrobiota bacterium
AGAGGGCCAGCGTCAGATTGACCTGGCCGAGGAGCCCGGCGACGAGGGCAGCCGGCCGGGCGCCCGCGGCGTCGAGCAGGTCCGCGGCGAGGGAGCCGGCCAGCGCGAGGAGGAGGCTGACGGCGGGGCCCGCGGCGGCGATCAGCATCTCCTGCCGGGGGCTGCGCGGGAGGCACTCCAGCTGGGCGATGCCACCGATCGGCAGGAGGACGATGTCGCGCGCGCGGCAGCCGAACCGCATCGACACGAGCGCGTGGCCCAGCTCGTGCAGCGCGATGCTGGCGAAGAAGCCGGCCATCGCGGCGAGGCCGAGGATCCACAGCGACATCGGGAACTGCAGCAGGAGGATCGGCAGCAGGATCAGCAGCGTGATGTGCACCCGGATCGGAATGCCGGCCACGCGGGCGATCGTATAGGCGTGCGAGAACATGGCCCGATACTGTCGCCTCTGCAGGGGCCGGTGTCGAGGGCGACCGGGATCCGGCGGCCAGGGTCGCCAGGCCCGCGGAGCGGCTCGTTCCGGGGGGACGGGAAATTGCGCAGTCGGAGCTTGTGTGGCCTCCGCCGATGACCTAGAGTCGACATCGTGAGCGGGGGGGCTCCATCCTTGAGGTTCCGGTTCGTCACGGTTCTCGCCTCGTTCCTTGGGATCGCGGCTCTCCCTCCCGGGGCCCGCGCGGAGACGCTGACGATCCCGGCCACCTCGTCGAGCGCGATCACCAGCAGCGTGCTGAGCGTCGGGGTCGCCTATCGCATCGAGGCGACGGGCACGTACGGATGGGGCACGGGAACCGCGGATGCCGAGTGGATTCTTTCCGGTGTCTCCGGCACCCCGATCGAGGTGTATCCCGCGGGCGGTTTCACGCTGGCCACGGACACGCTGGACTTGCTGGTCGATGGCGCCGCGGTGAACTGGATGGGGACGGCGGACGGCATCCATTGGTCCGCCCACACGTACTCGCCCTCCCACGTCTACCGCCTGGAGATCGTGGGGGGTGGCAGCCCGCTTGCGTTCTCCATCGCGGACCAGACGCCCTTCGGACCCGGCTACTACAGCGACAATGGCGGATCCCTGGCCGTGGATATCAACGTGGTGCCGGAAGCCTCCACCGGCATTCTGTTCGGCCTGGTCGGCTTGGGGCTCCTCGGGGCGCGGCGCTGGCGGCGCCGCTGAGCGCGGTTGCCGACCCCGCACGGCCGGCCACCGGCGCGGCATCCCCCCGCCACGGCAGCCGCCCGTTCCGGCCCCTGGCCTGTCGGCGTCCCATGCGCCTGTTGCAGACGGGGCCCCGGGCTGGCATCATCCGGAGCGGATTGGAGGATCCGCCATGAACGCGAGCCACGGTCCGCACGGTTCCTGTTCCTGCTCCTGCTGTGCCCTTCACCCCCCGCCCGGCCTGACGCGACGCCAGTTCGTCGTCCGCCTCGGCGCCACGGCGGCCGGCGTGGGCCTGGCCGGGCCGGCGGCCCTCGCCGCGGATGCCGGCGGCCCGCCGGCGCGGCGGGCTCTCCGCGTCCAGCCCGTGCTCGTGTACTCGACCCCGGTCCGCCGCGAGGCGACGAGCTGGCGGGGCTGGGGCGGAATCCAAACCGAGGCCGACGCG
This sequence comes from uncultured Verrucomicrobiota bacterium, assembly GCA_964402695.1. Taxonomy (GTDB): domain Bacteria; phylum Verrucomicrobiota; class Kiritimatiellia; order PWTM01; family PWTM01; genus VGWF01. Next base: position 15,598 of record CAYODK010000046.1, read on the forward strand.
GACGCCGAGGTCGCGCGCATCGGGAAGGAACTCGCCGCCGTGAAGGCGTCGGCCGGCGTGCCGCTCGAGATCGGGCCGGTGGAGAAGGTGAAGTCGGACGCCGCCGCCGCGGAGGCCGCGACAAAGCCCTGCGATGTGCGGATCCTCTACGCGGCCGGCGGCGGCTTGAAGGCCTTGGAGAGCCTGATCTCCCCCGACCGCGACACGCTGATGTTCCTGCGCCACGATCCGGGGCCGGTCTACCTGTGGTACGAGATCGTCCACCCGCGCCTGCTGCGGAAGACCGTCGACGAGTACGGCCAGCCGGGCCTCGACGTCAATGACATCGCCATCGACGATCCCGCGGAACTCGCGTGGCGCCTCCGCGCCCTGTCGGGCCTGCGCAACACGGTCGGGACGAAGATCGTCGCGATCGGGGGCGCCTCGGGCTGGGGCGCCGGCGGGCAGAAGGCCCCCGCGATCGCGAGGGACACGTGGAAGTTCGACATCGTCGACGTCCCGTACGCCGCGCTCGCGCCGCGCCTCCAGGCGGCGATGGACGATCCCGCCCGCCGCCGCAGGGCCGCCGCGGAGGCCGAGCGGCTGCTCGGCGGATGGCGCGTCTCGATGCGGACCGGACGCGACTTCCTCGATCGCGCCTACGTGATGACGGACGTCTTCCGCGACCTCATGCGCGAGGCCGGCGCCGGCGCGATCACGGTCAACCACTGCATGGGGACGATCATGGGGATCTCGAAGACGACGGCCTGCATGCCGCTGAGCTTCCTCAACGACGAGGGATGGCTGGCGTTCTGCGAGTCCGATTTCGTCGTGATCCCCTCGGGCGTGCTGCTGCACAAGATCAGCGGCCTGCCGGTCTTCCTCAACGACCCGACGACGCCGCACGGCGGCATCGTGACGCTCGCGCACTGCACGGCGCCGCGGAAGATGGACGGACGCCGGCTGGAGCCGGTGAAGATCCTCACGCATTTCGAGTCCGACTACGGCGCGGCCCCGAAGGTCGAGTTCCGCGTCGGCCAGGTCTGCACGAACCTCGTGCCCGACTTCGCCAACAAGGACTGGATCGGATTCGAGGGGGAGATCGCCGGCAACCCGTTCCTCGACATCTGCCGCTCGCAGTGCGACGTCCGCATCCGCGGCGACGAGGTCGCCCTGCTCGAGCGCATGAAGGGGTTCCACTGGATGATGTCGTACGGGAACTACCTGCGCGAATGCGGCTACGCGCTGCGCAAGCTCGGCGTCGGCTTCCAGGATTTGAGCCGGGACGAGAAGGCTGAAGGATGAAACCTGGAACCTGAAAGCGGGATGCCGGATCCGAAGTCCGGCTCTTCTTTCAGGTTTCCGCTTTCATCCCTCATCCCTCCAGCGAGATCAGCATCGGCTCCTCGATCGCCTCGACGATCCAGCGCAGGAAGCGCGCGCCGTCGGCGCCGTCGATGAGGCGGTGGTCGTAGGAGAGCGAGAGCGGCATCATCAGGCGCGGCGCGCAGGTGGCGTCCTTGCGGTTGCAGACCGACTCCATCGTGGCCCGGCCGACGCCGAGGATCGCCACCTCGGGCGCGTTGATGATCGGCGTGAAGAACGATCCCCCGATCGCGCCGAGGTTCGTGATCGTGAACGTGCCCCCCTGCAGGTCGTCCGGCGCGATCTTGCCGTCCCGCGCCTTCCGGGAGATCTCGCCGAGCTCGACGGCGAGCTGGACGATGTTTTTCCGGTCGACGCCGCGCAGGACCGGCACGAGCAGGCCGCGCTCGGTGTCCACCGCGATCCCCACGTTGTAGAACTTCTTGTACACGACCGTGCGCCCGGCCATGTCGACGCTGGCGTTGAACTTCGGGAACACCTTCAGCGCGGCGGCGACGACCTTGAGCAGGATCGCGGTGACGGTCAGCTTGCCGCCCGCGGCCTCCGCGCGCGGGGCAAAACGCTTGCGCAGGGCCTCGAGCTCGGTGATGTCGGCCTTGTCGTGCTGCGTCACGTGCGGGATGGTCGCCCACGCGCGGGCCATGTGCTCGGCCGTCGCGACGCGGATCTTCGACATCGTTTCGCGGTCCACCTCGCCCCATTTCGCAAAGTCCGGCAGGGGGGCGGCCTCCAGCGCGCAGTGGGTGTGGATCTTCCGGCCGGTGTTGATCTGGCGCGAGTGGCGCTTGACGTCGTCGACCGTGATGCGGCCGGCGGCGCCGGAGCCCTTGACCTCCTCGATCGCGACGCCGATCTCGCGGGCGAACTTGCGGACCGACGGCGCGGCGGCGACGGGCACGCGCGAGGGCTTCGCCGTCGGGATCACCGGCGCCACGGACGGCTCCGGGGCGACCGGTGGGAACTGCGGCTGGAGGGACGCCGGGGGCGTGGGCGCCGTCACCGGCGCCGCGACCGCGGCCGGGGCTGCGCCCGGCGAAGCGACGGCGGCAGTCCACGTCAGGACGGGATCGCCGATCTTCAGCTTTGCGCCGGGCTGCACGAGGACGGAGGCCACCGTGCCCGCGGCGGGCGAGGGGACCTCGATCGTCGCCTTGCCGGTCTCGACCTCCAGGATGGGCTGGTCGATCACGACGGTGTCGCCCGCCTTGACGAGGACCTTCACGACATCGCCGCCGTCGACGTTCTCCCCCAGGGACGGCAGCCTCAACTCGGCTCCGCCCGTGGGCGGCACGGCAGGCGCGGGGGCCTTCGTCGGGGCGGGCTTCGCGGGCGCCGCGGCGCCCGCGACCGCCGCGGCCGGAGCGCTCTTCGCGGCCGGGGCGGCGCCGGCGCCGGCCAGCGTCAGGACCGGCTGGCCGATGACGAGCTTGTCGCCCGCCTTCACGAGGACGGCCTCGACGGTGCCTGCGACGGGCGAGGGCACTTCGAGAGTGGCCTTGCCGGTTTCGAGTTCGAGGATCGGCTGATCGACGCGCAGCGCGTCGCCGGGCTTCACGAGCACCTTGACGACGTCGCCGCCGTCGATGTTCTCGCCGAGGGGGGGGAGGTTGAGTTCCTTGGGCATGGGGGGGCTTCCGCTGGGTTGCGATCGACGACTTGCTTAGGCGAACTCGTAGGCGGGCACCATCCTGGTTGCGTGCGCGGGATGATGGATCATCTCATCCAAGCGGCGAACGGTTGCCGCATCAAGCAAGACATCGGAGCAGACCGTGCATACGTCCGCGGGCACGTCTTCAAACACCAGGACATCCCCGCCCCGCTTCACAACATGAGTGATTTGACGCCGCTCGTACGCTCCGGGGCAGCCTTGAATCGAGCATTTCATGATCGGACTCCACGGGTCGTCGGTGTGACCCATTTCGGGGGCTTGGGTTCGTAGACCGTGATGACTATAGCCGGATCCCGGCCGGTTGTGCAGACGATATGCATCGGGCGTCCGGCGGCTGTGGTCCCCGACATCAGGGCACAAGCACCCCGCCGGTGTTCCGGGTAGTTCTCCAATATCAAGCCCGATGACAGGGCATGGGAGACGTCATCGCCGGTGAAGCCCTCGCTCACCATTTCCTGGTGGGCGTGGAGAGTGAACTGGAGCCGCCCTCCGCGAGCGGAGGCTCGGACGCCCTCCACGAGATGGTTCAGGCCGTCCACGGGTTGGCCTTATCCGGGTCGATTCCTAGTTTCTTCAGGGCGGCGGCGGCGGCCGTGCCGTCGAGGGCCTTGTCCGCGACCAGCGCGGCCAGGGCGGCTGCCGAGACGTGGGCGGCGTCGACCTCGAAGTGCCGGCGCAGGGCGTCGCGCCCGTCGCTGCGGCCGAAGCCGTCGGTGCCCAGCGAGAGCCACCGTTTCGGCACGTGCCGGGCGATGGCGTCGGGCAGGACCTTCATGTAGTCCGACGCGGCGACGACGGGGCCCTTCCGGCCGGCCAGCTGCTGCGCCACGTACGGCGTCCGCGGCGCCTCGCCGGGGTGCATCCAGTTCCACCGCTCGCAGTCGACCGCGTCGCGCTGCAGGCGCTTGTAGGAGGTGGCCGACCACAGGTCCGACGCGACGCCCGCCTCGGCGGCGAGCCACTCCGCGGCCTTCGCGACCTCGTTGAGGATGGCGCCGCTCCCGACGAGCTGGACCCGCGGGGCCTTCGCGTCGCCGACGCTTCGCAGCGGGTAGAGCCCGCGCAGGATTCCGTCGCGCGCGCCCTCCGGCATCGCCGGCTGGGCGTAATTCTCGTTCATCACGGTCAGGTAGTAGAAGACGTTCTCGCCCTCGGCGTACATGCGGCGGAGGCCGTCCTCGATGATGACCGCCAGCTCGTAGGCGTAGGCCGGGTCGTAGCATTCGAGGTTCGGCACCGGCAGGCCGAGCACGTGGCTGTGGCCGTCCTGGTGCTGGAGGCCCTCGCCGGCCAGCGTGGTGCGCCCGGCGGTGCCGCCGACCAGGAAGCCCTTGCAGCGCGTGTCGCCGGCGGCCCAGATGAAGTCGCCGACGCGCTGGAGTCCGAACATCGAGTAGAAGATGAAGAACGGGATCGTGGCGATGCCGTGGTTGGCGTAGGCCGAGCCGGCGGCGAGGAACGACGACAGCGAGCCGGCCTCGGTGATGCCCTCCTCGAGGATCTGGCCGTTGGTCGCCTCCTTGTAGTAGAGCAGGCTGTCCTTGTCGACGGGCTCGTAAAGCTGCCCCGGGTGCGAGTAGATGCCGCATTGGCGGAACAGCGATTCCATGCCGAAGGTCCGCGCCTCGTCGGGCACGATCGGGACGATGAGCTTCCCGACCTCCGGGTCGCGCAGCAGCTTCCCGAGCATGCGGACGAAGACCATCGTGGTGGAGACCTCGCGGTCGGCGCCCTGGTGGAACTCGCCGAAGAGATCGCTGCCCGGGGTCTTCAGCGGGAGGAAGGTCGTGCGGCGGGAGGGCACGAAGCCGCCGAGCGCCGTCCGGCGCTCGCGCAGGTACTCCATCTCGGGGCTGTCCTCCGGCGGCCGGTAGAACGGGACATGGTCGATGTCGTCGTCCGAGACCGGGATGCCGAACCGGTTGCGGAACTCGCGCAGCTCGTCCTCGTTCAGCTTCTTCTGCGAGTGCGTGATGTTCTTGCCCTCGCCGCTTTCGCCGAGGCCGTAGCCCTTGATCGTCTTGGCGAGGATCACGGTCGGGGCGCCCTGGTGCTCCGTCGCGGCCTTGAAGGCGGCGTAGACCTTCTCCGGATCGTGTCCGCCGCGGCGCAGGCGCTGGAGTTGCTCGTCGGAGAGATTCCGGACGAGATCCATCAGGCGCGGGTCGGTGCCGAAGAAGTGCTGCCGGATGTAGGCGCCGTCGGAGACGACGTACTTCTGGTAGTCGCCGTCGACGCACTCGGTCATGCGGCGGACGAGGACGCCGTCGCGGTCACGCTCCAGCAGCGGGTCCCAGTCGTCGCCCCAGACGACCTTGATCACGTTCCAGCCGGCGCCGCGGAAGGCGGCCTCGAGCTCCTGGATGACCTTGCCGTTGCCCCGGACCGGGCCGTCGAGGCGCTGGAGGTTGCAGTTGATGACGAAGATCAAGTTGTCGAGCTTCTCGCGCGAGGCAAGCGTGATGGCGCCCAGCGCTTCGGGCTCGTCGGTCTCGCCGTCGCCGAGGAAGGCCCAGACCTTCTGGTCGGTCGGCGCGCGAAGGCCGCGGTCCTCCATGTACTGGATGAAGCGCGCATGGTAGATCGCCGAGATCGGACCGATGCCCATCGACACGGTCGGGAACTGCCAGAAGTCCGGCATCAGCCAGGGGTGCGGATAGGAGGAGAGCCCTGGCGAGGTGTGGAGTTCGTGGCGGAAGTTGTCGATCCGGTCGAGCGGCAGGCGACCCTCGAGGAAGGCGCGCGCGTAGATGCCCGGCGAGGCGTGGCCCTGGAAGTAGACAAGGTCGCCGGGGTGGTCCGCCGTCGGGGCGCGGAAGAAGTGGTTGAAGCCGACCTCGTACAGCGTCGCGGCGGAGGCGTACGTCGAGATGTGGCCGCCGATGCCCTCCTCCTCGCGGTTCGCGCGGACCACCATGGCCATCGCGTTCCAGCGGATCAGGCTCTTGATCCGGCGTTCCAGTTCGCGGTTGCCGGGGTAGGGCGGCTGCTCGGCGCGCGGAATCGTGTTGATGTAGGGCGTGTTCGCCGTGAACGGGAGCTTCAGGCCCCGCTCGTGGGCGTGCAGGGAGAGCTCGCGGAGCAGCCGGACCGCCCGTTCCGGGCCGGTGCGGGCGATCACGTCGTCCAGCGAGGCCAGCCAGTCCCCGGTTTCCTCCCGGTCCGTGTCGTCGTCGCGATAAGGCACGCCATTCATGTCGAAATCCCTTGGGTTCTCCGTGGGCCGCCGGGCCCCGGTTCAATGTAGAGACATCGCGTAAGGTAGTCCAGCCTCCCCCGATCGCAAGCGGCTCATCTCCCATCTTGGGACGAGGAAAGTGAAAAACTCCAAACTTCAAGGAAGTGAGAAGTTGAACGGCGGAGAAGGAAGAAAGGCCGGATGGTCTGTGGGCGGGGAACAGGTTCGTCGAAGACGCGCACGGTTTGGGACGCCCCCCGATCCGCACCCGAGGGTTCTCCGACTTCCTTCCTTGTTTCCTTTGGACTTCTGACTTCCTTGGAGTTTGGAGTTTCCCCACTTCCGGAGCGATGTCACCGGATTCCCGTGCATCGAAGTCAACTGCATCGCTCCGGCCAAGAGATCCATGGCAGCCGCCCTCCCCGGATCGCAAGGGGTCGTGGATGCGATTGCATCACGGATACAGTTGACGCAACGGGGAGTGGGGCGTATAGAAACGCGCATGGTCGATGGAAGGTACATGACGATCGACGAGGCCGCCGATTATCTCCGGCTCTCGCGAGAGACTCTGTACAAGTACGTTCAGCGGGGCGTGATTCCTGCCGCCAAGGTGGGCCGGCACTGGCGTTTCGACCGGCAGGCGATTGACCAGTGGATGTCCTCGCAGACCGAGGCCTCGCGTGCCGACGGTGTCTCCGTGGCCGCTGCCTCCCCCGCGCCGGACCACCCGGGCTCCGGGATGAGCGTGCTGGTGGTGGATGATGATCTCGCGATTCGCCGTCTCCTGGAGGTCTGGATCCATGCCGAGGGGCACCGTGTCGATCTGGCCGGCAACGGGGCCGAGGCGATGTCGCTTCTGACCTCCCGCACGTACGACCTCGTCTTTCTCGACCTGCATATGCCCGATCTCACGGGCGGCCAGGTCCTGGGGCGTCTGCAGGAGTACGATGACCGCCCCCCCGTCGTGCTGATCACCGGCTTCAGCGAGACGCCCATGATGGACCAGGCGCTGCATTACGATCTTCTCTACGTCCTCTCCAAGCCGTTCGTCCGGGGGCAGGTGCTCAAACTCCTGCACTCGGTCCGTGCCACGAAGGTTCTGCCGTATGCGGGGCCTTCGCCGACGCCGTCTCCCGGACGCCTGCCGTCCGCGCGTCCAGTGGCCTGACGCAACCGCTGCTCTTCCCGGGCCGATCCGCCCATTTCCAGCTACGGCCAATTCCCGTGGTCCCGGCCGCGTGACGCCATCCCTCCGCCGGCTGTCCTGACCGGATCTCCCGCGCGGGAAAGTGATTCCGATCGCTCTGGGAGCGCCTGAAACGTACACACCGGCCCCCTCCCAGGAACCCGAAAATATCTGCCTTTTTCCCTTGCGATGGGAAATCGAGTCCTGTAACTTTGGTAGTTGCTGGTAGCAGCTGGAACTCGAAGGTTCTGGCTGGTTGTTCTTGGTGATTGTATGGAATCGGCGCTGATGACGATCGAGCAGGCGGCGGCGTACCTGCAGCTCTCTCGCGAGACGCTGTACAAGTACGCCCAGTCGTCGAGGGTCCCCGCCGTCAAGGTGGGGCGGCACTGGCGCTTCAGCCGCAACGCGCTCGGCGCATGGGCCCATGACTCCACCGAGAGCCGACCGCCGGCCTCCGCGACCGGGGCGGACCGGGGACGGCTGGAGATTCTGGTGGTCGACGACGAGGCCTCTCTCCGAAGGCTCCTGGGCGCGTGGGTCGACCAGCTCGGCCACAACGTCCGGATCGCATCCAACGGTCACGAGGCCATCGCCCTGCTTGGGTCGCACCGATTCGACGTCCTCTTCCTCGATCTTCATCTCGACGACATGCTGGGCACGGCCATCCTGTCCGCGCTCCCGGAGGCGAACCGTCCGGCCGTGGTCCTGATCACGGGCGCGCCGGAGAGCACGACCATGGACGAGGCTCTCCGCTATCCCATCGCCTATGCCCTTTCGAAGCCGTTCCAGAAGTCCGACGTGGCGGGAGTCATCGACATGGTCCGGGTCGCCCGGATGCGAAATCAGGTGGCATGCCCGAAGCCCATCCCCCCGCGGGACGGTCACCCCGGCCGAGCTCAGGCCAGCAGGAACACGAAGGAGGTTGCCCTGTGAATGCCGTATCGAGATCGCATGTTCGCGAGCAGCGTCCGCTGACGCTCATCCTGTTCGCGCTGTTCTTCGCACTTCTTGCGGTTTCAAGCTCGATCGGGGGAGGGTGGTTGTGGTAGAATCGCAGTAGTTGGGGTCGAATCGAGGTCCTGCGGCAATGACTGGGAGGTCTTGATCGCAGCAGCGGAGGTCAGGGTGAGGTCTCCAATGGGGAATCACACCGGTTGGACTTGCAGATGTCCTGTTCAGTGGGAGGTTGCACAATGAAATCAATCATCATGAGCCGTTTGGACGTGCCGGGGACTGGCACGAGTCAACGCCACGGTCGCCACCAGGCTCGGCCCTTCTGGATGGCCCTGGCGCTGGCCAGCTGCCTTGGCCTGCAGGCCGGGGCGGCGAATCCCACGCCGGTGCAGTACTTCCATGTGCCGGTGCCGGAGGACCACATCCTGACGGCCCTCCAGTCCATCGCCAACGGGACGGGCACTGATCCCGTCAATCCCGTGTGGACCTACGTGTCGATCGCCGTCCTCGCCGACAGCACCATCGTCTACTACGACCACTACGAAAACGGATTCGATGCGGACATCTCGAATCCTGCGAACCTGTACGGCGCCGGCAATCCGGGCGGCACCCAGATCTGGGGGGATGGCAACCCGGCCAATGGCGCACCTCCCGGCTTCCCCTCCGACCTCCTGTCCGCCGGCACCGTGATCATCCTGAGCAACGCGGTCACGACGACGACGCGGAACACGGTGATCGATTTCGACGGCGGCGACAAGATCGCGTCGTCCAAGTCCGTTTCGGTCACCCGCTGCGGCTGGGCGACCGGCCCCAACACTCTGTTGGCCGGCGCGAACGAGGTCTTCGACACGACGCACTGGGGAACAGACTTCAGGGTTCCGGTCGGTGTCGACATGCCCGATTCGGTGGACTACCAGATCTTCCAGTACACCGGGTTGTCCATCATGGCCGGCGAGGGCGGGGCGACCGTTCAGATCGATGCGGACGCCAACGGCACCTTTGAAACCACGGTGACCCTGAACCAGGGTGCGGCGCGGCTGGTGAACGGAAATGTCGAGGTCGGGGCCAGAATTCTCGCGAACCGCCCCGTGCAGGTGGATTTGATCACCGGCGACATCAACGAGAACTACGAGTGCGACTTCTTCCGCCTGGTGCCGACCGCCCTCTGGTCGGACAGCTACTACTGCCCGGTCTCGACTCCCAGCTCGGCCCAAGGCGTCTCGGGCACGGGGACGACCGTCTGGCTGTACAACCCCGCCTCCAGTTCCATCACCGTCCGTTACGTCACCCGGTCGGGTTCCGGCGGCAACACGGTCACGACCAACAGCCTCACGGTGCCTGGCGGGACCATGGGTGGCTACTTGAAGCAAATCGTGCCGGACGGATTCTCGTCCCAATTCTTTACCACGTCGGGGGCCAAGTTCTATGCCTTGGCCACGGTCGATTCCACCAGCACCGACAGCAGCGGCGGCAACCGCACGTGGGACTGGGGCTTCACCCTGGTGCCCCGCGATTCCCTCACGCCGCAGGTTCTCGTCGGCCTCGGCATCGGCCGGGATCCCACGTCCAGTACCAATCCGACGGAGAACGGCAACCCCGTGTGGGTGACGCCTGTCGGGAACGGCAACACGGCCGTCACGATCTACGTGGATTACGATGCCAACCCCGCCACGGGGCCTCTCACCGATCCCAACGGGAACAGGTACGACGTCGCGGTCAGCCTGCGCGAACTGGATCGCGCCAAGGTGTATGACCCCAACGATCGCAACCAGACGGGCATGCTGCTGTACGTGCTGACCCCGGGCGTGAAGCTGGCCGCCGCGTGGGGGCAGGATCCCCTGACCGCCAGCGCCGCCGCGCCCGGCCTGGATGTCGGCTCGGCCATCCCCCCGCTGTCGACGTTCGAGATCGGCAAGAACGGCGCCTTGAGCCTGGACAACGATGGCGACGGGTTCGTGAGCCCGGGCGACGAGATCCTGTTCACGATCGTGATCAACAACATCGGCCGGTCGCCGATCGGCAACCTCCTGCTGACCGATCCGCTGCCTGCCGACACCGCGTACGTGCCGAACAGCACCTTCTTCAAGAATGCGCTGGGGGTCGTTTCGGCGATTCCCGACGATGGCTCCGGAACGGCCTATCCCCTCGACGGATCGGGGCGTGTGCTCAACCCGGGCAGCCCGCTTCCGGTCGGCGGATCGTTCGAGGTCACCTTCAAGGTGCTCATCGACAGCTTCGCTGACTTGACCCCGGGCGTCAGCGAGATCCTGAATACGGCAACGGCAACCGACTACATCACAACACGGTCTGCCACCGACACGACCCCGCTCTATGGTCGGATCGGTGATTTCGTCTGGAAGGACCTGGACGGGGATGGCGTCCAGGATGGCGGGGCGGAGACTGGCCTGGCCGGTGTCGACGTCAACCTGATCGAGGATACCAACGGCAACGGGATTGCGGATCCTGGGGAGCCGGTGGTGGCCACGCAGACCACGGATGCCAATGGCCTCTATCTCTTCACCGGCCTGCTCGGGGGCGCCTACATCGTCGATGTCGATGAATCCAGCCTGCCCATCGACTATGCATTGACGACGGCCAACGACCCGCTGCCCGTGGTGCTGGCGGCGGGACAACCCGACCTGACGGCCGATTTCGGCTACCGGCCGACCAGCGTCAACGGCCACCTCTACCTCGATATGGACGGCAACGGGGTGCAGGATCCGGGCGAACCGGACCTGGCGAACGTGAACGTGATCGTCACCGATGCCAACGGCGGCGTCCAGACGGTCGTGACCGACGCCAACGGCAACTGGACGGCCTCCGTGCCGCCCGGCACGACGACGGCGAATGTGGATGAGACGGACCCGGACTACCCGACCGGCTATGTTCAGACGGAAGGCAACGATCCGACCACGGTCACCGCCGCCGCCGGCATGAATACGTTCGCCGGGAACGACGGGTACTTCCTGCCCGATCCGGCGATCGAGCTGACGAAGATCGCGACGCCGCAGACGTACGACGCGGCCGGCGATGTGATCACCTACGCGTTCACGGTAAAGAACACCGGCAACGTGACGCTCTACAACGTGACCGTCAGCGACCCGCTGGTCACGGTCGTGGGCGGCCCGCTGGCCAGCCTGGCCCCCGGGGCGAGCGACGCGACGACGTTCACGGCCTCCTACACGATCACGCAGGCCGACGTCGACGCCGGCAAGGTCGACAACACGGCGACGGTCAACGCGAAGGACCCGAACGACACGCCCGTCAGCGACACCGACGACGAGACGGTCACCGCCACGGCGGCGCCCGCGATCGAGCTGACGAAGATGGCGACGCCGCAGACGTACGACGCGGCCGGCGACGTGATCACCTACGCGTTCACGGTGAAGAACACCGGCAACGTGACGCTCTACAACGTGACCGTCAGCGACCCGCTGGTCA
>CAYODK010000046.1:27493-31761 GCA_964402695.1 uncultured Verrucomicrobiota bacterium
CGAAGGACCCGAACGACACGCCCGTCAGCGACACCGACGACGAGACGGTCACCGCGCTCAAGGGCACGGTGACAGGTCACCTGTACTACGACGCGAACGGGAACGGGACGCAGGATCCGGGCGAGCCGGACCTGTCGAACGTGAACGTGGTGGTCACCGACGCCAACGGGGCGACGCAGACGGTCGTCACCGATGCGAGCGGGAACTGGACCGCGACGGTGCCGCCCGGGACGACGGTCGCGAACGTGGACGAGACCGACCCCGACTTCACGGCCCAGGTGCCTGCGGGCTACACGCAGACCGAGGGCGACGACCCGACGACGGTCACGGCGGTGGCGGGCGTCAACACGCCGGCCGGGATCGACGGCTACTATGCGCCGGGCACGGAGAGTGCGGATGTTTCTCTGACGAAGAAGCAGCTGCCGATCCAGGAGTACCCGAGCAAGTGGACGATTCCGCTGTCGAAGGGACAGCAGTTCGTCGACGGCGACTACTGGCTGCGGCTTGAGTACGACCAGCCGAGCTTCGACGTCTGGGGTCCGGGCAACCTGAAGAGCGGGGTCAACATCGACAAGAGCTGGCACCACGTCGCCGGCCGCTTCACGCGCGGAGCGAACACGTGGGGCCCGCACACGATGGAGATCCTGATCGACGGCGTGGTCGTTGCGACGAAGGTCGCCATGGGCACCCCGGATCCGTCCACCGCGCCGCTCGTGCTCGGCGCCTACCTGGGCAACAGCGCCTGGTACGCCGGCCTGATGGACGAGGTCCGCCTCTCCCGCGGCGCGCGCAGCGACGCGTGGATGCAGGCCACCGTGGCGCAGCAGAAGAACCCGGCCGCCTTCCTGGCGCTCGGCGCCGAGGAGCCCGGGACGCTGCCCGGCTATGCCTACCGTCGCAGCCTGACGGTCAACGGGGCGATGGTTTCGGCCCCGCTGGCGGACTTCCCGGTTCTGGTCAGCCTGACCGACGAGTTCCTCGCCACAAAGGTCATGAAGACCGACGGCGCGGACCTGTCCTTCACGCTCGCTGACGGCACGGTACTGCCGCACGAGATCGAACTCTACACGCAGGCCTCCGGCCGGCTGATCGCGTGGGTCAAGCTGCCGACGGTTGCGTCCGGCTCGCCGACGGAGTTCTTCGTGAACTACGGGCACGCGATGCCGCCCGCGCCGGCGTTCAGCGCGTCCGACGTGTGGGACTCGGGCTTCATGATGGTCCAGCACCTCGAGGAGGGCTCCGGCCCGGTGCTCGACTCCACCGCGAACAACAACGACGGCGTCGTTTCCGGCGCAGTGCCCACCGCGTGGGGGCTGACAGACGGCGCGTATGCGTTCGACGGGATGGACGACAAGATCACGATCCCCGACAGCGCGTCGATCCAACTCAACTCGACCGACTTCACGATCGAGGGCTGGTTCGCCCGCAAGACGGTCGCAGCGGACTACCTCTTCGAGATCACGGTCCGCAACGACGGCCCCGACGCGGCGACCGGCCTCGTCGTCGCCGACCCGCTCAGCCCGTCGTTCACGCTGGTCAATGCTCTGACCACCCAGGGCGTCTTCACGCAGCCGCCGGGCACGTGGACGATCGGCGACCTGGGCGTCGGCGAGACGGCCACGCTGTGGATCGCGGCCAACGCGGCCGGCTGCGGGTTGCTCACCAACACCGCCGAGGTCGTACAGGCCACGGTTCCGGATCCGGATTCCGTCCCTGGCAACCACGTGGCCGGCGAGGATGACATCGCCTCCGTCGTCGTGCAGGGTCTGACGGCGCCGCAGCCGGGCGTCCGCCTGGTCAAGCGCGCCGGGACCGCCGCCGACGGGGCGACGCTCGTCGTCGACGCGGGGGATCCGGTGTCGTACACCTACCTCGTCCAGAACACCGGCAACACGTACCTGTCCAGCCTGGTCGTCAGCGACGACAAGCTCGGGGCGATCGGCACGATCGTCGGGCCGCTGGCGCCGGGGGCCTCCGTCACGCTGACGGCGGCCGTCGCCGCGGTGACCTCGGACGTCACCAACATCGGCACGGTCGTTGCGCACCCGGTGGACGCCGCCGGCAACGACCTGCCGTGCAACCCCGCCGATGTGAGCGACACCGACGATGCGGTGGTCGACGTCATCGAGCCACCCGTTCCGGCGCCCGCGATCGAGGTCGTCAAGACCGCCGGCGCGGCCCCCGACGGCACGATCCTCACGGTCGTTTCGGGGTCCCCGGTCACCTACACCTACGTCGTCCGGAACACGGGCAACGTGGATCTGGCCGACGTCGTGGCGGTCGATGACAAGCTCGGCCCCGTCGGCTCGGCGGCCTCGCTGGCGGCCGGCGCCTCGGTGACCTTCACTCTCACGGCCGCCTCCGTCGCGGCCGACGTGACAAACGTGGTCACGGTGACGGGTGCCTACGGCGCCGCGACCGTGACCGACGCGGACGATGCGATCGTCCACGTCACGCCTCCGCCGGTGCCCGCGCCGGCGATCGAGATCGTCAAGGTCGCCAACGGCGCGGCCGACGGCGCGGTGCTGACCGTCGAGAGCGGCGCGAACGTGACCTACACGTACACCGTCCGCAACACGGGCAATGTGGACCTGAGCAACGTCGTCGTCACGGACGACAAGCTCGGTGCGATCGGAACCGAGACGCTGCTGCCCGCGGGCGGCACCGTGGTCTTCATGAAGACGGCGATCAACGTGACGGCCGACGTGACCAACCTGGGCACCGTGACCGGCGTGTACGGCGCCACCACGGTCACCGACAGCGACGACGCGGTCGTCGACGTCACCGCGCCGGTCTCCGGGGCGGATCTTTCGCTCACCAAGGAGATCGTCGCCGCGCCCGCCTCGCCCGTGAAGTGGACGATCCCGATCTCGAAGGGCGAGCAGTTCGTGGACGGGGACTACTGGCTGCGGCTGGAGTACAACGAGCCCAGCTTCGACGTGTGGGGCCCCGGCAACCTCAAGAGCGGCGTCCAGATCGACCGCGGCTGGCACCATGTCGTCGGCCGGCTGACCCGCGGACCGAATGCGTGGGGTCCGCACCAGATGGAGATCCTTGTCGACGGCGTCGTGGTGGCCACCAAGGTCGCCTCCGGCACCATCGATCACTCCACGGCGTCGCTCATGCTCGGTGCGTACCTGGGCAACAGCTACTTCTACGCCGGCGTCATGGACGAGGTCCGCCTGTCCCGCCGCGCCCGCAGCACGGAATGGCTGCTGACGACGTGGCGCCAGATGACCTCGCCCGGCGCGTTCCTCACGGCCGGTCCGGAGCTGCCCGGCAGCCTGCCCGGCTACGGCTACCGGATGCAGCTGACCGTCCAGGGCGCGCAGGTCGCCGGCACGCTGGCCAACTTCCCCGTGCTCGTGACGCTCACCAACGCGGCGCTGGCGGCGCACGCGGTGAGCCCGGCCGGGGCCGACCTGGCCTTCGCGACGACGACCGGCACGGTCCTGCCCTTCGAGGTCGAGTCCTTCGACAAGGCCTCCGGCCGGCTCGTGGCCTGGGTGCAGCTGCCGTCGTTGCAGGCGGGCGTCGACGCGACGTTCGAACTGCACTACGGCAACGCCGCGCCCGCGCCGCTGGCCTCGCCCGCGGCGGTCTGGGACGCCGACTTCGTCATGGTGCAGCACCTCGACGAGGCGACCGGCGCGGTCCTCGACTCGACCGCCTACGGCAACCACGGCACGCCGTTCGGGGCGTCCATGACGCCGACCGGCCGGGCGGGCCCGGGCTACCTGTTCGACGGCATCGACGACAAGATCGTGATCCCCGACAGCCCGAGCCTGCACCTCGACACGACCGACTTCACGGTCGAGGGCTGGTTCAACCGCGAGCAGACGACGAGCGACAAGACCTTCAAGATCTGCGTCGCCAACGCCGGTCCGCAGTCCGTCTCGGGAGTCTCCGTGGCCGATGTGCTGCCGCCCGAGCTGCAGCTGACCGGATCGACCGCCTCGCAGGGCGCCTACAGCCCGCTGACGGGCATCTGGACCGTGGGCGACCTGGCCGCGGGCCAGAGCGCCTGCCTGTGGATCGACGTGAACGTGCTGACGGCCGATGCGGTGACCAATACCGCGGAGATCCTCGCCAGCAGCGCGACCGATCCGGACTCCACGCCGGGCAACGGCGTGCCGGGCGAGGATGACCAGGCGACGGCGGTGATCCCGGCGCTGGCGCCGCCCCCGCCGTCCGGCGGGACGGGTCCGACGGTCGAGAAGCCTGACTTCAAGGCGACGGCGATCGCGTTCGCCCCCGATCCGCTGACG
>CAYODK010000047.1:0-31354 GCA_964402695.1 uncultured Verrucomicrobiota bacterium
AAAAGCTAGAAAAAGCTTGACAACGCATAGGAATGAGTTAGGATGCGGGGGAGCCGGAGGGCTCGAAAGCACACTCGAAGAGGAGGTTCTATGAGCAAGACCCGTATCCTGGTCCTGGCCCTGTTCCTCGTTGCCGCCGTGCTGGCGTCTCCCCTTTTCGCGACGGCATACACCATCGCGAACAAGGAAGGGACGGCTGTCGCCACCTCCGCACCGGACCCTGCCTTCGCGGACGCGGGGCTGAAGGGCTGGAGCGGATGCCGGACCACGAGGCGTTCGCGCGCGGGACGGCCGCCGGAACCCTCGAGGATGCGGTCCACCGCGTCCAGCAGTTCGCAGACGCAGACGGAGGGCGGCCGGGGCTCGTCGGAGCGGATGTCGCGGCCGACGTGGCTCACGTGCAGCGCATCCCGCGCGGCGAATAGGCATTCCAGAAAGAGGTAGCGGTCGTCCATCCTCCGGCTCCGGTCGCCGGGGCGCGGCGCGGCGCGGATGAGGTCGAAGCCCGGGGAGGCGTCCTGCCTCGGGAAGGCGTCGTCGTCCATGCCGAGCAGGCACACGATGCGGAACGGGATACTGCGCATCGGGACGAGGTTGCAGAAGGTGACGCCGCCGCCAAGGAACGGTGATGCAAGGGACGAACGACCGAGGCAGTCCTCGAGCAGGTCGCGTGCGGCAGGAAGCGGCAGGACACCGCCGAAGCCGGCGAGGCCCGCGGCGGCCGCCCAGGCATCGGCGGTGCGGAGGATCTCGCCGAGTTCCTCGTGTTCCTCCGGCGCCGGCGCGATGCATCGCGAGGCCGCGGCGCACAGCCGGTCCGCCCATTCGGCCGGCGCGTGCGGTCCCGCCAGGGCATCGGCGCATGCGCAGGCCGCCGCGTGGAACTCGCAGAGCGAGGCGAGGACTTCGGGGTCGGGTGCATCCACCGGCAGAACCCCGGCGAACAGGTCCAGCGGTCCGGCCTCGACGGCATCGCCCATGACGAGGCGGTCGAGCCCGAATCGCCACGTGTTGGGCGGGTCGTCCCCCGCTCCGCCGCGCCCGCGCCGGATCGCCGCGGCGCCGACCCACGAGCGGACCGCCTCGACCCCCGCCTCGTCGAGCCCGAATCGGCGCATCACGGGCGGCCCGCCCAGCAGGTCGAGCAGGTCCGCGGCGCCGAAGTCGCCGTCCGGAAGCCGGAGGATCCGTCGGACCGCGTCGGCCACGCGGCCGAACCGGAGCGGGCTGCGGTCGGCGACGGTGAACGGGATCCGCGGGTCGCCCGCCCCGAAGACGGCCTCGACGGCAGGCGCGTAGGCCTCGATGTCCGGCGCCATGACGATGATGTCGCGCGGGGTGAGCCCCGGGGTTCGCGCAAGGCGGTCGAGGAGCTGGTCGTGCAGCACCTCGACCTCGCGCTGCGGGCTGTGGCAGACGTGCACGAGGATGGAGTCGTCCGCGTCGTCCGCCTTCATCCGCGGCGCGTCGGGCGCGGGCTCCGATTCGTAGGCCGAGATGCGGCGGCGGACCTCGTGGAGCGCACGGCCGGACGGCGCGGCATCCCCGGTCCACAGCTCCTCCGCGTTGAACTCCGCCGCCTCGTAGAGCGCGGCGAGGAAGTCGCGGCCGACGGAGCCGTCGAGCGCGAGGAGCGAGGGCGCGTCGCCGACGTGGAGAGAGCCGGGCGCGAGGCCGCGCCGGCGCTCCCGAAGGCGGTCGCGCTCCGCGGCGCGGGGGCTCCGGGTTTCGAACCACATCTCGCGGCACGGGTTCAACGCGTAGACCGTGACGTCGGCATGCCGCCCGAGCGCGGCGAAGGCGGCAAGATAGGCCGGCGGGAGGGCGGAGAGGCCGAAGACCGCGACGCGACGCGGGGCATCGACGACGGGGCCGTCCGCCGATTCGAGGGCGCGGACCAGATTCTCCAGCACGCGGGCCGGGTGGCGCGGCCCGAGCCTCGCGACCGTGCGCCGCCACAGGTCCGCCTGCCAGGCGGCGTCCTCCGACGGCAACCGGAGCCCGCGGGGCGCCGGTCCCCGGTCCTCCCACGCGGCGAGGAGGTCGCCGCGATGGACGGCGTACTGGTCGAACCGTTCCGCAACGCTCCGCGCCAGCTGCACGCGGCGGCGGCCCCCGGGGTCGTCGCGCAGATAGCGTTCGGGTTCGCCGGACGCGCCGGGCAGGAGATCCATCAGGGTCCACACGAGGGTGCCGGGATCGTAGGGATCGGGATCGGGCACGAGTCCGAGGCGCGCGGCGAGGCGCCACAGCAGCGCCTTGGGAAACGGGAACTCGCCCAGCGCCCAGAGGCCGAGACGTTCGGCGAGGCGCATGGAGAGCCACCGCTCCATGCCGCGGTTCTGGACGACGAGGGTCTCCTTCGCGAACGGGTCGGCGGGGGGGGCCGCGCGGAGCGCGTCCGCCAGCGCCTCCGCGAGCCGCCCGAGATCGTCGCTGACGGTGACGCGGAACACGTCGCTCACTCCCCGGGGTAGCGCACGCCCCAGCGCGCGCGCAAGGCGTCCATGAGGGCCATCCGCCGCACCGTCTCGTCGTGCGGCACGAGCGGGCTCTCCGTCGCGCCGGCCGCGACGAGACGCATGACCTCCGCCGCCTCGTGCTGGTAGCCGCGACCCGGCTGCGGACTCTCGATCCCGCGCGCAGGGCCGCCGGCGGGTTCAACGGTCACGCGCACCGGCCGCCACATCGGCTCGTGGATCACGAGGCGGCCCTGCGTGCCGAGGACCGCGGCCTCGCGCCGGCCCTGAGCCTCGAACCCCGCGATGAAGGCGGCGGTCGAGCCGTCCGGGTAGCGCAGCGCGACGGAGCACGTCAGGTCGACGCCCGTCGGGGCGAGGTGGACGACGGACTCGACCGCCTCGGGCCGGTCGCCGAGGACGTCGAACGCGAGCGCCAGCGGGTAGATGCCGACGTCGAGCAGCGCTCCCCCTCCTTGCGCGGGGTCGAACAGGCGGTTCGCCGGGTCAAAGGCGGCGGGGTAGCAGAGATCCGCGATGAACGCGCGCGGCGCGCCGATCGCGCCGGAGCGGAGAAGGTCCATCGCCGTTCGGACGGCGGGGAAGAACCGGGTCCAGAGGCCCTCCATCAGGAAGACGCCGCGGCGGCGGGCGGCGTCGACCAGGGTCGCGGCCTCGCGCGCGTTGAGCGCGAGGGGCTTCTCGCAGAGAACGGCCTTTCCGGCCCCGATGCAGGCCAGCGCATCGGCGAGGTGGGCGGTGTTCACCGTGGCGACGTAAACGATGTCGACATCCGGATCGGCGGCCAGTGCCGCGGCGCCCTCGTGCGCGCGGACCCCGGGCGGGCCCGAGGTCTCCGCGAAGGCCCGGGCGCGGACGATGGAACGCGACGCGACGGCGACGAGCCGCGCGCCCGCCGCGTGGGCAAGGTCGACCGCGAACAGCCGCGCCACGCGCCCCGTCCCGACGATTCCCCACCGCATCCGGCGATCCTCCGTTCGGGGCCGCGCCCGCGGCCGCCGATGCCCGCACTATAGCCGACCGCGCCCGTCTGTCGCACGTTTTGTGGGGCCACCCCGTCACCTTCCTGCTACAGTCCCAAGGCGCGTCCCCCGACAGGACGACGCCGCGGACGGGAGGAAGGCATGCACAGCCTTGCACGATGGGCCGTCGCAATCACCCTGGCCCTGGCCCAAGGCTGCGCCACGGCGCGCCTGTGGGAGGACACCAACCCGAACGAGCGCGTGTGGATCGGCGCCGACAAGATCGCCGAGCAGACGCTCCGGGAGCGCGGCATCGACTACCAGGTCTACTCGGGCGCCATCGGCCATGGCTACCTGGTGCGGAAGAACATCCACGGCCGGATGAAGGACTACCAGCTTCGCGCCCTCGGCACGCCGGTCACCCTCGTGCTGGACGCGGCGACCACCGTCGTGATCGTCGGCGCGTTCGTGTTCGTCCACGATCCGGTTGGCACGGTCACGCTCATCGACAAGCTCTGAGCGGCCCCGCGCCGCCGGGCCGGGGTCACGCACTCCGGGCGGGGGGCGAATCCGTCCCGGGCGCCGACGTCCATGCCCCGAGGTGGCCGAGGCTGCCCGCGTGCGTCAGATCGAAGTGGATCGGGGTCATGGAGACCCATCCCTGGGACACCGCATACAGGTCGGTCCCGGCCGGATCGCCCTCCGGCTCGAGGTAGCCGTCCATCCAGTAGTAGATGTTGCCCCGAGGATCGGCGCGCTTGTCGAACGTCTCGACGAACCGCGACGGCGCCATGCGGGTCACGGCTCGGCCGCGCAGTTCGCCGTACGGAAGGTTCGGCACGTTGACGTTGAGCAGGACGCCCTTCGGAAGCGGATCGCGGATGAGGCGTTCGGCCAGCTCCCGGGCGACGCGGGCAGCGGTGTCCCACCGCGGGTCGCGAAAAGTGTTGAGCGAGACCGCCATGCTCGGGATGCCGAGGATCGTCCCCTCCGTCGCGGCCGAGACCGTGCCGGAGTAGATCACGGCGATGCCGGCGTTCGGACCGAGGTTGATGCCGCTGACGACGAGGTCCGGCGGTTCGGGCAGCAGCGCGCAGACGGCCAGCTTGACGGAATCCGCCGGGGTCCCCCCCACCGCGTGGCCGACGAAGCCGCCGGGCTCCCTGACCTCGCGGGTCTTGATCGGGTCCGTCAGCGTGATGGCGTGCCCCACCGCGCTGCGCTCGGAATCGGGCGCGACGACGACGACGTCGCCGAGCCCCTCCATCGCCCCCGCAAGGGCGCGAATGCCGGGCGCATGGATGCCGTCGTCGTTGGAGACAAGAATTCGCATGCCGCACCTTCGCACACGCCCGCGCGACCGGCAAGTCCGGCGCCCCCGGCTTCAGGCGACGGGTGCCCGGTCGGGCGTGGCCGACGATGGGCGCGGGCCCCGCCCCGGTTGACGTGGCGCGGGGGCGCGGCCTATCCTGTCCCGCTTGGAGACATCGCACATGCAGGCAACGGTCAGGAACGCGGCGGCCGGGCGGATGCGAACGCTGCTCGAACGCTGCGGCCTCTTCACGTCCGACCAGATCGATGCCCTCCTGAAGCGGGCGGCGGAAGGCGGGAAGACGATCACCGAGACCGTCGCCGAATCGGGACACGCCAAGGAGGCGGCGTTTCTCGAAGCGCTCTCCGGCGCGATGGACCTTCCCTTCTGCAAGGCCAGCGAGGTCGCGATCGCGCGCGAATCCCTCGACGCCCTCCCGGCGAAGGCCGTGATCCAGTTCAAGGTGATCCCGTGGCGGCTCGAGAACGAGGCCCTCCGCGTGATCACGAGCGACCCGTTCGCCCCCGGCCTCGTCGACGCCCTCCGCCTCGCCGGCGGCCGCCGCGTCCGCCTGGCTCTGAGCCCGGCGCAGGAGATCGAGGCCGCCTCGAAGCGCCTGTACGGCGTCGGCGCCGACACGCTCGAGCGGATGATCCAGGACGACCGGATCGAGGTCGCGCCGGAGGAGACGCTGGACAAGATCGACGTCAGCGCCCTCGACCAGGAGGCCTCCGTCGTCAAGTTCGTGAACCAGATCGTCTGGGAGGCCTACCAGGACCGCGCGACCGACATCCATCTCGAGCCGCAGGAGTTCGACCTCCGCATCCGCTACCGCATCGACGGCGTGCTCCACCAGACCCCGGTGCCTCCGCAGCTCAAGCGATTCCAGTCCGCCATCATCTCGCGCATCAAGGTGATGGCCGGCATGGACATCGCCGAGAAGCGCCTTCCGCAGGACGGCCGCATCAGCCTGCGCGTCCGCGGCGAGGAGATCGACGTCCGCGTGTCGACCATGCCCACCGTCTACGGCGAGAGCGTCAGCCTGCGCCTCCTGATGCGGTCGAGCGGCATGCTCGGCATGGACAAGCTCGGGCTGTGCAAGGAGGACGAGACCGTCCTTCGCAAGCTGATCGCGAAGCCGCACGGCATCCTGCTCGTCACCGGCCCCACGGGCTCGGGCAAGTCGACATCGCTCTACGCCTGGCTCCACACGATCAACACCGTCGACCTGCGCATCATCACGGTCGAGGACCCGATCGAGTATGAGATGGCCGGGGTCAACCAGGTCCAGATGCGTCCGGAGATCGGCCTGACCTTCGCGGTCGGCCTGCGCCACATCCTGCGCCAGGACCCCGACGTCATCATGGTCGGCGAAATCCGCGACAAGGAGACGGCCGAGATCGCGATCCGGGCGGCGTTGACCGGCCACCTCGTCTTCAGCACGCTCCATACGAACGACGCCCCCGGCGCCGTCACGCGCCTCATCGACATGGGCATCGAGCCCTTCCTCGTCGCGTCCTCCGTCGAAGGCCTCGTGGCGCAGCGGCTGGTCCGCAGACTCTGCAACGTCTGCAAGCGCCCGGCGAAGCTCGACGACGCATTCCTGGACGAGGTCGGTTTTCCCAGGGCGCGGCTGGCGGAAGGGACGATCCACGAGCCGGTCGGGTGCGACGAGTGCCGGGGATCGGGGTTCCGCGGCCGGACAGGCATCTACGAGATTCTCGTCGTCGACGACTCGGTCCGGCCCCTGGTGACGGCGCGAGCCTCGGCCAATGAGATCAAGGCCGAGGCGATCCGCCAGGGGATGCGGACCCTGCGCGACGACGGATGGACCAAGGTGCTGGCCGGCGTGACGACGATCGAGGAAGTCCTCCGCGCATCGGAGGAGGACGAGGCGTTGTCCGAGGGATAGTCGTAGGCGGCAGGTCTTGACTTGGGGAGAGGTGTCAGGTGTCAGGTGTCAGGTGTCAGGGCGGAAGGAAGGGGACAGTTTCGTCCCCCCGGTTCAGCCTTGCCCCGTCACCGGCCCGTCATGCCCAACCGTCTTTTCCGCCTTCCTGGCATCCCAGGACCGCCTGACTGGCCTTCTCTCCCTGACACCTGAAACCTGACACCTTTCCATGCCGACGTTCACCTACAGCGCCCGCAGCCGGGACGGCCGGAAGGTCGAGGGATCGATCGAGGCCGCCGACCGCCGGGCTGCGCTCGCCGCCCTGGCACGGAAGGACTGCGTCCCCGTTCGGATCACCGAGTCCGGCGGAGCTTCGGCCGCGCCGCCCAAGCCGGCCTCCAAGCCGGCGGCCCAACCAGGCGCCAAACCGGGAGCCAAGCCGCCGCGCGGGAAGCCCGCCTCGCCGGCCCCCGGCGGCGACGCCCCGGGCCGCCCGCGGTTCCAGCTGACGCTCCGCCGCAGCAGCAAACCGCACATGTCGATGCGGGAGATGCTGCTCTTCACGCGCGAGTTGAGCGACCTGCTGGCCTCCGGCATGACGCTGGGCGAGGCGCTTCACACCCTGTCGCGGCGCGGCGCCGCGGACGCGGCGGCGACGGCGCTGACGACGGAGTTGAGGGACGAGATCGTCCGCGGCTCCAGCCTCTCCGAGGCGCTGGCGGCCCATCCGGAGACCTTCCCCACCCTCTACGTCAGCATGGTCAAGGCCGGCGAGGCGGCGGGCTCCCTCGGCGAGGCGCTCGAACGGCTGGCGCGCCACTACGAACGGACGCAGGAGGCCCGCGAGAAGGTCGTCATGGCCCTGACCTACCCGGCGATCGTGCTGATTGTCGGAGGTCTGACGATGATCTTCATCATGGTCTTCGTCATCCCCCGTTTCGCCAGCATGTTCGCCGAACTGGGCAGCACCCTCCCGCTTCCGACCCGTATCCTGATCGGGCTGAGCCATTCCTTCACAGGGGTTCGGGGGCTCATCCTGCTGGCCGTGGCCGCCGCCGGCTTCATCGGGACCCGCCGCGCGTTCCGCTCGGACCGCGGCCGCGCCTGGTGGCACCGGACGCAACTCCGCCTGCCCGTGGTCGGCCGGGTTGTCAGCGCCGCATCCTACACGCACTTCGCGCAGACACTCGGCTCGCTGCTGGCCAACGGGGTGCCGGTCCTGCAGGCCCTGTCGATCGTCGAGATGACCGTGGGCAACTCCGTGATCGCCCGGGAGATCCGCGAGGCGCGGGAGCGGGTCACCGACGGGTCGAGCATCTCGGGCCCCCTCGCCGCCGGCAAGGTCTTCCCGCCCCTGTTGACCGACATGCTGGCGGTCGGCGAGCGGACCGGCGACATGGCCGGCGCCCTCGCCCACATCGCGCGCCGGTACGAAGGCGAGCTCGACCGCAGCGTGAAGCTGTTCATCACGGTGCTCGAACCGCTGCTCATCGTCTTGATCGCCGCCATGGTGGGCTTCGTGGCCATCAGCATGCTGATGGCGGTGTTCGACCTGACGAGCGGGCTGCAGGCATGAGAAGGGTGCAGGTGTCAGGTTTCAGGTGTGGATCGATCCCGGCTTCCGCCCCACGTCCTCGCCCCTGACACCTGAAACCTTCCTGTTCTCGAACGCGGGTGCGCGGTACACTGTCACAAGTATGCGGAGGGCGGACATGAGAAGAGACGAACGAAGACTGCGGCACGGCCAGGCGGGCTTCACGCTGATCGAGATCCTGCTGGTGGTGGTCATCATCGGCATCCTGGCGGGCATCGCGCTGCCGAAACTCAGCGGTCACACCCGGCGTGCCGAGATCACCAAGGCCCGCGCCGAGATCGAGAGCATCGGGACGGCGCTGAGCCTGTTCGAGACCGACATGGGCGAGTTCCCGAAATCGCTGCAGGAACTGGTCTCGTCGCCCGGCAGCGACCGGTGGAACGGCCCCTACCTTCAGAAGGGCATGCCGTTGGACCCGTGGAAGCGGAGCTACGTCTACGCATGCCCGGGGCAGCACAACACGAAGACCTACGACCTGTCGTCGCTGGGCCCGGACGGCGTCGAGAGCAGCGACGACATCGTAAACTGGCAGACCGACAGCGCCGCGACGCCGTAGCGCAGCCGGTCGGCGGAGACCCGTGACGCGGAATGCCGTCAACCATGCCCGTGTGCGCCGCGGCCGGCGGGGTTTCACCCTGATCGAACTGCTGCTGGTGGTCGTGATCAGCCTGCTGGCCATGTCGATGGCGATCCCGTTGTTCGGCCGCGCATCGAGGTCCAACCGGATGCGCGTCGCGGCGCGGACCATCGTCGCATCCCACCGCTATGCGCGGGGCATGGCGGTGCTTCGCCAGTCCGACATGGTGCTGTTGCTGGACGAAACCCAGGGCCGGATCCAGGTGGTTCGCCTCCAGCGCGGGGACGACGAATCCGCCGAGACCAACGACCTGGAGACGGCCGACAGCGAGGCGCAGTTCCTGCTCGGATCCCGCGACGAGACGATCGCCGAGGCCCCGACGAACTCGGTCGAGGCGGAGCTCCACCGCCTGCTCCCGGACGGCGTGCGGATTGTCTCCATCGAGGTCGACCCCTTGCAGCGCCACGAGACCACGGCCTGGGTCGACTACATGCCCAACGGCATGTGCGACCCTTTCGAGGTGACGGTCGGCGACGACCGGGGCCGAACCATCCTCGTCCGGATCGACGGCGGCACCGGCAAGGCCGAGGTGCTGGATGAATAGTCGAACCCCGGACTCCGAGGCGCGCCCCGGACGGCGGTCGCGCCATTCCCGGGCGGGCCTGACGCTGGTCGAGGTGCTGATGGCGATCGCGGTGCTCGGCATCGGGCTGAGCATCCTGGTCTCCTCCGCCGGCCAGGCGCTCGGCGTCGTGAAGCGGTCCCGCCACTTCGAGACCGCGCGGCACCTGTTCGACATCGTGGAACTGGAGAACCCGATCCTCGAGATCGAGACGATGGTCGACCAGACCGAGAGCGGCGGCTTCGAGGCGCCGAACGACGCCTACACCTGGACGCGGACGGTCGAGCCCATGTTCAATTTCGAGGAGGAGGAGACGGGCTTCTACGTCATCCGCACACGCATCCTGTGGAGCGATCGCGGCCAGCAGTCGTACGAGGAGATGGTCACGGGGGTCTTCGCCGGAACCGAGCAGGAGGGCGTGGTGCCCGACGGAGAGGCGCTCGACGCCGAGACCGAGGCCGCGGGGGGCGGCGTCGCCGCGGCCGGCGGCGTCCGGAGCGCGGCGCCCACGGGCCGGGGCGCCGGTCCGGGAAGTCCGAATGCCGGACGCGGCGGCGATGCGGGGCGCGGAATGCGTGCGGACGCCGGGGGCGGATTCCCGGGCATGCCCGGAGGACGGGGGCAGGAGGCCGGCACCCGCCCGCGGGGCGGTCGCGGCGACGGGGGCGGCTCCATGCGGGGCTCGGGCCGGGCGGGCGCGGGGCGCGCGTTCACGGGCGGCGGAGGAGGCGGAGGCCGGCAGGGGTCCGGTGGCGGCGCCCCCCTCCCCGGGGGCGGAGGCGGCGGATGGGGCGGCGGGGGGCCGCCGGCGCCTCCGGGATTCCGGTGATGACATGACCCATCCGGCCGTCCCCCCGAATCCCCGTCCGGTTCGCCGCAGCCGCGGGTTCACCCTGCTCGAACTCCTTGTGGCCCTGTCGATCTTCTCGATCGCCTTTGCGATCGTCGGCGTCGCCTTCTACACCACCACGCGCGCGTGGTCCCGCGGCACACAGGCCCTGGAGGGCCTTCACGAGGGCGACTACGTGATGGACCAGGTCGTTTCGGCCCTCCGCTCGGCCGCGTGGTTCCGGACCACGGGCGCCAATGGGCGCTACGGATTCTGGATCGAGGACGGCGAGGACCAGTATCCCGCCGACACGATCTCCTGGGTCGCGTCGGGCTCCGCCCTGATGCCGCCGGACTCGCCCTACCGGCTCGGTCTCCATCGCCTGACCCTGTCGATCGAGGATTCCGACCTCGGCGAGCCCTCGCTCACCGTCCGCGCCGTGCCCCCGTTCGTCGACGAGGAGGACATGGAGGAGCCCGAACCGTGGTTCGCCTCCGGCGGCGTGCGCGGGCTCGACTGCCGGATCTGGGACGGCGAACTGGAGGACTGGATCGACGAATGGGAGTTCACGAACCGCCTTCCGACCCGCGTCGAGATCGCCCTCTACTTCGATCCGCCGCGCCCCGGCGAGGATCCCGTGGTTCTGCGCCGCCTTGTCGACATCCCGGTCGCCGCCTATGCCACCACGGCCGTGTCGAGGACGGAGTCGAGGAGACGGTAGAGGCAAGTTTCAAGTTCCAGGTTTCACGTTTCAAGTTTCGGGCTTCCGGGACACGAGACGGGCGGTTGGCACGTTGAAGGGACAGGCAGGTTTCAGGTGTCAGGTTTCAGGGATCAGCAGGATGCGGAGGAGGTCGGGAGCCGGGAGCCGGGACCCGGCGCACCGGGTTTCCCGTGTTCCGACGCGCACCGCCGCACCCCCTGCTCCGCTCCGCTCCCGGGCTCCCGACTCCCCACTCCCCGTCTCCCGCCTCTCCGTCCCGCCCGTCGGCGCGGCTCGGCACTGATCGTGGCGCTCTGGGTGATCGTGATCCTGACGATGCTCGTCGGGACCCTGGGGTTCGAGATGCGGATCGAGGCCGGCATCACGTCCCACTACCGCAAGCGGGCCAAGGCCTACGGTCTGGCCAAGGCCGGCGCGGAGTGGGCCCGCATGCTTCTGCTGAACTCCCGGAAGGTCGACACGACGGTCGACGAGTCGATGGATGAGGACCCGCTGGTGCTGAACCCCATGCTGCTGGCCCGCGGCATGGGAATCCGGAATGCAACGCAGGAGATGGGCGACGGCGTGTTCCGCGTCGACATCATCCCCGAAGGCAGCCGCCGCAATGTGAACCGGCTCCAGCAGCAGGAATGGCGCGAACTGCTCGCCCAGGCCCTGGTGCCCGAGGATTGGTGGGACGAACTCATCGACTGCGTGGGCGATTGGATCGACGTCGACGAGAACAAGAAGCTGAACGGCGCCGAAAGCGACGACCCCTACTACGCCGACCGCGGCTACACCGTGAAGAACGGGCCGATCGACACCATCGACGAGATGCTCATGATCAAGGGCTTCGACGAGGCGATCCTCTTCGGCGGGCCCGGACCCGACGAGGATTCGGAGCCGATGCTGGGCATCGCGCAGTGGCTGACCACGTGGGGCGACGGCCGTATCAACGCCAACAACGCAACCTACGAAGTGCTGATGACCATCCCCGGCATTGCCGAGTGGGAGGCAGATGCTATTATCGAGGGACGGGTGGGTGTCGACGGCGTGGAAGGCACCCGCGACGACGGCTACGAGTCGGTCGACGAGATGATCGCGCGAACCGGCCTGAATGCAGCGTTGAAGTCCTACTTCAGCGTGCGCGACCTCCGGTATGTGCGCGTGGTCTCGATCGGCGAGGTCCAAGGCGTCCGGAGCGGGATCTGGGCGGTCTATCGCATCGAGGGAGGACAGGTTCTGACGGTGTTCTGGCGTGAGGAGTCGATGCCGTGAGCGGCGGCGCCGCGGACGGCGGGCCGGCGCGAGGGCGGGGATGATGATGAAGCCTGTGCTCCAGCGGATGAGGCTGCCCAAGGTTCCGGACCTTGGGACACGCACCATTGCCGCCTGCCATCGTCGGACGGATTCCGTTTCGTGGACGATGCTGAAGGTCCGCAAGGACGCCCGGGAACCCGTTGCGCCGGAGACCCGGATCCTGCCCGCGCCGCCGCCGGATCCCGACGCCAGTCCCGAGGTCGCAGCGGCCGCCCTGCGTCCCCTGCTCGCCGGTCTTCGCGGAGAGGTCACGCTGACGCTGCCTGCGGACCAGGCCCTGCTCCGGATCGTCGAACTGCCCACCGGCGACCCGACGGAACTGCCGGGCATGGTCGAACTGCAGGTCGACCGGTTCTCCCCGTTCCCCGTCGAACACCTCGTTGTGGCCTACGAGATCCTCGAATCCTCCGAGGACCGCACGCGCCTGTTGATCGCCGCGGTGCAGCGGGATCTGATCGACCGGGAGGCGGCCGTTCTCACTGCCGCCGGGCTCGATGTCCGCCGCGTCGACCTGGACGTGCTCGGCTGGTGGCACCACCTGAGCGCCCGGGATGCCGCCGCGGCCCCCGGGCTGCACCTGCACCTGTATCTCGCCGCGGGGGCCCTCACGGTTCTCGCCCTTCAGGACGGCCGCCCGGTTCTGATCCGGGCGCTCGGACGGGGACTGGGGATCGACACGCCCCAGGAGATCCAGGACGAGATCATCCTCACGCTGACGACGCTGGAGAACGAATGGGGTCTCCGATCGGACGCGTCGATCGTCGCATGGTTCGACGGGGAACCCGACGAGCCCTGGACCCGCGCGCTGGGGGAATCGTGCGGTCTTCCGGCCCGGGCGGCAAGCATGGCCGACCTCCCCCCCCTGACCGAGGGCATCGCCCGGCGCGCACTGGAGGACCCGGATCGGACCCTCAACCTGGCGCCGCCGGAGTGGGAATCCGCCCGAAGGTCACGCAGCGCCTCGCGTCGCATCATGGTCGCGGCCACGGCCTGCGTCGGGGTCTGGCTCCTCGTGGTGGCGGGCTTCCTCGTGGCCCTCAAGCTGCGCGACAACTCCCTGGCCCGGCTCCGGACGCACGTCGAGGTGCTCGAGAAGCCCGCGGGCGAGGTGCGCGTGCTGCAGTCGCGCACCAAGGCGCTCGAGGACTACGGGGACCGCAGCCGCTCCGCCCTCGAACTGCTCCGGCAGATCAGCACCGACCTGCCGGAGGGCCTCACGCTGACTTCGCTGTCGTATCGCAAGGGAAAGAACGTGAACCTGCGCGGCGACGCGGACGCGGTCAACGCCGTCTACGACTTCTTCGCCTCCATGGAGAAGTCCGGCCTGTACGTCGAGGTCAAGCCCGAGGCGGTGACGCAGAAGACGGGCGGCCGCTCGCGCGCCGAGTTCCGCGTCTCGGGAACCCTGCCCGGAGGGGAGACCACCCCGTGATCCGGATGTCCACGCGAGAAGCCGTGCTGGCCGTGGCGACCCTGGCGGTCGGGCTGGGCGCCCTCACGTGGTGGGGCGCGGGCTCGCGCATGGCGCGGTGGACCGAGAGCGGCCGGACGGCCGAGGGTCTCCGGACCCGCCTGCAGATGGCCGAACGGCTGGTGGGCCGCCGGGCGGAGATCGAGGGCCGGCTCGACTCGCTTCTGCGGCAGTTGCCGCGGCATCCCCCCGAGAAGGACGTCACCGCCGAGCTTCTGAAGTTGATCGAGACGACCGCCTCGGAACAGGGGCTTACGCTGACACGCCGCGAACCGGAACGCGAGAAGACCGCCGGGGAACTCTACGAGGTGGCCATCAACTGCAATTGGGAGGGGACGCTTGACGCCCTGACGCATTTCCTGCACGCGATCCAGGCGAAGGGCGCCGTCCTCGACCTGCGCGCCTTGACGATCACGGCCGGCCGGTCCGGATCGGGTGCGCTGTCCGGAAACTTTTCCGTCGCCTGCGCCTACACGCGGGCACGCGCGCCGGGAGCCGCCGCCCCCGCGGCGGCCTCGCCGGCCGGAGGAAAGCCGAAGTGAACCCCGAAACCGGAAGAGCCGGCCGGGCCCGGAGGATTCGATTCACGTCATGAATGGCATGGTACAACGATCGCTCGTCGGCGCCGCGCTGCTGATCCTCGTGATCGCCTTGGCGGCCAGGCTCGTCGCCCAGACCAACCCGGCGTCCCCGGTTCCGGCGCCGCCGCCCTCGGATCCTCCGCGGGCCATCCTGGCCGCCCAGACCGGGGGCGTGTCGGCCGTCACGGCCACCGGGAAAGTGGCATCCGCCGCAGCGGTCGCGACCCCGGCGTCGACGCCGCCCGCCATCGCTTCGCCCGTCCCCGCCCTGCCGGCGGCCGCCGCGCCGCCCGCGGTCGCCACCCCGGCGGCCGCCCCGCCCCCGCCGGCCGGCCGCCCCGACGGGGCTCCGGTTGCAGGCACGGGCGCCGCCCCACCGCCCCCGGTCCGGCCGGCGGCACCCGCGCCGGGCGCAACACCCGCCCCGGAGCCCGGTGCGCCCATCATCCCTCCGTCGCCCGCTGCGCCCGCTCCGTCCGCCGCCCCTGCGCCAGCATTGACCTATCCGACCCCGCCCGGCGCAGCCCAGCCGGCGACCGCGGCCGCCGCGGCGGGCCAGAAGATGATCTCGCTGAGCTTCCAGGACGCCCCGGTGGACCAGATCCTCGCCTTCTACGCGGAGTTGACCGGGCGGACCATGATCAAAGCACAGGGCATCAACGCCGTCATCACCCTGCGCGGCCAGACCAAGCTCAGCGAGGACGAGGTCAAGCAGGCCATCGAGAGCGTGCTCGCGCTCAACAACATCACACTCGTCCCCCTGGACGAGAAGTTCTTCAAGGTCGTCCAACCCCCGACCGCGCGCCAGGAGGGCCTGCCGATCCGGTTCACGCCGGACGGCAAGCTTCGAGAAGGCGACGGGATCGTCAGCCAGGTGATCGAGATCCAGCACATCCAGGTCGCGGAGGCGGTGCCGATCCTCCAGCAACTGCTGCACGGCTACGGCAAGCTCCAGCAACTGACCGCCAGCGCCATCCTGGTGACCGATACCGAGAGCAACATCCGGCGCGTGCTCGAGCTCATCGAGTACATCGACAAGCCCGCCGAGACCAAGGTCGACACCCGGATCTACGAGTTGCACGAGGCGATCGCGGCGGACGTCGCCCAGAGGCTCAACGAACTCATCGCCGACCCCAACGCCCAGCAGCGCCGGCCGACGGTCACCATCGTCCAGCCGACCGCCCCCACCCCGCCGGGCGTCGTCCGCGCCCCGACGACGGGCAGCACCTCCATCCGGACCGACGTCAGCCTCGCCGAGCGGGGCATCATCAGCGGCCAGGTCAAGATCGTGGCCGACGACCGCACGAACATCCTGATCATCATCTCCGATCCGGCGAACTTCACGTTCTTCGAGAACATGATCAAGGTTCTCGACCGGGCCGTGGAACCCGAAACGCTCGTCAAGGTCTACACGCTGGAGTACGCCGCGGCGGACGAGGTGGCCGACCTGCTGTCCGCCCTGATCGGCGGAACGAGCGCCCGTCGGTCGTCCGCCCGGACGGGCACCTCCTCCACCCGGTCGGGCACGACCTCGTCACGGACGTCGTCGTCGCGGACCTCGTCGTCGCGGACCTCGTCGAGTTCCGCCAACCGCGGTTCCTCCACCTCCGGCGACAACCGGAGCCAGTCGATCCGCGACTACATCGCGAGCCAGGTCTCCGGCGGCGCCCCCGCGTCCGCCGCCGCGGGAGGCCCCGACGGCGAGGGCATCGGCGAACTGTCCGACGAGACGCGCATCCTGCCCGACCTGCGCAGCAACTCCCTCCTGCTCCTCGGCCGCAAGACCGACCTCGCGGTGCTCGAGGAAATCGTGAAGGAACTCGACGTCATGCTTGCGCAGGTCGTGATCGAGGCCGTCATCATCGAGGTCACGCTGAGCGACGAGGTCTCCTACGGCGTGGACTGGCTGCAGCGCTCCATGCAGGCCTACTCCGAGACCTCCGCGGGTCCCGGCGGCGGCGTGAACGTCCGCCAGCCGGTCATGTCCTGGGGCGGAGGGTTCATCAGCGGCGCATCGTCCGCGTTCCGCAGCGGCGCCGACGTCGGCCGCGACGTCCCCCTCTCCGCCGGCGCCATGACCTACTACACCACGCTCGAGAACCTGAACATCGACGCCGTGATCCGCCTCGCCGCGCAGGACTCCGGGGCCCGCATCCTGTCGACCCCGGTCATCCTGACCACCGACAACACCGAGGCCCGGATCGTCGCGGGCGAGGAGCGTCCGATCGTCACCGCCACCACCGTCACCACCGGCGGAAACCAGACCTCGGCCTACGAGTACAAGAACATCGGCATCGAGCTGACCGTGAAGCCGCACATCAACCCGCAGCGCGTCGTCGTCATGGACGTGACCCAGACGGCGGACAATGTCGGCGACATCGTGACGATCGACGGCAACGACGTGCCGGTCGTCACGAAGCGCGAACTGGAGGCCAACATCGCCGTCGAGAACCGGTCCACGATCATCCTCGGCGGTCTGGTCAGCAACGCGGACCGCAACAGCCGGACCAAGGTGCCGGTCCTCGGCGACATCCCGATCCTCGGCCGGCTCTTCCGGTCGGACAGCAAGAGCACCCAGCGCACGGAACTCCTCGTGCTGATCACGCCCTACGTCCTGCAGACGCCGCAGGAGGCGCGGGCCGAGACGCGCCGCATCCACGACTCCACCGGCGCCGACAGCAGCCGCTGGTTCGAGAAGGGCTTCACCGACAGCGACCTCGCGCGCCAGAAGCGCATCGAGGTGCCCCAGGCGCGCAAGGACGCCAAGCTGCCGCCGCGGATCGAGGAGTTCCTCAAGGGCATCGCGACCAACCAGCCCGCCCGATCCGGCGCGCGGACCATCGTCGTACCGCAGACACCGCAGTCCTCGCGGCCCGCGACCCCCGCCCCCTCGGGCGCGGCGCAACCCGGCTCTCGATGACGAGCACACACCAGGAAGGAGACCCCGTGAACACATGGCGAACGACCGGAGCGGCGCTGGCCCTGATGGCGGCGGCGGGATGGATGGGCGCGTGCCGGACCCCGGCACGCTGTGAATGCGAATGCGACGCCGGAGGAACGAAACCCGTGAACGCGAAGACGACAACGAGCGAACGATGGGGGGACATCGGAGGCAAGGCGGTCCTGCTGTACACGCTGGACAACGGGCGCGGCCTTCGCCTGAAGGTCACCAACTACGGCGGCATCATCACCTCGCTGGAGACCCCCGACCGCACGGGGAGGTCCGCGGATATCACGCTCGGATACGACAGGCTCGCGGACTACGTGAAGGCGACGCCCTATTTCGGCGCCCTGATCGGCCGCTACGGCAACCGGATCGCGAACGGCCGGTTCACGCTGGACGGCGTCACCTACACGCTGGCGACCAACAACGCCCCGGGCGGCATCCCCTGCGGGCTGCACGGCGGCCTCAAGGGCTTCGACAAGGTCGTCTGGGACGCCGAACCCGTCGAGAAGGACGGGGATCCCGGCCTCAAGCTGCGGTATGTCAGCCGCGACGGCGAGGAGGGCTATCCCGGCACGCTGGAGGTCACCGTCCACTACTGGTTGACGAAGGACAATGCGCTTCGGATCACCTACCATGCCTCGACCGACAAGGCGACGCCGGTCAACCTGACGCAGCATGCCTACTTCAACCTCGCCGGCCATGCGGCGGGCCCCATTCTCGACCATCAACTGATGCTGGCCGCCGACCGCTTCACGCCGGTCAACAAGGGGTTGATCCCCACCGGCGAGCTGCGCCCCGTCGACGGAACGCCCTTCGACTTCCGCCGGCCGACCGCGATCGGCGCGCGCATCGGCTCCCAGGACGAACAGATGGTCTTCGGCGGCGGCTACGATCACAACTGGGTCGTCAACGGCAAGGCCGGGGACCTTCGACTCGCCGCCCGCGTGACGGAGCCGAAGAGCGGCCGGGCCATGGAGGTGTGGACCCGGGAACCGGGCATCCAGTTCTACTGCGGCAATTTCCTGGACGGGTCCAATGTCGGGAAAGGCGGCAAGCCCTACGCGTATCGCACGGGGTTCTGCCTTGAGACCCAGCACTATCCGGATTCGCCGAACCAGCCGGGCTTCCCCTCCACCATCCTCCGCCCGGGCCAGTCCTACGACACCGAGACGGTCTACAAGTTCTCCGCGAAGTAGGCCCCCAACGACGATTCCCTTGCGCCCTCGTCGGTCCCCGGCCCTCCGGGGTGCGCCGCTCGCGCCCCGGAGGGCAACTTGGCGCTCCCCACGGCCCGGCCGACGCGGTAGAGTGGCGTCCAGGAGAGACATCCATGAGTGAAGACACCCGCTTCGGCAGCATGGCCGTGTTCTGCGATTTCGAGAACGTCGCCCTCGGCGTGCACGACGCCAAGTACGACATGTTCGACATCCGGCTGGTGCTGGAAAAGCTGCTGCTGAAGGGCAGCATCCTGGTCAAGAAGGCCTACTGCGACTGGAGCCGCTATCGCGACTTCAAGCCCGGCATGCACGAGGCCGCGTTCGAGTTGATCGACATCCCGCATGTCCGGCAGTCGGGGAAGAACAGCGCCGACATCCGCCTCGTCGTCGATGCGCTGGACCTCTGCTACACCAAGCCCCACGTGGACACGTTCGTCATCGTCAGCGGCGACTCGGACTTCTCCCCGCTGGTCAGCAAGCTGCGGGAGAACAACAAGACCGTGATCGGCGTCGGCGTGAAGAATTCGTCGTCGGACCTCCTGGTCTCGAACTGCGACGACTTCATCTACTACGACGATCTCGTCCGCGGCAAACGCAAGCCGCGGGCGCCGCGCAAGACCCCCGCGGGCGCCGCCAAGGCCCCGGCCCGCGGCGGAGGCTCGGCCCGCGCGGCCGGTTCCGATGCGGCCGCCCGCGCGGAGGATCCGAGGCCGGAACCGAAGCCGGCCGCACGGGCCGAGACGGCCGACGAGGTCGAGACGCGAAGGCAGGAGGGCATGGCCCTGGTGCTCGAAACGGCCGCCGAACTCCTCAACGAGCGCGGGGGCCGCGAGCAGGTCTGGGGCTCGGTCGTCAAGCAGACGCTCAAGCGCCGGCAGCCCGGCTTCAACGAGGCCTACCACGGATTCAAGTCGTTCAACGCCCTCCTGGAAGAGGCTCAGGCGAGAGGCCTCCTGACGCTCCGGCACGACGAGAAGTCCGGCGGCAATGTCATCACGGCGGTGAAGCGGGACGAGTGAAGAGGGTCATCCTGCACGTCGACATGGACGCGTTCTACGCGTCCGTCGAGCAGCGCGATCATCCCCAGTACCGGGGACGTCCCGTGATCGTGGGCTCCCCTCCGGACCGCCGGGGGGTTGTTGCGGCCGCATCCTACGAAGCCCGCCGGTTTGGCGTGCACTCGGCGATGCCCTCCCGCGAGGCGGGCCGTCGATGTCCGCAAGGCGTGTTTCTCCCCCCGCGCATGCGACGGTATGAGGAGGTCTCGCGCCAGGTCTTCCGGATCTTCGAGCGGTTCACGCCATGGATCCAACCGCTGTCGATCGATGAGGCTTTCCTGGATGTGACCGGATCCCTGCGGCTGCACGGGACGGGCCCGCAGATCGCCGAGACGATCCGGGCGGCCATCCGCGGCGAACTCGGCCTCACCGCCTCGGTCGGGGTCGCGTCCAACCTCTTCCTTGCGAAGATCGCCAGCGACATGAGGAAGCCGGACGGACTGACCGTCGTGCCCGACGACCCGCATGCGATCCGCGCCTTCCTCGCCCCCCTCCCCGCCGGACGGCTGTGGGGCGCCGGCAAGGTCACCGAGGCGCACCTGACACGGGCGGGACTGCGCACCATCGGCGATATCCAGCGGTGCGAGCCCGCCACGCTGGCCGCCCTCGTGGGCGATCACCTCGCGGAGCACCTGCACGCCCTCGCGATGGGCCTGGACGAGCGGGTCGTGGAGACCGACGACGCCGAGAAGAGCATCTCCCGCGAGCACACGTTCGACGAGGACTGCGCGGACCGCGAGGCGGTCGAGGCGAAGCTGGTGGAACTCACCGACGATGTCGGACGGCGTCTTCGCGAGGCGAAACGATATGCGACCACCGCAAGGATCCGCATCCGGTGGATGAGCTTCCGGACCATCTCGCGGCAGCGGCGACTCGATCGGCCGCGATGCGACGACTTCTCCCTGCGCGCCGCGGCCCGGGCGCTGTTCGACGCCGAACGACTCCTCGAGCCCGTGCGGCTCGTCGGGTTCGGAGTGAGCGGCCTGGTCGACGGCCCCGGCCCGGCCACGCTCTTCGACGAGATCGAGGGAGGCGCGGGCCGCCGGGAACGATTGAGCCGCGTCATGGACGAGATCAACCGGCGCTACGGCACGGGAGCCATCCGGCGGCCCTGACGTCATCCCTGCGCTGCGCCACCGTCCCGCCCGGCTCAGTCCGTCGAACCGTCCGTCGGCTTCCGCCGGGCCGCCGCCGCGGCCGCCTCGCGGATCCGAACCTCCTCGAGATGCCGCCGGATCGCATCGTTCCGGGGGTTCATCGCCACCGCACGGGTCAGAACCTCGCTGGCCTCCTGCAGCTCGCCAGTCTCCATCAGGGCCAGTCCGAGTGTGTCGAGGATCTCCGCGGAATCGCGGTCCAACTCGGCGGCGCGCCGCGCATGCGGCAGCGCGTCGGCCGGTCGTCCCTGCCCGATGAGGCACCAGGCGAGATCGTTCAGAATGGACGGGTCGTCCGGCGCCCCCCGGAGGGCCACCCGCAGGGCCGCCTCGGCCTCGGCGAGCCGCCCCTCGTCGAGCTGGAAGCTCGCCAGGAAATGATTCGCCAGCGGATGGTCGGGACGCAGGCGGAGGATGCGGGCCACATGCTCCCTCGCCATGTCCTGGCGGCGCTCGATGTAGTCGAGCCGCAGGAGCGCATCCCACGCGGGCGTGTAGGACGGGTGGCGGGCCGCCGTCTCCTCCAACCGCTCCCTCGCCTCGCGACGCCGGCCCTGGGCCGCCTCCGACGCGGCGACAAGCACGGAAACCAGGGGCAGGCGGATGTTCCGCCGGGACAGCGCCTGGTCGGCAATGCGAAGCGCCTCCGCGTCACCCCTCCGCCATGCGACATAGGCCGCCATCGAAAGCAGGGCCGGATCGTCCGGTCGTTCGCTCTGCAGGCGCGTCACGAGCGCCGACGCAGCCTTGAGGTCCCCCCGTACGACCTCGAGCAGGATCGAAAGAAGGCCGGAAGCCGCCGCGGTCTCGGGGCGTGAGGCCGCGCGCCGGATCCCCTCGGCGGCGGCGTCCAGATCACCGGCCTGCAGCGCCAGTGCCGTGCCGACGACGTCGGCCGGAACGTACGAGGGATCGCGGGAACTCACCCCCGCGACGATTTTCCGGCTTCCTCCGAGATCGCCGCGGCCCTCCAGAACCGCCGCCAGCGCCATGCGCGTGGCCGGATCGTCCGAGATCCGGACCGCCTCCATGAGCTCCGCAAGCGCCACGTCCGCCTGGCCGCCGGCAGCCGCGCGCATGCCGCGGGCCATGGCGGCGCCGGGGTCGCGGATCCGGCCATGGATGCGGCTCATCATCGCGGGATCCACGCGCCCGCCAAACCGGCGGACCACGGCGTCGAGATCCTCCTTGAAGGTATCGGCCTCCGGCCGTCCCTTCTCGCGGGCGAGCCTCTCCCGGTTGCGCCGCACGCTATAGTTGTCCGGATCATGCGCCGCCGCCGCCCCGTAGGCGGCCAGGGTATCCTCCGTCCGCCCCGCATCCTCGCACAGCGCCCCGGTGTCGTTCAGCAGACGCCCGGCGTGGACGCTGATCCACCGGCCGTAGGGGGCGATCGCCGGCGGCAATGCCTCCACCTGCCGCCGAATCTCCGCAAGACGGTTGGTCCAGACCCCGAGGGAGGCCATCCGATCCGACAGCGCGCCCGGGTCCAGCTTGGGCACGCCGCGGTACACGAACCGACCGGGCATCGCCGCATAGCCGCCGATCATCCAGAGATCCGGAAGGTCCAGCACGGCCACGCGCTCCGTCAGGCCGGTGCCCTGGGCAAACCAATCGAGCAGCACGGCGTCGACCCCCGCATCGGTGATGCCTCGAAGCCGGGCGTCCGAGGCGAAGGACGACGCCACGAACCGGAGGTATGCCGGGGTGCGTCCCATGCGCGCGTCGAGGACCCGGATCCGCTGGCCACGCTCGCGGGCCGCCACCGAAAGGACATGTTCGAACGGCGAGGCCGAGACGATCCATTCGCATCCGGCGGCCTCCTCCAGAACGCCGGCGGCAAACGAATCGAACAGATCGGAGGACGCCCCGCGGATGGGCGCCGCGTGGCGGACGGACGCGACGACCACCGCCACGCCGAGGAGAGCACTGAACGCCCCGGCCACGCGCCGTCTCAGCATCGGCGACAGGTCGCGTCGTGAGAACCACACCGGGAGGTCGGTCCGTCCGAGGTCGCGGATCCAGAGGCGGAGGAACCCCGCCGCCGCCGCCGCCGTCCACAGCGCGACGACCGCATAGGGCGTGATGTAGAGCGGAGTGAGGCCGAAGAGCGACCATGGCGTGAACGGGACATCGAACGCGATCACCACGCCGAACACCGAGGCGAATCCGTAGGTGAGCAGAGGCAGCCAGCGGCGGCCGGGCCGCTCGCCGAACGCACTGACGCCGACCAGGATGGCGGGGAGAACGACCGAGACCGCCAGCAGGAGCCACCCAAGTTTCGGGACCAAAGCGCGGATCTCGATCCACATCGCGCGAAAGACCTCGACGAGCGCGGCCCCGTAGTCCGCCACGTCAGCCCACTCCGCGGCGGGATCCCGCAGAAGGAACGCTGCCCGCACCAGGATCGGCGTCGCGGCGGACAGCAAGCCCAGGCCGAGACCGGCCAGAGGGAGCGCAAGGTGTCGTTCCGCCCGGCGACCTTCCGTAAGGAGGGGAATGACCAGGGCGCCGTGTCCCGCCATGGCGACCAGCGCCCACAGGGCCGTCGCCGGCGTCAGGAAGACCGCGGTGGGCGTCTCGGCCAGGGAAAGCCCCCCGACAACGGCGGCGGCCAGAAGCACGCCGCCCCGCCCCGACCGGTGATACCACGCCACGAGGGCGGCGCTGGACAGCACCAGGGCAAGCCCGAAGGCCCCGGTATGCGCCCGCGTGGACACGAACCAGAGCGGGAAGGACCCGGCCAGAAGTATGGCCCCGATCAGCGCCGGCGCGTGCCGGAGCAGGCTGTCCCCCGGGCGCTGAGGCGCTCGCGGAATCCACTCCTCCCCCGCCACGGTGCGCCGCAACCGGGACGCCGCGGACGAGAGCCCCGTGCGGAATCCGACCAGGAGATGGAACAGCAACGCCACCGCAACGGCCCCGCAGATCGCGCTGAACAGACTCAGGCGGAAGGACAGAGTTCCGAAGGGGAGACGATCGAGTCCCCGCACGATCGCGTCCCACAGCGGATGCGTCAAGGCCGGCAAGGGGGCCGCACCGCTGTGAAGCGCCGTCAGAAGAGCCGATTCACCCGGGAAGACACCGCGGCATACAGTGCCGAGGTAGAGAAGCAGCGACAGCCCGAAGACCGCCGCGACCCACCATGCGTGAAACGCGGGGATGGGCAGCCGCTCCTTGCTATGGCGTGAAGGCGTTGCGGGAGATGCGGCGGCGCCCCCGCGTTGCGGGGGGGGCGTCTCCCCCGTGGCCGGCATGGGGACCTGGCCCTTCACCGGCTCCTGCGCCAACGGCAGAAGGGGTGACCGTTCCTCGTTCGGGTTCTCGTCCATGGCGGAGCGGATTCTACCAGCCTGTCGCCATGTGCCAATCCCCACCGAGGGTCGGGACCGTACGGTCAGACCCGGACCGCGGTCACGCAGTGATACGGGATTCCGGGAATGGCATGCACCCGAGGGGTGGCGAAACCGGACTCCAGAAGGCAGGAGGCCACCTCCCCCGCGTCGAACACGCGTCCGAACGGGCTGGTCAACCGCATCGTCAGCGAGAACAGACATGCGAATGCCGGCGCCGCGCGGCCAGGTTCGCGCA
Source organism: uncultured Verrucomicrobiota bacterium (assembly GCA_964402695.1). Classification (GTDB taxonomy): domain Bacteria; phylum Verrucomicrobiota; class Kiritimatiellia; order PWTM01; family PWTM01; genus VGWF01. The sequence continues at coordinate 24,313 of CAYODK010000047.1, forward strand.
TGAGATCGACCACCCGCACCACGCCGCCGGGACGCAGCGCGCGCCGGATCCTCCTGAAAACCCCCAGCGCCGATTCGCGGTTTTCCTGGTGAAGCGCGCCGCAGTAGAGGACCGCGTCGTACGGGCCGCCGTAGTCGGCCGCCCGGTAATCGCCGGGACGGTACTCGATGCGGTCCGCCGCGCGCGACGACCCCGCGAGTTCGCGTGCGATCGCCTGCACCGGGGGCAGGTCCAGATGCGTGACACGCAGCCCGGACCGGGTCTCGGCGAGCATCCGGCTGAAGGTTCCGGGGCCCGCACCGACGTCGAGGAGGGTCGCCGCGTCCGGGCCTGGATCGATGGCGGGCAGCATCTCCGCCGCCATGCCGAGCGCACGTCCGTGCATCGCCAGGACGAACCGGCGGGTCCGGGCCGGGTCATCCCCCAGGTGGGCGCCGGGCGGAAGCGCGGGCCGGCCCTCGCGGACCGTCGCCGACAGCCGACCCCAGAGCGGGTAAAGATCGAGGTTCATCCGTAGCGCATCGATCATGCAGGATGGCGAGGCGGGGTCCAGGAAGCGCGCCGCGCCGGGATCGAAGCCGTAGCCGCCGCCCTCGCGCCTCAGCAGGCCGATCGAGGCGAGCGCATCCATGAGATCCGCGGTGTAGTCCTGCGAAGTGCCGCATCGCTCCGCCGCCGCCGCCGGCGAGCGGGCCCCGGCGGAGACCGCCTCGAAGAGGCCCAGGTCCACCGCCGCGGACAACGCCGCGGCGGGCCAGTAGCCCGTCGCCAGGTTCATCAGGTCCGCCACCGACCACTCCGCGCCCGTCCGGTTGTTCATGCTCCCAGTCTAGGATGAACGCTGCACGCGCGCGAGCGGTTCGGCGGGGACCGGACCCTGTGCGGGCTTGCGGCGCGGAGGCGGATGGTCTTTCCTTGGCCCCGTGAAGCGGGTCGTCGCAATCGTGGTCGGGATGGTGGCGGCGCTGTCCCTGATGTTCGTCGCCGCGGAATCCGCGGGATGGATGGATCCGGGACGCGTCCGGAACCTGCTGGAGACCGTCCGCACCGCCCCCGCGGGCCGGCTCGCGGTCGCGGGCGTGATCGGCGGCCTGCTGGCCGGGGATCTCGTCCTTCCGGTTCCGTCCAGCGTGCTCATGACCCTGGCCGGCGCGTTCCTCGGAACGGCGGGAGGGACGGCGGTCTCCTTCGCCGGCTCGATGGCCTCCGCGCTCATCGGCTTCGCCGTCTGCCGCCGGTTCGGCCACGCCGCCTTCCGGCGCTTCGCCGGCGAGGCCGACGCGGACAGGGTCGCGCGCTTCCTGCGGGAGTACGGGGTCTGGGGCATCCTCCTGAGCCGCAGCGTGCCCATGCTGACCGAGGTCGTCAGTTGCGTTGCGGGCCTCAGCGACCTGCCCTTCCGGACCTTCGCCACCCTGGCCGCGGCGGGCACCCTCCCCCTTTGCGTCGTCTACGCCTGGGCGGGCGCCCGCACCTCGGACCCGACCGGTCTCGGCTGGGCGGTCCTCGTCGCCTTCATCCTGCCCGCCGCCGGATTCGCCTCCGTCCGCAGGTTTTCACTGGCGCGCCCGCGGAAGACACCGTAAAGTACCGGCGTTCTTTTCCTCCACGGGGCGCGGTAGCCAAGTGGTAAGGCGGAGGTCTGCAAAACCTCTATTCATCGGTTCGATTCCGATCCGCGCCTCCAAGCTCCGGCTACGGTTTCAGCTTCCCGGCGAAGAACTTCACGTAATCGTCGGACGGCTCGATGCGGCGGCCATCCTTGGCTGGGCCGGTATAGTCCTCGCGCAGCTTCAGCACGCACTCGACGCCGAGCTTGTCGAGCTTCTCCTTCATCAGGAAGCCGAACTTGGGATGGTGGATGTAGAGGCTCCCCGGGGCATTCTCGGGAAGCGGCTCGTTGGCCTGCGGGTAGAAGAGCATCAGCGGCCCGTCGTCCTTCGATGCATGGTTGATCGGCGAGGCATCCTCGAACAGCGGGAAGAACTTCGGGTTCCTGACGTCCTCGGGCGACGAAAGACCGTAGAACGGGACCATCGCGCTTTCGACGCCGGTCACATGGAACATCTGCTGGTGGACGCGCGGATCGTAGGTGCTTTGCGCGGCCGTCGCCACGGCGCACTGGACGCGCGACGACTGCCGCAGCACGGGATCGTCGCTCTTCGCGTCGGCCAGGTCGTCGTGCATCAGCAGCCACTGCGAGATGCCCGCGCCGGCGGAGCCCCCCGTCGCACCGACGCGCTTCGGATCGATGCCGTATGCCTCCGCGTGAAGCCGGATGAACTGCAACGCCCTCGCACTGTCGTGCATCTGCGCGGGATACGGGGCGCTGTCGGTCAGCCGGTAGTTCGCCGCGGCGACACTGACACCCTTCTCCAGCAGGCCCGCCAGCAACCGGCCGCTGATCTGCCCCTTGTCGCCGTTCCGGAAGCCGCCGCCGTGGTAGAAGATGACCAGCGGGCGCGGTCCCTCGCCTTTCGCCTTCCAGAGGTCGAAGACATTCCGCTCGTGGGGACCGTACTTCACGTTGGCGAAGTCCGGCTTGATCGATGGGCCCGGGGGCGCCGCGCCGCGCGCCGGACGGTTCAGCGCCGCATCGCCGGCCTGCGGCCGCTCCCCGCCGCCGCCGCGGCTGCGCTGGAAGGCCGCGTCCTCCTCGCGCGTGATCGCGCCGTCGCCATCCCGGTCGATCCGGCCGAACAGGGTCTCCACCATTCGCGGCGGCAGCTCGTCCTTCGTCAGCCGCCCGTCCTGGTTCCGGTCGAACTGCCTGAACGGGTCGAAGGGGCGGTCCCCGCGCGCGCCGGGCGCCTGGGCCCGCCCCGCGACGACCGCGGCAAGAAGACAGAATCCGACCGGTATCGCCCGCCATCCGCAACGCTTCATGTCATCCTCCGCGACGGCCGGTGGACGGCCGCCATGGGGATTGAACGCGCGGAGGCGACGCGCTATTGCAGGCGCGGCTAGATGAAGAGGGTCGTCCCGGACTTGTCCGCATCGGCCAGGAACGCGGCGACGCCGCCCACGTCCACGCCGTCGAGCAGCTCCTCGCGACGGAGGCCCATGACCTCCATCGACATCGCGCAGGCGATCAGCCGGGCGCCGCCCTTGCGGGCCGACTCGATGAGCGACGGCAACGTCGGCACGTTCTTCGCCTCCATCGTCTTCATCATCATCGCCGTGCCCGCCCCGCCCATGTGCATGCGCGAGAGCTTCAGATCCCCGGCATGGCCGGGCATCATCGCGGCGAACAGACGCTCCATCGCCGACTTCCCGGGCACGTCGGGCGCCGGCGTCTTCCGGAGGGCGTTCAGTCCCCAGAACGTGAAGAACATCGTCACCTGGCTTCCCATCGCGAGCGCACCGTTGGCGATGACAAACGCGGCCATGACCTTGTCGAGGTCGCCGGAGAACACGACCAGCGTCTTCCGGTCCTCCGCAGCCGCCGCGGGTGCGACGGCCGGAACGGTCCGTGGAACCCCCTTGCGGATGCGCGCCGTGATCGCCGCGCCTTCCTGCCGCAGGTCCGAGAACTCGTGGCCGTTGCGCTTGCACCAGGCGGGGCCGTCGGCCGCGAAGCCAGGATCGCTGACGCGGACCACCAACTCCTCGCCGGGGTTCATCGCGTCCACGGCGTCCTTGATCCTCATGATCGGGCCGGGGCACTGGATGCCCGAGCAGTCGAGTTCGACCACCTGGCCGGAAGGCTTCGCCGCCGCCGGCGGGGCGGCCATCTCCTCCTCGGCGTAGGCCAGCGTCGCGACGGGCTCCTCCTCCGGCTCCGGCTCGAGCGCGCGGTGGATGCAGCGGAAGGTTGTCACGCCGCCCGCCAGCGTCGCAACGTCGGCGAATCCCGCCTGCCGCAGCGCCCGATAGGCCAGGTAGCTCCGGAACCCGACCTTGCAGTACACGCGCACCCTGCCGTCCATCGGCAGTTCGCCCATCCGCCGGCGCAACTCGCCCAGCGGGATGTTGAGCGAGCCGGGGATGTGCCATCCCTCGAATTCGCCGGGGCCGCGCACGTCGACGATCACCGCCCCCTCGGTCTTCCCGGGGTATTCCTCCGCATACCAGAACTTCACATCGCCCCGCAGCAGGTTCGAAGCGACGAACCCCGCCATGTTGACCGGGTCCTTCGCCGACCCGTAGGGCGGCGCGTAGGCCAGTTCCAGATGCTCGAGATCGTACACGGTCATGCCCGCCCGGATCGCGGTGGCGAAGACGTCGAGCCGCTTGTCGACACCGTCGAACCCGACGACCTGCGCCCCCAGGAGCTTCCCGGTGTCCGGCGCGAAGAGCACCTTGACGTGCATCGGCGCGGAGCCGGGGTAGTAGCCCGCGTGGCCCGACGGGTGCAGGTGGACTTTCCGGAACGGGACGCCGGCACGAACGAGGTTCTTCTCGGTCGCACCGGTCCCGCCCGCGGTCATGTTGAAGACCTTCACGATCGCCGTGCCCTGCGTCGAGGCATAGGTGCTGTTGCGCCCGGCGATGTTGTCCGCCGCGACGCGCCCCTGCCGGTTGGCCGGACCGGCCAGCGGGATCAGCCACGCGTCGCCGATCACCGTGTGCGTCACCTCGACCGCGTCGCCGACGGCGTAGATCGCCGGGTCCGACGTGCGCATGTGCGCGTCGACCTTGATCCCCCCGCGCGAACCGACGTCGAGCCCGGCGGCCTTCGCGAGCTTCACGTCGGGCCGGACGCCGGCCGCGAGCACGACGAAGTCGGCCGTCAGCATCGTCCCGGTCTTCAATTCGGCCTGGATGCGCCCGCCCGGGGACGTGCGGAACGCGGCGGCGGCCGTGCCGAGATGCAGGCGGACACCGCGGGCCTTGAGGTGGTCCTCCAGCGGCGCGACCATCTCCTTGTCCAGCGGCGGCATGATCTGGTCGATCATCTCGACGAGATCGACGTCGAGCCCGCGCTGCCGGAGGCTCTCGGCCATCTCGACGCCGATGTAGCCGCCGCCGATCACGATCGCGCCGCGGGCGCGGTCGTCGACCCTGCGCTTGATGGCGTCCATGTCCTCGACGTTGCGCAGCACCAGAACGCGCGGATCGTCGATGCCCGGCAGCTCGGGGCGCAGCGGCGTCGCGCCCGGCGCGAGCACGAGCACATCATACGGCTCCGTGTATTCGCGGCCGCCGTCCAGTTCGCGGATCCGGACGGACTTGATCTTCCGGTCGATTGACAACACCTCGTGCCCCGTGCGCACGTCGATGTTGAGCGACGCCTTGAGGCTCTCCGGCGACTGGAGGAGCAGGAGGTTGCGGTCCTTGATGACGCCGCCGATGTGGTACGGCAGGCCGCAGTTGGCGAACGAGACGTACTTCGTCCGCTCGATCACCACGATCCGCGCACCCTCGTCGAGACGCCGCAGCCTCGCCGCCACCGACGCCCCGCCCGCCACCCCGCCGACGATCACGACCTTCATGACACGCTCCCGTCCCGCGCACTCCGCCCGGGAAATGATCACACCATACGGCCGTCGAGGCCGTCCCGCAAATGCACGTGGGGCAGACACTCCTGCGCGCACGACGGCGTCGGCGAGAAGCAGGAGAACGCCGGGGAAGACTGCCGCCGGGTGCGGCAGGGAACCACCAACTCAGCCTGGATTCAGCAATTCAGACAGGCAGGACAGGATAACAGGATCAACAGGATGAAGTTGCGACAGCCCCTTGCTGCACTCACCTGATGAAGTCCAAGGTCTCCGTAATGGACTCCACCGCAATCCCGCACATCCTGTTATCCCGTCCAATCGCTCTTCTTCGGCTGAATCGTTCGCCTACGGCGCCACGGGCGTGTCGCCAAGGACCTTCGCCACAAACGGCTCGATCGCCGCCGCCCAGATCGCGTAGCCCTTCTCCTTGGGGTGCAGGAGGTCGGGCATGATCTCCCGCGTGAGCGTACCGTCGGCCTCCAGCATCTTCGCGTTGATGTCCAAGAAGGTCACTCGGTCCCCGTCGGCGAACGTCTTGTAGATGGCGTTGATGCCGTCGTTGATCTTGCGGAGCTTTCCATCGGCCGATGCCTCTCGCGGGAACACCGCCAGCAGGAGCACCTTCGCCCCGGGCATGCTCTTCCTGATGCGCTCGAGGATCATCTTCATACCCTCGGCCGTCTGCTCCGGCGGATCCTGCCGGTGCCCGGTGTTGTTCGTGCCGAGCATGATGACGACCAGCTTCGGGGAAAGACCGGCGATCTCGCCGTTGTCCAGGCGCCACAGGGCGTGTTCGGTGCGATCGCCGCTGTAGCCGAGGTTCAGGACCTTGCGGTGCGCGTAGTACTTCGCCCAGACGGACTTCCCCGATCCCTCCCAGCCCTGCGTGATCGAGTCGCCGAGGAAGACCAGGTCGTAGCCGCCCTTCGCCACCTCGGCCAGCTTGGCCTCATGGCGCTTCTGCCACCACCCCTCCTTCATTCGATCCGCCGGCGTTGTCGCATTGCCGCCCAGGTCCGCAGCGTCTGCGCCGAGGGCCAGCCCCGCCACCATCCCCAACACCCACGCGAGCCTACTCATTCGATTCCTCCGGTTCTATTCAGCCAACGGCGCGATCTGGTCGATGACCACGACGGGATGACGGTTGCCCTGCACCCAGAACTGGCGTCCGCGGATGCGCAACTTGCGGTCGACGAAACTCCGCAACTGGGAATCGTTTCCGCGCAGGTAACAGATCGTCTCGCCCTCCCCCGTCGTATCGACCAGGTGGTAGCGGGACGGACGCCCCAGCACCAGCACGGTGGTGCGGACCCTCCCTTCGCGCATGACGACCGCACCCTGGTTGTCGACCGGCGCCAGACGAAGATCATCCGGCGTATACGTCGACGCCACCGCGGAAAGCGCCGGGGCCACGGCGGGCGGCGGAGCCACGGGCGCGGGCGCAACGGGCCGCACCTGCGGCGGAACCGCCGGCGCGACGCTGACCGCCGGCTTCGCCGCCGCGACCACGACGACCGTCGATGTTGCCGCCGCCACCACGGGCGGTTTGGCCTGGGTCACCGCCCTGGGGCGCCGCGGCCACCGGGCCACCGCCGCCGACG
>CAYODK010000048.1:0-31280 GCA_964402695.1 uncultured Verrucomicrobiota bacterium
GCGGCCCGCGCCTCGCGGTCGTTCTGCGGAATGCGGATCGTCGCCGGCATGGGATCACCAGAAGATGGCGTAGAGGACCAGCGTCAGCGCGATCACGACGGCGCCGAAGGCCTTCGTGCTGCGCGTGGTGGTCATGTCCATCGCCGGGTTGACGGGCAGCTCAACCGGCTTCGGCAGCGGCTTGACCAGGGTCAGGATGGCCAGGATCAGCAGCACGAGCCCGAAGCAGATCGCCATGCGGTCGAGGAACGACTTCGAGGCGGCCCACTGGAGGATGCCGATGTCGCGCAGGACCGGGATCCGCGGGCTGAACTTGAAGAGGGCGTAGAGCACCGGGTTGGCCAGCAGGCCGACCGTGCCGACGATCCGCGGCGCGCGGTGGACGAGGACGCCGAAGATGAAGATCGCGAGGATGCCCGGCGAGATGAACCCCTGGAACTCCTGGATGAAACTGAAGATGCCGCCGAACTCCGGCCGGCCCAACTGCGGGGCGATCAGGATGGCGATCAGCACGAACAGGACGATGAACACGCGGCCCGCGGTCACAAGCTGGTACTGCGTGGCCCCCTTCTTCAGCTTCCCGTAGATGTCCATCGCCGCGATGGTGGAGGCGGCGTTGAGCATGGCGGCGAGCGAGCTGACCACGGCGCCGAAGAGGGCGACCAGGACGAAACCGAGGATGCCGTTCTTGGGGAGCAGCTTGAGCAGCAGCGGGAAGGCGGCGTCGTGGTCGTAGCCGACGAGCGTCTGGGCGATGGCCTTCTTCGCCTTGCGGCCGGCGTCGACCTGTCCGGCGTTCGCCGCGGCCAGCGCGTCGGCGCCCTCCACCGTCCCGGGCGGGTCGATCGCGAGCAGCTTCGCATTGTGGGCGAGGATCGCGGCCGCGGTGTCGGCATTCAGCCTCGCGAAGTCGGCGTTGAACTCGAAGATGGCGGCGTCGCCCTTCTGGAACGACTCGAGCACGGGGCGGTTCTTGTCGGCGCCCAGGTCGCGCATGTCCTTGTTGAAGAGATTGAACGCCATGATGCCCGGGAAGACGACGATGAACGGGATGATCAGCTTCAGCAGGGCGGCGAAGACGATGCCGCGCTGTCCCTCGGCGAGCGATTTCGAACCGAGCGTTCGCTGGGTGATGTACTGGTTGAGGCCCCAGTAGAAGAAGTTCGGGATCCACAGGCCCACGACCAGCGCCGTCCAGGGGATCGACGGGTCGGTTGCCGGCCGCACCATGTGGATCTTGCCCGCGGGCAGGGGGCCTCCGTTGAGCATCGTCAGCCGGCCCCACGCGCCGGCGTCCGCCAGTTTCGAGGGGTCGAGGTCCGGCGTGACGGCCGTGGCGGCGAGGGCCGCCGGCTCGGCCGTGCCGAGGGCCTTCATGGCGAGGACGGCCACCACGATGCCGCCGAGGATCAGCGCGGTGCCCTGGAGCAGGTCGGCCCAGGCGCACGCCTTCAGGCCGCCGGCAAACACGTAGATCGCCGAGGTGATGCCGATGATCCAGCACCCGACCGTGATGTTGCCGAGGTCGAGGCCCAGGAACTCGATGCCCTTGAAGTAGACGCTGATGACCTTGGCGCCGGAGAAGATCACGGAGGCGGTCGGCACGCCGACGAGGATGATCATGGTGCTGATGGCCATGATCGTCCGCGCGAAGGTGTTGTAGCGGTACTCGAGGAACTCGGGCATCGTGAAGATGCCGCTGCGCAGGAACGTGGGGAGGAACACGAAGGCGACGATGACCAGCGTGATGGCGGCCATCCATTCGTAGCTGGCGATGGCCACGCCGAGCCAGTTGGCGGCGGCGCCGCTCATGCCGACGAACTGCTCGGTGGAAATGTTCGCCGCGATCAGCGAGAAGCCGATGAGCCACCAGGTGAGTCCGCGCCCGGCGAGGAAGTAGTCCTGCGCGCCGTGCTCGCCGTGGGTCTTCTCCCCCTTGCTCTTCCAGAGGCCGACCCCGATCACGAGGGCCATGAATCCCACGAAGACGACGATGTCCAGAATGCTCATGCCGCCCGCCCTTTCCGAATCGCGGCGCACCCGCCGTGAAACGGGAATAGGTATACACGGGGCGGGGAAACCGGGGCAAGCCGCGTTTCGAACGCCGTTTCGAACGCCGAACGTCGAACTTCGACCCCCGGACATCGAAGTCGGACTCAAAACCCGACCGACAGCCTCGAACGCCCGCTCCCCAACGAAGGCGGCGGCTGCGGGCTTCATTCCCCGGGCTGGACGGGGTACATTGCCGCCATGCGAACGGTGGATTGCGACTTCCTGGTGATCGGCAGCGGGTTGGCGGGGCTGCTGACGGCCCATCACCTCGCGCCGCACGGCCGGGTGCTGGTGGCGACGAAACGCTCCCTGTCGGAGAGCAACACGAACTACGCCCAGGGCGGCATCGCCTGTGCGATCGCCCCGGGCGACACCATCGAGTCGCACGTGCAGGACACCCTCTCCACCGGCGGCGGGCTCAGCCACGAGGATGCCGTCCGCGCGATCCTGTCCGACGGCCCCGCCCGCATCCGCGAATTGGAGGCGCTGGGCATCTCGTTCGAACGCCGCGAGGGCTCGGGCGAGGAGTACGATCTCGGCCACGAGGGCGGCCACTCCCGCCGCCGCGTGCTGCACGCCGGCGACATCACCGGGCAGGAACTGATCCGCGTGCTGCTCGAGGTCGTCGCGGACCGCCCCGGCCTGACGCTGTGCCCGAACTGGATGGCGATCGACCTGGTCACGACCGGCTGGCTGAGGCTGCCGGGCCCGGACCGGTGCGTCGGGGCCTACTTCATCGACCGCGAGAGCGGCGAGATCGTCGCGGTGCGGGCGGGCTGGACCGTCCTGGCCACCGGCGGGGCGGGGAAGGTCTACCTCTACACGACCAACCCCGACGTCGCGACCGGCGACGGGGTCGCCCTCGGCTGGCGGGTCGGCCTCCCCGTCCGCAACATGGAGTTCGTCCAGTTCCACCCGACCTGTCTCTACCACCCGCAGGCGAAGTCGTTCCTGGTCAGCGAGGCGGTGCGGGGCGAGGGGGCGATGCTGTTCTCCGAGGCGGGCGAACGGTTCATGCCGCGCTACGACGCGCGGGCCGAGCTGGCGCCGAGGGACGTCGTCGCGCGGGCGATCGACCACGAGATGAAGACGCGCGGCGACCCCTGCGTCTACCTCGACATCACGCACAAGAGCGCCGACTTCCTCGTCAATCGCTTCCCGAACATCTACGCGAAATGCCTCAAGCTCGGCATCGACATGGCGCGCGACCGCATCCCGGTCGTTCCGGCCGCCCACTACTGCTGTGGCGGACTCGAGGCCGACCCCTCGGGCCGGACCGCGCTGCCGGGCCTCTTCGCCGTCGGCGAGGTCGCCTGCACCGGCCTCCACGGGGCCAACCGGCTCGCGAGCAACTCGCTCCTGGAGGCGGTCGTGTGCTCCCGGAACGCGGCCGTGGCGGTCGCCGCCGAGCGCGCCGCGGCGGGCGTGCCGCCGCCGGTGGCGATCCCGGACTGGGTCAGCGGCGACGCGGTGCCGAGCGATGAGGCCGTCGTGGTCGAGCACAACTGGAACGAGGTCCGCACCTGCATGTGGGACTACGTCGGCATCGTGCGCACCAACAAGCGCCTGGAGCGCGCCCTGCGCCGCATCCGCAACCTGCGCGCCGAGATCCGGCAGTACTACAAGCAGTACCTCGTCACGCCCGATGTGATCGAACTGCGCAACCTCGCCGCCGTCGCGGAGTTGATTGTCCGCAGCGCCATGCAGCGCGCCGAGAGCCGCGGACTCCACTACTCGCTGGACTTCGCGGCCGTCGACGAGAGGATGCCCGGGGTCGACACGGTGATCCGCGACCCGCCCGGGGGGCCGATCGCAACCCCCTAGACGCGGGCCGGGCGGAATTTCGATCCAGAACGCGGGATTGCGCTTGCGGTTCTGCGCGAAGCCGCTACACTTTTCTGTCTTGTCTTCGGGGCGTAGCGCAGACTGGTAGCGCGTTTGGTTCGGGACCAAAAGGTCGTGGGTTCAAATCCCACCGCCCCGACCACCTTCTTCAGGCACGCCGGCGGCGGGCGGCTTCGCGTTTGACGCATCGCGCTGATCCGGCTATGTCACGTCCATGAAACGGCCGACATGGCGGTATCGGGATGCCGTCCGTGCGATGCGGGTCGCGCTGGCGGCGGGCCTGCCGCTCCGCGGGATCGCCGCCGGGGCCGGAAAGGGACCGGTCTATCGCAACCCCGTCCTCGATGCTCCCGGGGCGGCCGATCCGCACGTGATCCGGGTCGGCAGGGTCTACTATCTCTACCCGACCCTTTCGGGGCGCGACTACCCGGTGTTCACGTCGACCAACCTCGTCGACTGGGAGAGCCGGGGGGCGTGCTTCACCGAGCCCCGGGGCGGCCTCTGGGCGCCGGATGTCTTCCACCACGCCGCGGGCGACAAGCGCTTCTACCTCTACTACACCGTCAACCGCGGGCGGGAACGCGGGCTCGGCGACAAGGCGATCGGCGTGGCCGTGGCGGACGGACCGCTCGGTCCGTTCCGCGACGGTCGCGACCTCGCGGCGCCCGCGATCGACGCCCATATGTTCCGCGACACCGACGGGAGACTCTATCTCTACTACGTCGACCTCGCGCGCGGCTTCCGTATCCTGGCCCAGCCGATGGCCGATCCGCTGACGAAGAAGGGCGAGCCGGTCGAGGTGATCCGTCCAACGGAGCCGTGGGAGAAGGCGCACGGCCACGTCACCGAAGGCCCGTTCATGATCAAGCGCGGGGCCGTCTATCACCTGATGTACTCGGGCAGCGGCGCCGACGGCCCCGACTACGCGATCGGCTACGCCACAGCCTCGTCGCCGACAGGCCCCTTCGCCAAGCATCCCGGCAACCCGATCGCGAAGCGCGGCGACGGCATCTTCGGCCCCGGACATCACTGCGTCGTTGCAGGACCCGACGGTCGAAGCCTGTGGATGGTCTACCACCAGAAGGCGGACGACCGTGTGAACTGGAAGCGGTTCGTCGCGATCGATCCGATCGGGTTCGACGAGGCGGGCGTCCTGCGGACGCGTCTTTCGCGCGGCACCGCCCAACCCGCGCCGTAACACGCCATCCCTGATGCTGGAGGGGCGAGCTACCGCGAGCCCGGACGGTGGATTCGGGACCGCCCCCGCGGCCTCGCATAGCTCGGCTCTACATCATCCGATCGACGAATCGCCGTGCGCCCATGGATGCCGGACCGGTGACAGCACCCCGTGCCGCTCGAGCCACCGCCGCACGGCCGTGTCGTCGGCGCCGCGGACCAGCAGGAAGGGCGCTTCCGGATGCGCTGTGCCGCGGCCTCGGACGGCGCCGCGTAGCCATCCTGAGGTGCGATGCCGCTGCCCGTGATCGCGGCCGCGGGCAGATTCGTGGCCGACGCGGCGAGACCGGCAGCGACGAACCCGTCCATGCCGAAGCCGGCCGCCATCGCATCTGCATCCCCTGGCCCTTTCGGGGAGAAGGCGGACTCCTGCCGTGGATTCGTGACAGTCCACATCGAGGCCGGGGGACGCCACACCCAATGGTTCAGCATGGCGTCCCCCGAAGTGGTCGTGGAGAACCCTGCTACTTGGCAGCCAGGTCGAATCGGTCGAGGTTCATGACCTTGACCCATGCGCGCACGAAGTCCTGGATGAACTTCTCCGCGGAATCGTTGGACGCATAGACCTCGGCGACCGCGCGCAGCTCGGAGTTCGATCCGAAGATCAGATCAACGGACGTGGCCGTCCACTTCAGTTTCCCCGTCTTCCGGTCCAGCCCCTCGTAGACGTCCTTGTTCTCGTCCGACTTCTTCCACTGCGTGGACATGTCCAGCAGATTGACGAAGAAATCGCTCGTCAGCACGCCGGGCCGGCCCGTGAAGACGCCGTGTCGGGACCCTTCCGAATTGGCGTCCAGCACACGCAATCCGCCCACAAGGACGGTCATCTCGGGAACGCTCAGGTCCAGCAGGCTCGCCTTGTCCACGAGCATCTCGGTCGGCGACCGGTAGGCCGCCTGGCTGTAGTAGTTCCGGAAGCCGTCGGCCGAGGGCTCCAGCACGGCGAAGGATGCGGCATCGGTCTGCTCCTTCGACGCGTCGGTGCGGCCCGGGACGAACGGAACCTCGATGCTGTGGCCGGCATCCTTCGCCGCCTTCTCGACGGCCGCGGATCCGCCCAGGACGATCACGTCCGCAAGCGACACCTTCTTGTTGCCGGCCAGCGACCGGTTGAATGCCTGTTGGACCGCCTCCAGCCGTTTCAACGCCTTCGCCAGTTCCGCGGGATCATTGGCTTTCCAGTTGATCTGCGGTTCGAGGCGGACGCGCGCGCCATTGGCGCCACCCCGCATGTCGCTCGAGCGGAAGGTGGAGGCCGACGCCCATGCGGTCCGCACCAGTTCCGGCACGGTCAATCCGCACTTGAGGATCTCGGCCTTCAGCCTTTCGACGTCGCCCTTGTCGATCGGCGCGTAGTCGGCCTTGGGGATCGGGTCCTGCCAGATGAGTTCCAGCTTCGGCACGTCCGGGCCGATGTAGCGTGTGCGCGGTCCCATGTCGCGGTGCGTGAGCTTGAACCAGGCCCTGGCGAACGCATCATCGAGTTCCTTCGGGTTGTCGCGGAAGCGCTCCGCGATCTTCCTGAAGCCGGGATCCATCTTCAGCGCAAGGTCCGTCGTGAGCATGATGGGGGCGTGGAACCTGCCCTTGACGTGCGCGTCGGGCACCATGTCGGCGGCTTTCGGGTCGGTGGGGATCCACTGGATGGCGCCCGCGGGGCTCTTGGTCTGTTTCCATTCGAACTTGAACAGGGTGTCCAGGAACAGGTGCGTCCATTTGTCCGGAGCGCTCGTCCAGGCGCCTTCCAGGCCGCTGGTGACCGTGTCCTCGGCGTTCCCTTTGCCCGCCGTGTTCTTCCAGCCCAGGCCCTGCTCTTCCATGGGGGCGCCGCCCGGCGCCGGCCCGACGTGCTTGCCGGGGTCGTGAGCGCCGTGGGTCTTGCCGAAGGTATGCCCGCCCACGATGAGCGCGACCGTTTCCTCGTCGTTCATCGCCATGCGGCCGAACGACTCGCGGATGTCCTTCGCGGCCGCCAGCGGATCGGGGTGGCCCCCCGGTCCCTCGGGGTTGACGTAAATGAGGCCCATCTGCACAGCGGCCAGAGGCCCTTCCAACTTCCCGTCCTTGTCGCGGCGCCTGGCGTCCAGCCACTTCGTTTCGGATCCCCAGTAGACGAGGTCCGCTTCCCACTCGTCTTCCCGGCCCCCCGCGAATGCCAGCGTCTTGAAGCCCATGTTCTCCATCGCGACGTTGCCCGCCAGGATCATGAGGTCCGCCCAGGATATCTTCCGTCCGTATTTCTGTTTGATCGGCCAGAGCAGCCGTCTGGCCTTGTCGAGGTTGGCATTGTCGGGCCAGCTGCTGAGCGGGTCGAAGCGCTGCTGGCCGCCGCCCGCGCCCCCGCGCCCGTCCAGCGTGCGGTAGGTGCCGGCGCTGTGCCAGGCCATGCGGATGAAGAGCGGGCCGTAGTTGCCGTAGTCGGCGGGCCACCAGTCCTGCGAGGATGTCATGACGGCGTTGAGATCCTTCTTCAACGCCTCCAGATCGAGCTTCTTGAATTCCTCCACGTAGCTGAACTTCTCGCCGTAGGGGTTGGATCTCGGGCTCTCCCGGCGGAGGGGCGTGAGGTCCAACTGCTCGGGCCACCAGGCCCGGTTGGGTATGGGCTGGCCTTTGCCGGCGGGCGGGGATTCCATCGCCCCGCTCGGCATCGGAGCTGCCATCAGGCTTGCGATCGCCGCGAACAGCGCCGACGCGCACGCTCGCATCTGTATTACTTTCACGGCTGCCACCTGCGCTTCCTGATTGGAAATCGCTTTTCGGGCGGCACGGGCACGCGCCCGAAGGGGCCTGCCCGGAATAGCGTCTTCCTTGCGCAGAGGCTAGACCCAGGCCCGGGGGAAAGCAAGGGGCGGAGGTGGTTCTGCGTGTCGCCGGTCGCGCGCCGGTCCTTCCCCGGGCGACGACGCGGCGGTGCGTGACGGCTGCGTTCGCGCGAGGGAGCGCGGGCGGGTCGCAGACCCGCCCCCGCGGGATGCATCAAAGGGGCAGCACGCCGTTTCGGGCGAACCACGCGCGGATCGCGCCGTACACCTCCGCCTGCACGGTGCGGTCGAGGTTGTGCGCCTCGCCGGGGAAGACCCTGCGCTCGTTGGGCACGCCGTTGCGGTCGAGGATCGCCTTCAGAGATTCGGACTGCGCGGGCCGCACGGTCGTGTCGTTCGCGCCGTGGATCATCAGGAAGGGCGTTCGGATGCGCTGTGTCGCGGCCGCGGACGGCGCCGCATAGCCCTCCTGGGGTGCGATGCCGCTGCCGGTGATCGCGGCGGCCGCGAGCAGGTTCGTGGCCGAGGCGGCGAGACCGATCGTGACAAAGCCGCCCATGCTGTGGCCGAAGGCGGCGATGCGCTTCGGGTCGACCTCGGGCATCGCGCGTAGCGCGTCGATGCAGAGCCGTGCGCGACGGAGGTTCTCGTCGCTCGCGCCGAAGTCGCCGTAGGGCCGGCTGCGGCCGGGAGGGACGCCGGCCCCGGCGCCCGTCGCGGGAGGTCCGTCCGCGTGTCCGCGGCCCTCGCGCATCGCCTGCGCCGCCCGCGCGTTGTGCGTGTAATCCGGCGCGATGCAGACGAAGCCCATCTTCACGAACTCCCGCGCGTGCTTGAGGCCGAACGATTCCGCGCTGCCCCCGAGGCCGTGGCTGATCAGGATCGCGGGGAAGGGGCCCTTGCCCTCCGGCTTCACCAGGATGCCCGACACCTCTTCAACGCCTGTGCCCCAGGTCCATCGCTCGCCATCGATCCGGAAGCCCGGAACGGGGGAGGAACGCGGCGAGGGTGCGGGCGGGGGAACGGGCGCCCCGGCTGTTGGAAGGCTTCCTCCGATCGACCGGGCGCCGTACGCCAGCGCCGCTTCGACCTCGGGGTCGAACCCCTCCTGCCCGCGGGTGCCGCGCAGCACATCGACGGCGTAGACGCCGAGGAAGTCGCAGCCGATGCGTTCGGCCGCCTTCATGACGTCGAGCAGCGAGCCCGTGCCGCCGCCGGAGGCGTCGAGCATTTCGAAGTAGAGCTTCGTCTTCCCGCCCCATCCCGCGAACGCCGAGCCGCGGCTGCCGGTTTCGGCGTAGCTGCGGCCGGTGAGTCCGTTCTGGCCGACGAGGCAGCCGCGCGCCACGCAGTGGTCGCCGATGGCCTGCATCTGCGAGGGGCCGTCGAGGCTGCCGGTATTCAGCGTCACGAGCAGCGGCGTCTTCGAGAAGGCGGCGGCCGCGTCATCGACCGCCTTGTTCACCGTCTCGAGCCACAGCTCGTCCGAGTAACGCCGTCCGTCGCTCGCCGCCTTCTGCGCGAAGATCCGCTTGAACTCCGGTTCCGCGGCGTTGATGCGGCGGAAGCGGTAGGGGTTCGTCTCGGCGCCGGGGGTGACATCGACGAACAGCACGTTCGGATCGCCGTCGAACTTGCGGGCGACCTCGCGGAGGAAGCGGTTGGCGTGCCGGACGTAGACCGGGTCCCACACGAGCGGAATGTCCGTCCGCGACGATTCCGAACGCACCGTCACCGCGCCCGCGTCGATCACGAACTGCGGGGTGGGGTGGGCGGCCGCCGGATCGGGCCAGGTGCCGCTGGAGGACCACATGATCCTCAGCGCGACCTTCTTCCCGGCGGCGATCCAGGGTGCGATGCGGCGGTCGATCGCGCTCCAGTCGAAGACGCCCTCGCGCTTCTCGACGTCGCTCCAGTAGATCGTGAACAGCGCGCCGGCGATGTGCGGGTTCGCGGCCGCCGCGGGATCGTCCTGGTGGCGGTAGGAGGCGAAGAAGAGGAGTCCGCCGCCGGACGCGGCCGTCGAGGCAGGCGGGACGGCGGGGGAGGACGCCCCGCCCGCCGGGGCGTCGGCGCCGGCGGGGCGGCGTCCTCCAGGGCCGTCCGGGCGCGACGGGAACGCGCCCTCGTGCTCCTCCCGGGTCACGACGCCGTCGCGGTTACGGTCGAGCCGGTCGAACAACGCGGGCGGACCGCGGAACTCCTCGCGCGACAGCCGTCCATCCCGGTTCTCATCGCCGCGCTGCAGGATGAAATCGAACGACGGAATGCGGCCGCGCTCCTGGGCCGCCTCGGCGGGTTGCAGGCGTGCGACCTGAGCCCGGTCGGCGGGGAATGTGGAGGCCTCGCTCTCCGATGTCGTCGCCTTGTCAGGAACGGCTGGAGGGCTGCGCTCCGGCCCGCCGGAGCTCGCGTGCGAAGGCGGCTCCACCTGCCACTCCGGCGCGGAGCGCCGCGTGGTCGCGGCCGCGGTCGGGCGCAGATGCCGTTCGAAGAACGCGGCGACCATCGGCTCGATCTCCGGGCCGCCGAAGCCCTGGCCGTGTCCGGCGCCGCGGATGGTGTGGAAGTGAACGTCGGCGCCGGCCTTCTTGAGCGCCTCGAAGAGGAGCTGGCTCTGGTTGATCGGGACGGTGCCGTCCTTGTCGCCGTGGACGATGAGGAACGGCGGGTCGTCCGGCGTCACGTACGTGATGGGGTTCGCGCGCCGGGCCTTCTGCGGGTTGTCCTTCACCGCGCCGCCGAGGAGCTTCGCTTCGGGGGATTCGTCAGCGGCGTGCCGTTCGTAGCCGGGCGTCGACACGAAGACCTCGAAGTCGGTCGGCCCGTAGTAGTCGCACACGGCCTGTACACGGCTGGAGACGCCTGGGTTCGGGCCGGCGTCGAACTCCTTCACGCCGCCGCTGGTGCCAAGCAGGGCGACGAGATGCCCGCCCGCCGAACTGCCCCAGACGCCGAACCGTTCCGGGTCGAGCCGGTACTTCGCCGCGTGGGCCCGCAGCCAGCGGATCGCGGCCTTGCAGTCCTCGATCTGCGCCGGGAAGACCGCGTGGCCGGAGAGGCGGTAGTTGAGGCTGGCGACGGCGTAGCCGCGGGAGGCGTAGCCGTTGCGGAGCGGCGGGCAGCCGTCCTTGCTGCCGTTCTGCCATCCGCCGCCGTGGACCCAGATCAGGAGCGGGAAGGGGCCGTCGCCCTTTTCCGGAACGAAGAGATCGAGCACCTGCCGTTCGTGCCCGCCCTCCACATAGGCGAGGTCGCGGTGCGCGGAGACGCCGTCCGGCTCATGCACCACGCGGGGGCCGGCGGCCGTCGCGCTGCGCGGGACCTGTGCGGAGGCGGTCAGGACGATCGATGCGACGAGGAGGGATGCCAGAGGGCCTGCCGGTGCCGGGTTCATGGATGAACAACGGACTGCGGCCGGCGGTTATTGTCCGAGCGGGGTCACGGGGCGGGCTTCGGGGCGCGGATGTCGTAGACGAACAGGCGGCCGTCGCCACGGAGATAGAGGCGGCCGCCGCAGACCACCGGGTGGGCGAGGTAGGTGTTCGCCGGGCGCTTGGGCAGGTCGAAGCGGCTGACGATCTCGAATCCGCGCGGTTTGACCTCGAGCAGGTGCATCGCGCCCTGGTAGCCCAGCGCGTAGATCATGCCGTCCGCCCAGGTCAGCCCCACCTTGCCCATCGTACGGTCCTCCTGGAGCGATTCGCCGGTGGCGAAGTCGACGCAGTAGAACCGCTTGCCGCCCTGGCGGCACGAGGCGCCGAACAGCCGGTCGCCGATCAGGATCGAGCCGGAGTGGCAGTTGTCGAGTTCTTCGCGATGCCAGACGACGGAGGCGGAGCGGGAGTCGTCGGCGATCCGGATCAACGTGCCGCCGGAAGAATGCCCGCAGGCGACGAAGATGCAGCCGTCGCGGTAGACCGGCGTCAACGAGTTCTGCGGCGAGCGTGGCGCGAGCGGGACCGTCCAGAGAAGGCGCCCGGTGTCCGGATCGAGCGACACGACGGACTTCTGCGTCATGCTCACCCACTGGCGGACGCCGCGGTGAGTGATGAGCGAGGGCGAGCAGTAGGCCGCGGAATGCTCGATCTCCGTGTTCGCCCACACCGTCGCCCCGGTCTTTGCGTCGAGGGCGACGACCCGTCCCCTGGGCCCGCCCGGCATGCAGTAGACGCGGCCACCGTCGACCAGCAGGTTCTCGGCAAGGCCCCAGATGCCCCACCGCGCATCGAAGCGCTCCACCGTGTCGACGGTCCAGAGTACACGGCCGGTCGCCGCCTCGCAGGCCGTCAGGCGGCCCTCGGGGTTGAGGAGGACCACGACGCCGTCGCTCCACGTCGGCGTCGAGCGCGAGCCGGGGCTCGCCTTCGTCCAGGCCGGACCGCTGGGCGTCTTCCACAGCAGCCGGCCGTCCATGTCGAGGGCGACGATCATCTCGGTCTCGCCGAAATTGCCCGCCGTGAAGACCCTTCCCTCCGCGATCACGACGCCAGAGTAGCCCTTCCCGCAGTCCGCGTGCTCCCAGAGGAGCTTCGGTCCGCCCTCGGGCCAGCGCTTCAGCAGGCCGGTCTCTGTCGACAGGTTGGTGCGCCCCGGCCCGTGATGCTCCGCCCACGCGGCGGCCGGCGCGCCGCCGAGGGCGGCGCCCCCGGAGAGCAGAGAGGCGGCGAGGATGGCCGGACGAAATGCGCTCATGGGCTGGATGAGACCAAGGTTGGCATCCGAACTCAAGCCTGCGGAATCCGCATGCGTCGGAGGGGCAGACAGGAGTGTCTGCCCCACGGGGAGACGGCGTGGGGCAGGCACTCCTGCCTGCCCGGCGAGGGTTCGGGAGCCAAGGGCGCTTCACCCCGCGGCGAACTTCGGCGCCAGCGCGGCGAAGCACGTCCGTGCGGCACCGACGGGATCGTAGCCGGGCTGCTTCGAAATCATCGCGCTGACCTCCACGACGACAGGGCCGCTCCATGCGTGCCTCCGCAGCAGCGCCGCGTACTGCCCGTAGTCGATGCGGCCCTCGCCGGGCAGGAGGAACTTCACCTTGTCCGGCGCGCCCTCGACATCCTTGACGTGGATGAACCGCGTCTCGGGCAGCAGGGCGCCCAGGGTCGTTGCCAGGTCCATGCCCTGCACGGCGAAATGGCTGAAGTCGTAGCAGAGCTTCACCACCGGGCTCGCGGCCTGCTGGTGCAGCCAGAGCAGCCGCTCGGGCGAGTTCACGGCGCTGTTGACGTGCGGCTTGAGGCAGACCGTGATGCCGCCGTCCGCCGCCGCCTTCGCCCAGTCTCGCACGCGCGCCGCCATGCGGTCGCGGAGCGCGTCCCACTCGGCCGGCTTGCCGCCGAGCACCGTCTCAAGGACGGGCGGTGCCTCCGGCGCAAGATCGCGGGCCAGCGCCGCCGCCGCGCGGATGCGGTCGAGGTTCGCCACGTGCGCGGCGTCGTCCGCGGCGAGGCTCAGGTTGTCCATCAGGCCCGACACCGTCAGGCCATACTTCGACAGTGCTGCTCGCAGCGCCTTCCGGTCGTCCGTGCCAAGCACGCCCGGCTCCGACGGGAAGCCGGTCATCAGCGCCAGTTCGATGTTGCGGTAGCCGATGCCGGCGCAGGCGGCGATCGCCTCGGCGAGCGGCAGCGACTTCATCCCGTACAGGCTGAAGCCGAGACTGACCGACGTCCCGGCGGCAGCGGCCGGACGCGCCCGCAGCGCGGTCGCTGCGCCCGTGGCCCAGACGGATCGGAGGAAGTCCCTTCGTTCCATGACCATCGTCCCTCTTGGTGTCTAGCGACTGCCGTCTCGTACCTGGATGTTGCCGAAGTCCGCGCAGCAGGGGCGCGTGGGCGCCCAGGAGGCGTCCCCTCCGCCGTGGAAGGTCTCGAAACAGATCGAGTCGACGCCCCACGAGTCGACGGCGCGCCATTCCATGCCCTTCCGGTCGATCAGCACGCGCTCGCGTCCGGGGCCCGCTGAGGCCGACACCCGCAGTACGCCGTTGCGCTTCCCGGGCGCGTTCATGACGACGGTCATGCGGATGTGAACCGGCTGGTCCGCAGGGAAGGTGAAGCCCTCCGGAAACGGAAAGGACTCGCCGTACTTGTCGGGTTGGTTCATGTGGTAGACATAGGCTTCGCCGGTTCCATTCGCCCGCCACATGAGGCGGGCGGAGAACCCGTTCCGTCCGTCCGCGCGATGGCCGCCGGTCACGCTCTCCGGCCCGCCGGAAAGCCCGGGCATCTTGCCGCCCTTCACCCAGTCGAAGTCCCGGCCGAAACGGACGGTGTAGCCCAGTTCCGCGGCGTCGCGCGACTTGAACGGGAACCGCCAGCTCACGCCGTTGTCGTCCGGTCCGATGCCGCCGACCCCATAGGTGATGCGGAGCCAGTCGACGGCGCCATCCCTGACCAGGGAAACGCGTCCCTCGGCGACGCCGTCCTCATACCGGCAATCGGGCCAGTCGCGGGACCATCGCTCCACGGTGTAGGGCCCCGCCCCGCCTCGGAGCCGGATCTCCTGGGGGTGATGCCGGCCGGCAGGATCCGCGCCGACGGGGAGCACGACGGTCACGGCGAGCGTTGCCGCGGGAACAAGCGTGCGGCACCATGGAATCGGTGGTCGCGTCATATTCGCTTCTCCCGGTTCAACACGGCGCCCCCCGCTGGTCGCCAACGCTCATGAACTCGATGCGGTGGCGCGCCTCCGGATGCCGCTCGGATGGGCCCGCCACGAGCATCGCCATGGCGCCGGGTTGCGGATGCTCGCGGAGCCAGGCGAGGGCGAAGTCGCGCCAATCCTCCGGATCGGCCCCGACCATGACCGGATGGACGCCGTAGGAGAAGGCCAGCCCGCGGCAGACTGCCTCGTCGCGGCTCGCGGCGACGATCCAGACCGGCGGGTTGAACCGCGAGATCATCCGCGCCGTGGCGCCGCTCCGCGTGGGGACGAACACCGCCGCGCAGGGCACGGTCGCCAGGGCATTCTCCACGAGCGAGGCGATCGCCTCCGAGGTGGCGGCCGGGGCGCGTTGGCGCACGGCGGCCCTCCAGTCGTCCGGGCCCAGGGAGGGACGATGGACCTCCGTGTACGCTGCAATCCTGGCCAGCATCGCGACCGCCTCCTCCGGGTGCCGGCCCATCGCCGATTCGCCGGAGAGCATGACGCAGTCCGTGCCGTCGAGGATCGCATTGGCCACGTCGGTCGCCTCCGCGCGCGTCGGCAGACGGCTTGCGGTCATGGACTCGAGCATCTGCGTCGCCGTGATGACCGGCTTGCCCGCCAGGCTCGCCCGCGCGATGAGTCGCTTCTGCAGGATCGCCATCTCCTCGATCGGAACCTCGACGCCCAGATCGCCGCGGGCCACCATGATGCCGTCCGCTGCGTGCAGGATTGCATCGAAGTGCTTCAAGGCGCCTGCGCGCTCGATCTTCGCGATGAGGAAGGGCATCCGGCCCGCGGCCTGCGCGGCCTCGCGGACCGCCTCGATGTCGGCGGCCGTTTCGACGAAGGACTGGCTCACCGCGTCCACGCCGTTCGCCAGCGCGAACTGGAGACACGCGCGGTCGTGGTCCGTGAAGGCGCCGATGCCCAGGTCGATGCCGGGGAGGTTGAGCCCCTTGCGGGACCGCAGTTCGCCGCCGACGGCGACCGTGCAGTGGACGTCGCGGCCTTCCACCCGGCGGACGGCGAGCTGGATGAGACCGTCGTTCAGGAAGAGGCGGTCCCCCGGCTTCACGACCTGCGGCAGCCGCGCGAAGCTCATCGACACCCGCCGCGCGTCGCCGACGATCTCCTCCGCAGTGAGGGTGAAGTCCGCTCCCGCGCGGAGTTCGACCGGCTCGGGCGCGATCGTCCCGACGCGCATCTTCGGCCCGGGCAGGTCGGCCATGATCGTGACGCGGCATCCCGTCGCCCGCTCCGCCTCCCGGATGCGCGCGATGCGCGTCGCGTGCTCGGCGAAACTGCCGTGCGAGAAGTTTAGCCGCGCGACGCCGACGCCCGCGCGGAGGAGCCGTGCGAGCATGTCCGGCGACTCCGACGCCGGCCCGATGGTCGCGACGATCTTCGTCTTGTGGAGCGGCAATGACATGCGCGCAGTGTGCCGGGATCCGGACTCGAAGGGAATCAGTTTTCCGTCGGCTTCCGGCCGCGATTCAGGGGGTCGGACGGGGCAGACAAGAGTGTCTGCTCCACGGGGAGGCGGCGTGAGGCAGGCACTCCTGCCTGCCCGAAAAGAACCCGGGAGAATGGGCAGACAAGAGTGTCTGCCCCACGTGGGAGGCGGCGTGGGGCAGGCACTCCTGCCTGCCCGGGACGGCCTCAGTCCGCCGGGATCCAGACGCGGAAGAAGTCGCTGGTGCGGTTCAGCCGGGCGAAGTAGGGGATGAGGCTCGCGGCGACCGGCCGGCCGCCTGCGGCCGGCGTCCGATCCGCGGGGACGAACCGGGCCGGACGATAGAGCGAGGCGTCGGATTCGTCCTCGAGGATCCGACAGGACGGGGGCGCCTCCTGTTCCACGCACCTCAGCGTGCCGGTCAACTTCACCACGCCGCCGAGCTCCTTCGTGGCGATCGGTCGAAGCGCCGCCCCTGCGGGGAACCGGATTTGCTCCAGGCCGACACCCTTCGGGATGTCGTCGCCCTCAATGCAGTAAACGACCGGTCCGCGCGCGACGGCGACCTTGCCGCGCGCGTCGGCGATCTTCGGATGCGCCGCCAGGATGCGGACGGGCATCGGCAGGTCGAGGTCCACGACGTCGCCGGACTTCCACGCGCGGTCGATGCGATGGTAGTCGCCGGCCGCGGGTTTGTCGGGAAGCGGCTGGCCGTTGACGGCGACGCGCGCGGAACTCTCCACCCAGCCCGGGATGCGCAGGAACAGGCCGAACGGTTTGGCGCCTTCGACCTTCGGAAGAACCAGCTTGATCCGTCCGTCCCACGGATACGCAGTCGTCTGCCGGATCTCGACCGCGCCGCCGTCCGGCAGGGCGAGCCGGGCCGCGTTGTCGCCGTAGAGGTTCACCCAGAGCCCGTCGCGGTTCGCGCTGTAGGCCATCTCGACAGACATCGCGAGCGCGCGCATCACCTTCGGCGGACAACATGCGGCCTTCTTCGTGTACTGGCGACGCCACGTGTAATGGGCCTCCCATTTCGACCCCGGGCCGTTGGTGTGGCTACGCTGGGAACCGGACAGTTGCTCCTGCGGGTTGCAGTAGAAGAAGTCGGGACGGTCGAGGGCGACGCAGCCCGGCACGGTGTTGTAGAGCGCGCGCTCCACCGCATCCATGTACATCGCCTCGCCGGTGAGACGGAACATGCGGTAGTACCATTCGGTGAAGAGGCACTGGCCGCAGCTTTCGCAGTAGCCGGTGTCGTTCGGCAGCTCGTAGGCCGGCCCCACCGCCTCGTTGTAGTCCGCGCCGGGATAGGTCTTCCCGGCGACGACCAGTTCGGGCCGCCGGCCGCGATGAATGGGCGCGACGGCGCCGGTGACGTAGGTCTTCCGCGTCAGTTGGTTCGTCGCCAGCCGCCGGAGGGCGTTCGCCAGCTCCTCGTCGCCGGTCAACCCGCAGAGCGCGGTTTCGCGGAGAAGCGTGTGGGCCGCCTGTGTGTTGTGGCCGAAGATCTCCTGGGCGTCGCGCACCGGGGGGCCGAGGACCGAGCCCTGGCGCGAGGATCGGCGGAGCGCGTCGAGAAGGCCCGCGTCGCCGGAGCGGGCGTAGAGATGCGGAACGGCCCACTGCATTGGCCCTCCCACGGCGCTGTTGAGGCTCATGAACCGGCGCACGGCCCGCTCGGCGATGGCCAGCGCGCGGTCGTCGCCGGTGGCGCGATGGAGGGTGGACGCGAAGGCGTAGAGCGAGCCGGTGTTGTAGTGCAGCGCGCCGCGGAACTCCTCACCCTTCTTGATCTGCCACCGCCAGGGCTTGCCGTGCGTGGCGTCGAACTGGCCGAGGACCGTCCAACTGTCGACCAACCCGTCCTCGCGCTGGATCTTTGCGAGGATCGGGATCCAGGTGTCGATCTTCCCCTTCAGGTAGGCATCGGGCCGGTGCGCCTGCAGCCGCGCGACGGTGTCCAGCACGAGGTAGCAGTCGCCGTCGCTCCACGTGCTGCCCTGCGCGCCGCCCGTCTCCAGCTTCGCCGCGCGGAGCAGGTTCAGGAACGTCGATCCGTTCTCGACCGACATGAACGACCCGTCGAGCACGCCCGGCAGGTACACATCGCGCAGCCTCTGCATCCGCTCCTGCCAGAACCCGCCCGTCCACTTCACCGCCCCCAGCGGCGTATCGTCCGGGATCCGCGCCTGCGCCGGCGCGGCCGCGGTCGCGAATTCCGCATGGGCGACCGACACAGCGACGAGGATGCCACGGGCGGCGGCCCGTTTCGCGAAACGACGCAGGTTCGAATCCATGATCGCGATACTAGACTGAGGCGCCTGGAACGCGAGCCGAACGTCAGGGCGCGGACCGTTCGTGCCGCCGGGCGGCGGCGCGGTCGGCGAGGTCGCAGGCGTCGCGATCGAGGCCGGTGCCGGCGGTGACGCGGTCGCCGAAGTCGAGGTGGGGGTCGGACTTCGACGAGTACTTTGGCCATGCGGGGACCGGCGGTGAAGTGCCCTCGGCACCGCGGTTCGGGTCGCCGGTGGACGCGAAGTTGATCCAGCGCCGGTGCATATCGTCGGCGACGGCGCGGTCGGTCGCGTCGCCGAGGATCGACAGCGTCTTGAACGCGTAGCCGATCTCGAGGCCGTGGAAGACGCCTTCGCGCTTCGACCGGCCAGCCCCGGGGTTCCGCGAGAAGTGGTAGAGCCAGGCGTCGCCGCCGGCCGATTCCATCCAGCGCACGAGCCGCCGGGCCGGTGCACGGAAACCGAGAATCGTCATGATCCGATGGACGGCGCCATGCACCTCGTCGTCGGTCGCGACGGGGAAGACCTCGCGCGCCCGGTCGGCGCTCTCGCCGAAGATCGTGCGCAACGCCAGCCGGTAACCGGGCTGCTTCCGGATCGGACTGGCGTGACTGAAGACCGAGCCGTCGTCGAGCAGGCTTCCGGCCATGAACGGGACCTTGTGCATGCGCCCCGCCGCCCAGACCGCGCCGGGGTCCTCGGGCAAGACGTGGCCGTCCACCACGGGACCGAGCCGGAACGGGCGCTGCGAACCCTCCGTGCTGCCGCCCCCGGCACGCAGCGAGCCGATGGCGAAGGTGACCGTCAGCAACTTCTCCGGCGTCAGCGCGCGCAGGGCCTTCAGCGCGTCGGTCCCGTCACCGGAAACGCCCATTGCCTTGGCGTATTCGAGTGCTGTGGAGTGGGCGGACTTGAGCACGGCCCCGCGGTCTTCGGTGAGGCTCTGCGTAGCCTCGCCGAAACAGCCCGACTGCGCGATCGCGCGATGGAACAGGCCCTTCGCGAGCGGGCTGGCCATCAGGTGCGTGACGTTGGCGGCGCCGGCGGACTCGCCGAAGATCGTCACGCGGTTGGTGTCGCCGCCGAAGGCCGCAATGTTCCGCTGCACCCATTTCAGAGCGGCGATCTGGTCCATGAGACCGTAGTTGCCGCTTGCGGCGCGGCCGTCGAGCGCCTTCGCCTCCGCGGTCAGCGCGGGGTGGGCGAGGTAGCCGAAGGCGCCGAGGCGGTACTGGATCGAAACCAGCACGACGCCGGAGGCCGCGAAGTGGCGTCCGTCGTAGATCGGCGAGTTCGCCCCGCCGGTGATATTCCCGCCGCCGTGGATCCAGACCATCACCGGCCGCGGCGTGCCGTTCGTGCCGGGCGTCCACACGTTCAGATAGAGGCAGTCCTCCGACTGCGGCTTGTACGCGAAGCCGTAGGTGCGGTCCGAGGGCTGCGGACAGGCGGGCGCCATGTTCGTGGAGGCGCGGACGCCGTCCCACGCCTTCGGCGGCTGCGGCGGGCGCCATCGCAGGTCGCCGACGGGCGGTGCGGCGAACGGAATGCCCTTGAACGCCAGCACGCTGTCGGTCTCGCGTCCCGAGATGCGGCCGGAATCGGTGGCGACCACCGGCGCGGCGGAGGCGAGTTCGGCCGCGAGGAGAAGCGCGAGGAACAGGACGGGGCACGCGATCCGGTTCACAGGAGGTTCTCCTCAGCGCGGAACGGTTGGACAGGAGCCGGAAGGAGAAGGTGATAAACTCCAAACTCCAAGGAAGTGAGAAGGGAAGAGGAGAAGAAGGACGGAAGTCCGACAACGGGGTGGTCTTGCCGACTTCCTTCTTTGGTCCTTTCCACTTCCTTGGAGTTTGGAGTTTCCTCACTTGGCTGGCGGTCTGTTGCGGCGGGCTGCGGTTCCCCTGCGCCTTCCGCGGGCGGGTGTTTGCGCGCCTTCTTCTCCGCGTCGCGCTGCTTCTTGCGCTCCTTGCGTTGCAGTTCCCGCTCCGTCGGGGCGGCCCGGGCCGGCGCGGGGGTCCACCGTTTTGGTTTCCCGTTGATGGGGTCGGGCATCGGAGCGATCCAGGCCTCGTGGAGGGCGGTCATCCGTCGCACGCGGTCCGGATGCCGGTCGGCGAGGTTGGTTGTCTCCGACGGATCGGCGGCGAGGTTGAAGAGCTCGACCTGGTCGCGGAGGCCGTGGAGCTTCCAGTCGCCCTGCCGCACCGCCCACTCGCCGCTCTCGCCGCCGTTGTCCCAGTGGAGGACCTCGTGATGCTGCGTGGTGCTGCCGGTCAGCAGGGGCAGGAGGCTCTTGCCGTCGAAGGCCGTTCCGGCGGGCGGCGCGGTGCCGGCGGCCTCGAGGGCGGTGGGCAGGATGTCGAGTGAAATGACGGGCGTGTCGATCGCGCGGCCGCCGGCGAACCGCGCCGGCCAGCTCACGATGAAGGGCGTGCGGATGCCGCCCTCGCTGCAGCTGTGCTTGAAGCCGCGCAGCGGCGTGTTGTCGGCCTCCATGGCCTTCGAGCCGCCGTTGTCGGTGAGAAAGAAGAAGAGGGTGTTGTCCCAGACGCCCTCGGCCTTGAGCTTCGCCACGACGGATCCGACGCCGAGGTCGAGGTGGTGCAGCATGGCCATGAGGATGACGCGCTGGTCGGAGAGGCCGGGGAAGGCGGCGCGGATGCGGTCGATGTCGGCCTTCGGCGCCTGGGCCGGCGCGTGGACGGCGTTGAACGCGAGGTAGAGGAAGAACGGCCGCGCCTTGCTCCGGCCGATGAAGGCGACGGCCTCCTCGGCCAGCCGCGTCGTGAGATAGCCGCGGTCGTCGATCCGTTCCTTCCCGCGGTAGAGCGGGGAGATCTCGTCGTCCTCCCCGGCGGCGAGGCGGAAGTAGTCGTGTCCGCCGCGACCCATGAACTTGTAGCACTCGTCGAAGCCGCGGTTCAGGGCGTGCCACTTCAACGCCGGGTAGTCCTCGTCCAGCCCGAGGTGCCACTTGCCGATGGCGGTGCTGACGTACGCGTCGGGCAGGAACGATGGAAAGATCGGGATCTTCGGGTCGATGCCGCGCCCGCCGTCGCCGCCGGTATAGACGCCGACGCGGTGCTGGTAGCGGCCGAGCATGAGGCCCGCGCGGGTGGGGGAGCAGACGCTGCCGCTGATGTAGGCCTGCGTGAACAGCACGCCCTCCCGCGCCAGCGCGTCCATGTGCGGCGTGGCGACCTCCGGCGGATGGCGCGGGTTGGCCCCGAAGTCGGCGTAGCCCTGGTCGTCGGTGATGAGGACGACGATGTTGGGGGGACGGGAGGCGACGACGTCCCCGACGGCCTTGTCGCGGAAGAACTCCCAGATGGCATCGGTCGCGTTGAATGCGTCGGAGGGTTTCCCCACCATGGCCTCCGGCAGCAGATTCCTACCGCCGGGCCAGATATGGCCGTGGTCCGCGACGACGGTCCACCGCACCTCGGTGCCTTCTCTGCCGCCGCCGTGCACTCGGGTCGTCACGCCCGGGGATGCGGGGAGGGCCTCCGCCTCCTCCCGGCAGCCCAGCATGCGGGCCCACGCGGCGACGCGATCGCGCACGGGCGGCTTCACCTGCGAGGCCATGTCCGCCGAGGCCCTCCCCGTGGCGAACCGCGGGATCCCGCCCTCGATAGGATTGAGCGGGTCGGCGTCGCCCGTGATGTAGTAGAGCGGGACGGGCCGGCCGGGTTTGGGATCCTGGATCCAGAGCGCCCCGGCGACGGGCGCGATGGCCGCGATGCGAGCGGACAGCTCGACCCCGACACGAAACGCCATGGAGGCGCCGTTGGAGAACCCCGTGGCGTAAACGCGCCGGGGATCCACGTTGAACCGCGCGATGACATCGTCGATCATGGCGTCGATGAACGCGACGTCCGGCGTGTTCTCCGTCCCCGCGTGAAAGCGCCCCGATCCGTCGTTCCAGATCTGGCCGTTGGAGCCGAAGCGCCCGGGCCGGGCCGGGTCCGGCGGCGTGGCCTCGGGAAACACGGCCAGGAAACCCTCGACATCGGCCTTCCGGGCCCAACCGGTCTCCCGCATCGCGCCCCTGGCCGTGCCGCCGCCGCCGTGGAACATGATGACGGCCGGCACCGGCTTCGTGCCGTTGCAGCCCGGCGGTACATGGACGATGTAGCGGCGCTCCGCTCCCCCGACGACCAGCGTTCGCTCCTGATCGCCCGGCCTGGGCGCCGCATCACGGCCGGGGCCGGACCGTGCCGCGGGCGGGATGCAGACGATCCACGCCGCGAGAAGGGGCGCAGGCACGAGAAGTCGATGAAGTGCGGGTGATCCGGGGACAGTCTTGGTGTGCACTGGAAGCCTATGGATTCGGGGTGGGGGTGGGCAGGTCCGTCGGGTCGCGGGCGAACAGAAGAAGCCAGGCGCCGGAGATTCGAGCGTCCACCCGGGTTTCAAGGACGTCGCCGTCGCGCGACGGGGCGGCCTCTGCGACGTGGGGCGGCGTTTCGGCCGAGTAGCGCACCAGGCGGGCGTGCCACTTTTTTGCGGCGCTGGGCGGGAGCGGGATCGTCAGCTTGCCGCAGTCGAGCGCGCCGGAGCGTGCCGGCACGACCGCCACAAGGCCGCGGGTCATCGACGCGTCCGCGCCGTCCCCGAGCAGGTACACGTCGGCCTCGCCCTCGCGACGGTGCGCGAAGTGCAGCGGGCGTCCGGCGAGGAATCCGCCGAGCAGTGCCGTGGCCTCGCGGCCGCGGCCGCCGGGCTCGGGCGCGCCCTCGCCCCACCAGCAGAGGCGCGCCTGGTCCGCACTCAGCCGGTTGCGAGCCGCCCACGCGAGGAAGCGGAGTCCGCGGTCGACGATCGTGACCGGCCCCTTTCCGGCGTGTCCGTGGTCCTCGGTGATCCAGATGCCGCGAACCCTGCCGGTCATTAAGTAGTCGTCGTGGTAGCGCTGCAGCGTCGCGACCGTCCCCGGCGAGCCGGCCATGTAGTGAACAGTCAGCAGGTCGATGTGCTTCCAGACCGGCTCGCCCTTCAGCGTCGGCGCCTGCCGGCCGTCGAAGGTGCGCGCCATGACGTTCGAGAGGAAAACGAGGTTCGGCCGGTTGTAGGGGTTCATCGAGCCCAGCGCGATGCGGATTCGGCGCGGGTCGCCGTAGACGTCCTTCGATGCGCGTTCGGTGGCCTCGATGGCCGGCGCGAGGTAGTCGTTGACGTAGTAGTCCTCCTTCCATGCCAGGTCGTAGCCGAAGAAGTTGTCCTCGCGCTGCGCCGGTCCCCGCCCCTGCGCGGCCTGGCCGGTGTCCCCGCTTCGGTTCCAGACGCCCTTGGGGTCGAAATGGCCGCTCACGATCTCGTTGCCCATCTGCCAGACGATGGCGCGGTCCGCGGCGGGGAAGGCCTCGTGGATCTGCCGGACCGCCCAGTAGGCGCGGTCCTTGTCGAAGGGTTCCAGGGTTGGCCGGACGACGTTGGACATCAGGTAGACCGCCGTCAGCCGGTTGGAGATCAGCTCCGGGATCAACTGCCGGGCCGTCTTGCCGCCGCGCGCAGCGTGGAAGTCGTCGAGCGTGAAACGCACTTCGCGCCCGCCGAACGGCCCTTTCCGCGGCGGTGCTGACGGGTTCTCCTCGTGGATCCCGACGTGCGTCCCGCCGTAGCTGCGCACCGTGCTCCATGCCGTCCCCCCGCCCTCGGGCGAACTCGCGTAGTGCGTCCCGAAGTAGCCGGCCCAGGGCGAGGGCAGGGGAACGAGAGCCCCGGGCCGGAAGTCCGCCGTCAGGTCGCCGGCCGTCACCGCGTCGAACCCCGCGCCGAGGCCGGAAAAGGCCATCGCGAGCCTCGCCAGGATCGCGGCGCTTCGGCCGTCCCGTCGGCGGAACTCGCGACCTCCTTGCGGATGAACGTTCACAAGGGAACAACGGGCCGGGTGGAGCGGATATTGTGCGAAGCCAGGTTGCGTGGGCGCTAAACAGCTACGCCGGGCTGCTGTAGCCGCGACCGGTGGTCGCGGATGCAACAGACCGCTTCCCGGAATGGTCTTCTGCAGCCGGGACCGCCGGTCCCGGCCGGCTTGCGTCCCCTTGCACATTGCCGCGACGCCCCGTCGCGGCTACAGGCACCCGCAACGGAACGAATCCGTGGATTCGGAAGCTCACTGGTAGAGGATGCCCGGCGGAGCTGTCTTGCGACGCCCTGCGTGTGCCAACCCCCGCGATCCTTGCCACCCCGGTCCTGTTCCGGCATCGTGGTCGGCATGAAGCCCCTCCCTGGCCCCGGCCGGTTCCTGGTCGCCGCCCTCTGCCTGGCCTGCGCCCCGCGGACCGGTGCCGCGGCGGAGCGGCCGAACATCCTGGTCCTGATCTCCGACGACCAGAGCTGGCTTCACACCGGCGCGAACGGTTCGACGGTCGTGAAGACTCCGAACTTCGACCGCGTGGCGGCGGAGGGCGTGCGCTTCACGCACGCGTTCGCCGGGAGCCCCGGCTGCGCGCCGTCGCGGGGCGCGATCCTCTCCGGCCAGGCCTTCTGGCGGCTGCGCGAGGGGGCGGTGCAGCGGTCGTCGTTTCCGGGCGACATCCGCGTCTACCCGGAGGTGCTGGAGGCGAACGGGTATCATGTCGGCCTGCAGGGGAAGGGCTGGGGGCCGGGTATCGTCCGGCAACGCAAGAACAACCCGGCCGGCAAGGCGTATCGGGGTTTTGCCGAGTTCCTGGCCGCCGCGCCGGCCAGAAAGCCGTTCTGCTTCTGGTTCGGCAGCCTGAAGCCCCACCGGCCGTACAAGCCCGGCACCGGTCTGCGAGCGGGCAGGACGCTGGAGGACGCACAGCTCCCCTCCTTCCTTCCCGATGTTCCGGCGGTGCGGGGCGACCTGCTCGACTACTACGAAGAGGTCGAGGCGTTCGACCATGCCGTTGGCGGAGTCCTCCGGACGCTCGACGCGTCGGGCAGGGCCTCCAACACGCTCGTGATCGTGACGAGCGACAACGGCATGCCGTTCCCGCGCTGCAAGACGACGCTCTACGACCCCGGCGTGAGGATGCCGCTGGCGGTCCGCTGGCCGGCCCGCGTCAAGGGCGGGCGCGTCGTGGACGATTTCATATCGCTCACGGATCTCGCGCCGACATTTCTTCGCGCGGCCGGGCTCGATCCGTTGCCGGAGATGACCGGCCGGAGCTTCCTTGACGTCCTGCTGTCGGAGAAGGCGGGCCGCGTCGACCCGGCGCGCGACCACGCGACGTTCGGCCGCGAGCGGCACGGGAAGAGCTGGCCGTGCCGGGCCCTGCGCGACGACCGTTTCCTCTACATCCGCAACTTCGCCCCGGAGCGCATCGACGGGCTGCTGATCGACGACTCCCCGAGTTCGAAGTTCGTGATCGCCCACGCGGAGGATCCGTCGTACCGGAGGTGCTACATGCTGGCGTTCGGCCCCCGGCCCGCCGAGGAACTCTACGACGTGCGCGAGGATCCCGAGCAGGTGCGAAACCTCGCGGCGCAGCCCGGCCGCTCCGCCGTGCTCACGGGGATGCGCGAGACTCTGGAGGCGGAACTCCGGCGGACCGACGATCCGCGGATCCTCGGCCGCGGCAAGGAATTCGACGACTACCCCGGCGTGAAGGCGAACTGAGCGGCCGCCTGGAAGCGGCCGAACATCGAACATCCAACATCGAACATCGAACGGCCGTGGACCTATTCGACGGTGAGAGGATTGAAGAAATTGAAGCGCGTCGGAGGAAGGATATCGAGAAGACAGGTCTTCGGAGTGTTGACGTGATGAAGGAGATTCTCCCATTCGCGCCAGGTGGGCACGGTGTCGAAAGTACGCCGCAGTTCAGGAAGCTGGAGCGCGACAATCGCGACACTCAACGATCGGCGGACCCCAAACATGAACTGTGCGACCTCGATAGGGAGAGGGAATGAAGACCTCATTGGTGATGCTAGCGCTTGCTGCTCTAGGACTTGTGTCTTGCGCCACAAGGGACTGTCGGCCGCTGATGTGCTTCAGCTTGCGACATGAAGCATACTCGGAGATGGTTCAGACAGATCTACGTTCGCTGTTTCGCGAATCAGAGTCAGGGACTTGCCATCCCAACGAAGAGGAGATCATCCGGAACGCAAGACGCGCCCATGCGGCCACTTGCGCATCACTTGCCCTAGTCGCAATCAGTCGACGCGCGATGGATGTGGCTGATCAGTGCATCTCCGAGGCGATCGCTCTCGACCCAGATCAAATGGAATACGCTGCAACAAAGATCGTGGTTCTCCGCGCTAAGGGGCACGGCGACTTGGCTGACAGGCTGATCCGCGACTTGGGTGGCGGAGCAACTCCCGTCTATGTACGGTCTATGCTCCTGACCCTGAGCGGGGCTGCGATCTCCGATGAAGACGGCGTTCGGTTGCGTCCGTGTGAGAAGGCGTTTCTCGCTTACCTGCGTGACGCGGCAATGAAGGCTGGCTTGCCGTAGAGCGGTTGGCAAGGACGGTGTGGCGGCAGCACTGATCGTTACATGCAAGAAATGACCGCACCGGCGAAGGGGCCGATCAATGAACGCAAGAGCTGAATCCGGCCAATCGTACCCGGCCGGCTGCACCATGCGAACGGTCTTCATCCCAGCCGGGCAAGGGCGTCGCGGACGGCGTCATCCGCAGGCCGGGCGGCAAGCCGGCCCTGCCGGTAGGCTTGATGGCGCCGTTCCGCTTCTTCGACCCAGAGCCGTTCGTTCTCGGTGTCGTCGAGCGCATCAAGACTCTCGATCAGTCGCTCGGCAAGTGCCGCCCGCGCGGACGGCGGCAGCCTCATGGCCGATGCCTCGCATTCCTTCAGATCTGGTGCCATGTTCCCTCGCGCTTCTCGCTTCAATCTAGCACCCGACATTGTCCGGCTCAATTCCATTCACGGTATCGGGAAGCCGTGGCGGCCAAACCGGTCCGCCCGTATTCGCTTGCCCCTATTCGGTTGTCGATCTCCGGCGGCCGCCGTTCAGCAGGTGGTCGAGAAACGAGGCGTCGCTGAATCCTCGACTTCCAAGGAGGCTGCCCTGGCGGACGACGACGAGCTTCAGGGACGGGATCACGTAGAGCCGCTGCTTGCCCGCGCCGGCGGCCAGGTACAGGTCCCCGGGAATCGAGTCCGACCTGACGATGTCGCCCATGTCGCGCTGGAGGATCGGCACCTGTCGGACGATCAGGTCGGGCACGGATTCCTTCAGCCACCACGTCAGGCCGTAGGCCGGGTTCGCCGTCGTGCCGCGGACGCACTCGGCCAACAGCGCCCCGGGGACGATCTCCTTCCCGTTCCACGTCCCGCCCAGTCGCATCCACTCGCCGAACCGCGCCCAGTCGCGGGCGGTCATCGCGCCGCCGCCGCCGATCTGCGGGTTGCCGTCGTCGCATCGGATCCGCCACTCCAACGTGATGCCAAGGGGTCGAAGAATGCGCCGGTCCAGATAGGCCTCGAAGGTCGCGTTCGCGAGCCGCCGCTGAAGAGCCTCGGCAAATGCGCAGAGATGGTACGCACCGTACTCGAACTGCCCGCCGGCCCGGCCGGTCATGGGCTTGGCGACGATATCCTTCCAACCGGGCGATCGGGTCGCACTTCCGCGTTCGCCGGGCGTCAGCCCGCTGGTGAGCGTGAGGAGGTGCCGGTAGGTGACCTGCGACTTCAGCGGATCGGACTTCCATTCCGTCAACGCCTCGCACGCCTTGTCATCGAGCCGGATCAGACCGTCGGCCACGGCCGCAGCCGCGGCGACGCCGACGAAGCCCTTCGTTCCGCTGGCCAGCGTTTGCCGCTGATCCGCCCCGCCGCCGTTGCCGTACGCCTCGAAGATGATCCTGCCATCGAGCATCACCAGAATCGCCTGCCCGCCGTTGGCCTCACTGTACCGCCGCGCCGCCTCCATCGCGGACGGTGCCGGCGGGGCGGGTGGGGCCGGCGCCAGTGTCGAGCGGTGGAAGGCCCAGAACTCGTCGCCAAGGCCGTCGAGAACCCGCATCGTGTCGTGGCCAGCGCTGGGCACCTCGACGTACTCGTGGGGGATTCCCAGGGATTTGAGACGGTTCTCGAAGGTGCGGACGTTCTCCAGCATCTCATCGCGGTCGCCGATGACCATCCGCACCCGGGTCGCACCGGACGTCAGCGCGGCGACGTTCCGCCCGGCCAGGTCCCAGGGGCTCTGCGCCGTGAAATAGGCGGGGTCGTCGCCGAACAGGTCGTGCATCACCCGCTCGCGCCCGCGTGCGCCGACGCGGGGCGAGTTGGTGAAGACCTGTTGCAGCGGGCCGCCGGCGAGGATCGACACGGCACCGAACAGGTCGGGGTGCTTGAATCCGAAGCGGGCGGCGCCGTAGCCGCCCATGCTGAAGCCCTCGACGACACGGCCCTCGCGCGAGGCGATCGTGCGGAACGTCGCGTCGATATGCGGAATCAGGTCCTTCACGACGACGCTCTCCATCGGCATGCGCCCGTCCTTGGAGTCGATCCAGAGACTGTCCATGCCGTTGGGGAAAACGACCAGAATGGGCGGGATCTCCCCGGCCTTGATCGCCGCGTCGAACCGGCCAGCCATCGGCGCGATGCCGCCCACCGTCGCACGGCCCGGGTCGCCCTTCCATCCGTGGAGCCAGTACAGCACCGGGAAGCGCCGTTCCGGTTCGGCGTCGTACGCCCCGGGCGTGTAGACGTGGCAGCCGGCCGTCGTGCCCGCGGCGGAGCTGTCGAATACGACCCGCTGCACGCGCGGCGCCTCGACCAGCGGCGGGACCCACTGCAGCGTCGTGTCCGCCGCGCGCCCCCCGCCGGCCGCCAACAGCCCGTACCCGAGTGTCATCCGCAGAAGCCGACGCCGCATCGGGATGGTCATGGACGATCAACGCGCGAGCCGAGCGGCCTATTGTCGCGACGCGCGTCGCTGGAGTACAGGTCCATGCGGGCGCGGCTGTAGGCCCAGCGCAGGCGGTCGTTGCCGATCTCGAGAACCTCATCACCGCGCACGTCACGGATGTGAATCCGATGGTTCGCGGCGTAACGGCTGATGCCGTGCACGAGCGCGATCCGCGAATCACGGTTCTCGAAGATGGGACGATCCGGTGGAATCTCCCCAATCGGGTAGACGAACGCCCCAAGGATCTCCGTCTGCGCGCCGCCCTCGGCCAGCAGCTTCAGGCTCTCGTATTCCGTCTTGAACCCCAGCGCCCAGATCGTCGCGCCGCGGCTGTGCACGCAGGGCCCGGCGGCGTGGCTCTCCGGATTCCACTGCCGCACCCATACGCGCTGCGGATGGTCGAAGTGCCAGTCCGCGCCGCCGACATCCTCGGCGAAGAGCCTCCCGCCCGCCCCGCCGGTCGTGTAGCGGTCGGGCGAACTGCTGCGCAGGACCAGCGTCGCGGCCGATTCATGACGGACATGCGCGCAGGCGAGCCGGTCGATCACCACGACGCGCGAGGGGTCCAGCTCGTCGAAGATCAGCAACGGCGGCGGCACGTTGGCGCTGTCCGTCTGCTCCCGGCGCCCGGCCTCCTTCCAGACCTTCGGAGACCAGTTCAAGGCCCCTCCGAATCCGTGCAGTCGCTCGATCCTGCCGTGCAGGCGCACGGGCGTCTCGAAGGCGAGGGCCGCATTTCCCGGCACGTAGACGACCCGCGCGCCGCTGTCGATGGCGGCCTGGACCGCGGGTCCCCAGTCATCGCCGCGCTTCCGCGACTCGAACCGATTCACATTCACCCAGTCGCCAACCGGCGGCGCCGCCGGCTCCGGCGTCTCCTCGACCGGCAGCTTCAGCGCGCCGCCCGGGGTCCCGTGCCCCGTCACGATGCCGTCCCCCACGTACTCCCCGAGGTCCGGACCGACGACCGTGCCTTCCGCCCACTCGGCCGGATCGCCGCGCCGGTGTCGAAGCCCTCGATCGTCACATGCTTCACCAGCGAGGGACCGACGTCGTGATGCGTCAGGTCGAGCCCGAGGACCCCGGCGCCGTCGCCGCTGCGCAGGACGACATTCTCGAGCCGCCCGAGGTTGTTGGCGTGATACTCCAGCGCCTTCGCGCCGGGGTTGTTCCGCCCCGTGTCGATCGTGACTCCGTCGAGGTAGACCGAGATGCTGCTGCCATTGACCGTCTTGTGAGAGTCGGGGTCGCCGCGCGTGCTACTCATGCGCAGGACGGGCTGAGGGCGGCCGGGATCGGTGAAGGTGCCGTCGCGCAGCCGGATCACGGTCCGGCCCGGCGCCCTTGACGTCGATGAACCGCGAACAGTGAAGCATGCCGGACACAAGGTAGGTTCCCTCCGGCAGCACCAGCGTGTTGTAGGCCAGCGGCACTTTCGACGCCAGGTGCGCGAACGCCGCGTTGAGCGCCACCGTGTCGTCGGTCGTCCCGTCGCCCGCCGCGCCGAAATGCGCCTTCGCGTCGTAGCATCCCGCGTCGGCGGGCACGATGCGCTGGCCGGACGCAAACGACACCCCTTGGATCGCGTCGTCCCGGGCGCGCAGGAACCGGGCCGGATCGAGGGCGGCGGCGGTCACGCGGACCTCATCCACGAAGCCCGCCGGCCGCCGGTCGCCCGTGCGGCCGCCCATCCGGAAGGCGCCCTCATCCCACGTCAACGGCGTCTCCGTCTTCTCTGTGCGAGCGAGGTGATAGTCCACCCAGCACGTCACCGTGCCCGCCGCCGCGTCGTAGACGACCGCCAGGTGCCGCCACGCCTCGGATTCGGTGGAGAGGCGGGTGCTCGACGAGTAATGGCCGGCCGTGAAGCGGACCGGCCGGGCGCCCGGCCGCGCGAAGGCAGCGCCGTGCCACGTCTGGCCATGCTGTCGCAGATGGTGAAGTTCGATCGACAGCTCCGATCCGGCGTCGCTTTCTCGGGACTTTCCGGCGATCCACCCGTCGCCGCCGAACCCGGGCGCCGGTTTCACGAACGCCTCGATCGTCACGCTGCGGCCTCCGGCAAGTGCCTTCGCAAAATCCACCGGCAGTGCAAGCCCGGCTCCCTCGCCACCGGCACGCGTCGCGCTGAGCG
>CAYODK010000049.1:0-30820 GCA_964402695.1 uncultured Verrucomicrobiota bacterium
ATCAAGAGGCCAGCCGCCAGGTCGAAGAACCTTGCCTGGCGTATGAAGACGCCTTGTTGATCGTCTTGGGGTGGTATCTCATCACGTGGATGCCGGCGGTGCTCATGATTCGGCACGAGCGGAACGTCCACAGGCCGATGGTCTATCCCGTGCTGCCGTTTCTTGTCCTGGCCTGCGACGAGAAGCCATCCATTGCCGGAGAATGGGCATTCTATGCCGCATACGGTTTCGGAGTGAAGAAGCTCTTCGAGATTCATACGTGGATTGCGTGAACTGAACAGCCAACCAGAAGATGCTGGGTGTGCTTCGCCGCCCCAGATTCGTAACGTCGGCCCCTGACCGAATCCACTCGCACCCGCAAGGAGATCAGCAGCCATGGACATTCCGCGCATATTCACGATCACCGAGAGCGCCCACCGCATCCACAACCCGATCACGCCGGAGAAGCTCGCGGCTCTCGGGGCGGCGCTGCGGCTGGCGCCGGGGACCCGGGTGCTCGACCTCGGCAGCGGCTCGGGGGAGATGCTGTGCACCTGGGCGCGCGATCACGGCATCACCGGCACCGGCGTCGACATGAGCCCGCTGTTCACCGAGCAGGCGAGGCGTCGGGCCGAGGAACTCGGCGTTGCCGACCGGGTCCGGTTCATCCACGGCGATGCGGCGGGCTACGTCTCGGACGAGAAGGTCGGGGTGGCGGCCTGTCTGGGCGCCACATGGATCGGGGGCGGCTTCGCCGGCACGATCGAGCTCCTGGCGCGAAGCCTGAGCCCCGGAGGGATCCTCCTGATCGGCGAGCCCTACTGGCGGCAGGTGCCGCCGACGGAGGAGGTTGCCAAGGGGTGTCTTGCCCACGGCATCGCCGACTTCCTCCCGCTTCCCGAACTTCTCGCCTCGTTCGGCCGCCTGGGCTACGACGTCGTCGAGATGGTCCTGGCCAACCAGGACGGGTGGGATCGGTACGAGGCGGCCAAGTGGCTCACCATGCGCCGGTGGCTGGATGCCAACCCCGGTGACGAGTTCGCGAAGGAGGTCCGGGCCCAGCTGATCTCCGAACCCGTGCGCCACGCGGCGTACACGCGCGAATACCTGGGCTGGGGCGTGTTCGCGCTGATGCCGCGGTGACGGCCGCAGCGCGGGGTTGAGGCGTCGCGCTCCGGGCTCGACAAGACCGCCGGGGGGCGATCCTCGACCCGTCCCCCGAATTGCCCCGCGGCCGGGGCCGTGTACACTCGGCGGCGCGGGAGGATGCGACATGCGAAGGATTCGTGCAGGTGGGGGGATCGGACGGCGCGATCTGCTGAAGGTCATGCTGGCGGCCGGCGTGGCTCCGGTCTTCGCCGGGGCGCGCGTGCTCGGCGCCGGTGCGCCGTCGAAGCGGATCACGCTCGGGTTCATCGGCATGGGCGGCCACGGCTGCGGGGTGAACCTCAACAACTTCCTCGGGCTCGACGATGCGCAGGTGCTGGCGGTCTGCGACGTCTTCCGCAGCCGCGCGGCGGCGGCGCAGAAGACCGTCCATACGCGCTCGGGCAGCGCCGATTGCAAGGCCCATACCGATTTCCGCCGCGTTCTCGAGGATCCCGCGATCGACGCCGTCGTCATCTCCACGCCCGACCACTGGCACGTGCCGATGTCGCTGATGGCGCTGGAGGCCGGCAAGGACGTCTTCTGCGAGAAGCCGACCAAGGTCATCGCCGAGGGGCGCACGCTGATCGAGACCGTCGCGAGGCGGAAGGCCGTCTTCCAGATGGGCCTGGAGGACCGCTCCGTGCCGCATTACCACAAGATGGTCGAGTGGCTCCGCAACGGGGCGATCGGCGACCTCCAGCGCATCGAGCTTCAGCTGCCGCCGGGGCGCGATGTGCCGATGGAACCCGAGGCGCCGGTTCCGGAGGATCTCGACTACAACCTCTTCGTCGGGCCCGCGCCGTTCGTGCCCTTCCGCCCGTCGCTGGTGAAGGGCAACAACTGGCGCTTCCTGAGCCCATTCGGGTCCGGCTCGCTGCTGGACTGGGGATCGCACCAGGTCGACACCGCGCAGCTCGCCGCCGCCGCGCCGGAGGTCTGCGCCGTGGAGGCCGAGGGCACGGGGCGGATTCCGAAAGGCACGCTGGCGGATGTGCCCCTCGAGTTCGACATCAACTTCCGCTACTCCAACGGCGTCACGATGAACGTGAAGTCCGGCGGAACCGGCATCCGGCTGATCGGCTCCAAGGGCTGGGTCGGCAACGCCGCGTGGCGCGGCACGCTGCAGGCCAGCGACCCGTCGGTCCTGCAGACGAAATACGCGCCGGAAACCTCGAAGCACTGGCCGATGCCGCCCGGCGAGCACCGCAACTTCCTCGACTGCGTGAAGTCGCGGAAACCGACGACCTACACGGCCGACACGATGCACCTGCTTCACACGACGCTGCACATCGGCCTTCTTTCGATCTGCCTCGGCCGGAAGCTCCGCTGGGACGCGGCGAAGGAGGAGTTCATCAACGATCCCGAGGCCAACGCGCGCCGATCCTGCGTCGCCCGCGACTGGAGGAAGGCCTGAAAGGCGGGGGATGCCCGGGCGCCGGCGCGGCGGAAGGGGAGAAACCATGCGGACATTCCAGGGTGCGTGTCTTGCGGTGTCGCTGGGTCTGATGCCGCTGCCCGGCGCTGCCGGCGACCCTGTCCCGCGGTACGATCCGCTTCGAGCGTCGGAGGTCCGGCCCGCGGGCTGGCTTCGCGAGCAGATGCGGCTCGATCTGCGCGACGGCATCACCGGGCACTACGAGCAGATCTCCGACAACGTCAACGGACGCCTCTTCGCCACGCGGTCGCGCCGCGCCGGGACGATGGTCGTCGGCAACCGAGGCCTGCAGGAGAAGGCGTGGTGGGCGGGCGAGCACGAGGGCTACTGGAAGGACTCGATCGTCCGCATGGCGTTCCTCGCGGGCGACGCGGCGCTGCAGGCGCGGGCGCGCGGCTGGATGGAGGAGATCCTCGCGGCGCAGCAGGCGGACGGCTACATCGGCATCTACACCGAGGATACGCGCTTTCCCGCCCGCGGCTTCGACGGCGAGCTGTGGACGCAGAGCCGCATGTTCCAGGCGATGCTCGCCTATCACGAGTTCACCGGCGACCCGCGCGTGCTCGACGCCGTCGAGCGCGCGGTGCAGTGCACGCTGGCCGCGTTCCGCGACCGGACCTACTTCCACCGGCCCGGGCCCGACGGCGGCGTCGCGCACGGCATCGGGCTGATGGACACCCTTGAGTGGCTCGTCCGCCGCACCGGGAAGGACGTCTACCGGCAGGGCGCCCTGTGGCTCTACCGCGATCTCGCCAGGCAGACGCCACCGTTCATCGCCGACCTGCTGCCCGAGTCGCTCGCCGATGCCGACCGGCCCTGGCAGAACCATACGCCGCACATCATGGAAGGGCTCCACATGCCGGAGATCGTCCGCGCGCTGGGCGGCGGCGACCTCTTCCGGCGCGCGGCGGACCAGGCGCTGGCGAAGCTCGCGCGCCACAGCAATCCCGGCGGCGGGCCGGTCGGCAGCGAGAACGTCGAGGGCCGCACCGGCGCCGGCGACATGCCGTCCGAGTACTGCTCGCTGACCGAGGCGGTGGGATCGCTCAACCGGATCGTCGCATGGCGCGGCGACCTGTCCGTCGGCGCCTTCATGGAGCGGATGTGCCTCAACGCCGCGCAGGGCGCGCGCTTCCACCCGGCGAACCTCGCGGTGATCTACCTGCACCACGACAACCAGGCCGACGCGGCGGATCCAGCGAAGCACAAGGGGCGGTGCCTGTTCTCGGCCAGCCACAAGGCGGCGGCGTGCTGCCCTCTCAACGCGGGCCGGCTGCTGCCGTACTACATCGAGGGGATGTGGTACCGAGACCGCGTCCGCGACGGGCTGGCCGCCTGCCTCTACGGCGCGTGCGACGTGACGACGACGGTGAAAGGCGTGGCCGTGCGCATCACCGAGGAGACCGATTACCCGTTCTCCGGCCGCGTGCGGTTCACCGTGCGCCCCGCCGCGCCCGTCCGTTTCCCGCTGATCCTGCGGATCCCGCCGACGGCGGGGACGCTCGCGGTCGACGCCGGCGCGGAGGCGAAGGTGACGGAGAACCGGGCCGCGTCGGAGCTGTCGGTCGAACGGACATGGGAGGACGCGACGGCGGTCACGGTGGACTTCGACTTCCACGTCGAGTGCCGGAAGCAGAACGACGGGCGCGAGCGCTTCCACCAGTGGGGGCCGCTCCTGTTCTCCCTGCCGTTCGCGGCGAAGGTCGAGAAGCTGGAGGAACTGACGACGGTCTCCGGCGTGAAGAGCGGGTTCTTCGACTACCGCATCTCGGCCGCCGGCCTGGCCGGGAACGACTGGACGATCGATCCCGCCGCCGCCTTCCAACTCGCCGCGCTGCCGGACGGCGACCCGCTGCAGCCGTGGGCGAAGCCTCCCGTCGCGCTGCGCGGGACGATGCGCGATGCGGCGGGGCGGCCGGTGGAGGCGGAGTTGCGGCCCTACGGGTCGGCGATCCTGCGGCGGACGACGTTCCCGGTCCATGGCGAAGCGCCGGCTCCCGCGCCCGCACCGGGCGTCGCGGGGCGCGCGGCGCTCTTCACGTTTCCGCGACCGCTGACGAACGGCGTCTTCTATGTGCAGCTCACGTGGCGGCAGATCGCAGGAGCGGCCGGCGCGGGGTGGTCGGGCATCGAACTGTCCGGCGAGGGCGTGCGCGGCTCATTCGCCGGGCGGCCGGCGGGGGCAACGGTGTTCGGCCTCGCAGGGCACGGCCAGCAGCTCGGCAGGCGCCCGGCCCCGCTCGGCGAGCCCGTCGTGCTCGTCGTGAAGTACGACCTCGACCGCGGCACGGTGTCGCTGTGGGCCGATGCGGACACCACGCGCGTGGAGGCCGCGTATCCGCCCGACGTCGTCCGCAAGGGCTTCACGGCACGTTCGGTCCGGTCCGTCGACGCGAACGCCGCGCCCGCGGCCCCGGTGGCGATGGAGAACGTGAAGGTCTTCACCGACGGAAAGACGCCGTTCGGGGACTAGCGGGGAGACAGGGGCCGGCCGCGGCCGGCGGAGGAGTGTATGAAGGCAATCGCGGTCGCCATCCCAAGCCGGGCCGTCCTCGCTTCCGTGCTCTTGACGGCGTTGAGCGC
The DNA here is from genome assembly GCA_964402695.1 of uncultured Verrucomicrobiota bacterium. Classification (GTDB taxonomy): domain Bacteria; phylum Verrucomicrobiota; class Kiritimatiellia; order PWTM01; family PWTM01; genus VGWF01. The sequence goes on from CAYODK010000049.1 coordinate 5,147, forward strand.
GATCGCCGTGCCGGAGGCGAGCCTCGATCCCGGCGCCACGGTCCAGTTCGCCTTTCCGGACCTGCCGCCGACGCTCCACGCGCAGGCGCGGAACGAGCCGGCGCCCGCGAAACTCACCGCGAGGCTGCCGGACAACTATGATCCGAAGGGGAAATTGCCGCTGTTCGTCTTCCTGTCCGGCGGGCCCGGCGCCAAGGGCGACGATGCCTCCGCCGCACGGGAGATCGTCGGCCCGCGCGACTTCGTGGCCGTCTCGATGCCGCTGTTCCAGCGCACATTCGACCCGAAGCAGGCGCTGGGCGGCATCGCGATGACGGTCGACGACTTCGAGGTGCTTCGAACGTCGTACCGCACCATGCTCCGGCGGCTCCTCGACGCCGTGCCGGGCATCGTAGCGGAGCGAAGCGCGATCGGCGGCTTCTCCAACGGCGCGCACGCCGCGGCGTTGCTGGTCGCCGGAGGCGACGAGTTCACGCTGGAGCACTTCCGGCAGTTCTACTTCGTCGATGGCGGCGCGCAGTTCCTGACCCCGTTCGGCTTCCATGCGCCGGGCCTTTCGAAGTGCCGGTTCCTGGTCCTGCGCGCCGACCAGCCGCACTGGGTCGTCCCCGCCGCCGGGCAGCCGTCGTGGAACGCCCGCGAGGCGCTCGACCAGGTCTTCGACGGCGTGGACGCCATGGCCCGCGCCCGGCGCCTCGACTGGGCCGCGGTCGTCATGCGCGGCCGCAAGCACAGCTTCGATCCGGAGTACCGCGCGGTCGTCGGCCAGTGGGTGCGCGGCGAGACGATGAACGAGGTGCCCACGAAGGTCGCGCCATGACACGAGCCCCTATCTTCCTGGCCGTCCTGCTCCTCGCACCGGCGGCCGTGCCGCCGCGGGCGCCGGCCCTTTCGTTCTCCCGTCCGTCGCTGGACATGCATTTCGAACGACCGCCGTCCGGCGCGCGGCCGCTGGGCTGGTGGGACTGGGTCAACGGCCACGTGACCCGGGAGGGGATCGCCGCGGACCTGGAGGCGGCGAAGGCGGCGGGCATGGGCGGAGTGCAGCTCTGCGACCTCGAGATGTACGCGCCGCCCGGGCCGGTGCGCTACGGGAGCGACGAGTGGTTCAAGCTCGTGCGGGTCGCGATCGCGAAGTGCGCCGAACTGGGCCTCGAGTTCCATGTGGCCAACGCGCCGGGCTGGTCGGGCAGCGGGGGGCCGTGGATCACGCCGGAGCGGGCGATGAGGCGCGTCGTCTTCGCCTCGACGAACGTCGCGGGGGGCGCGATCGATCTCAGGGTCCCGCGTCCGGCCACGAAGCCGATCCGCGGGGTCGATCCGGCCCTTGCCGGGAGCTTCCTTCGCGACATCGCCCTCTTCGCCGTGCCGGCTGGCGCGCCGCGCCTCGCGGAGCCGCTCGACCGGAAGACCGGCCTCGCGAGCCGGCCCGTGGCGCGTTCGACGGACTCGCGCGCCGGAGTGCCGCGCGACAGGGTGCTCGACCTGTCGGCACAGATGGACGGCGAGGGGAGGCTGCGCGCCCGGCTCCCCGAGGGCGAATGGACCCTGCTGCGCATCGGCCACGCCCCGACCGGCGCGCTCAACCACCCGGCCGTTCCGGAGGGGCACGGCCTCGAGGTCGACAAGCTCGACGCGGCGTCCGTCGAGTTCCAGTTCGAACAATCGGTAGGCCCGGTCATCCGGGCGGCCGGACCGCTGCTTGGCCGGACCTTCAAGGGGCTCCTGTTCGACAGCTTCGAGGCCGGCTTCCAGAACTGGACCGACCGGTTTCCCGCGGAGTTCCGCCGGCGCAAGGGCTACGACCTCATCCCGTGGCTGCCGCTGCTCGCCGGCTTCGTCCTCGAGTCGGAGGAGCGCTCCGAGGCGGTCCTCTGGGATTTCCGCGACGTGATCGAGGCCCTCTTCGCCGAGAACTACTTCGGCACGATGCAGCGGCTGGCCGCGCGCCACGGCATCCGCATCTACGCGGAGTCACAGGGCGGCCCGCTCAATCCGATGGCGTGCAACCGCCACGTCGATGTCCCCATGAACGAATTCTGGCTGCCCGAGGCCGGGCCGCGTGCCTCGCGCATCAAGCAGAGCGCATCGTCGGCCGCGTTCCTCGGCCGCACGACCGTCGCGGCCGAGGCCTTCACCGCGAAGCCGGAGCACGCGCGCTTCCTCGCGACCCCCGCGTCGCTCAAGGAGGTCGGCGACCACGCGTTCACGCTCGGAATCAACCGCTACTGCCTCCACGCGTTCACGCACCAGCCGTACACCGACGCGGCGCCGGGCTTCGGGCGCGGCCGCTATGGCACGCACTTCGGGCGCCTGGTCACGTGGTGGCCCCTCGCGGACGGTTGGATCGAGTACGTGTCGCGATGCTCGGCGATGCTCCAGTGGGCCCGGGCGGCCGCCGACATCTGTCTGCTGGTCGACGAGGACCTCGGCTACGGCCTGCCCTCCCGGACCGCGACGGCCTTCCCGGGCTTCGATTTCCTCGCCGCCTACCCGCCCGACCTGCAGGCGATGCGAGTGGAGGAGGGACGGATCGTCCATCCGTCCGCCGGCACCTTCCGCATCCTCGTCACGCCGCAGGCGGCGACGGCAAAGACATGGGTCGCCGGGCTGGCGACGCTGCGGAAGCTGTCGGAACTGGTGCGGCAGGGCGCGTGGCTGGCGGGGCCGCCGCCGTCCGCCCCGGCGGGGCTGCGGGACCTGGAACAGAGGGCGGACTTCGACCGCGGCGTCGCCGAGGTCTGGGGCGAAGCGCCGGTTGCGGCCGGTGGGTTCCGGTCCGTCGGCAAGGGCCGCGTCTACGCCGCGAATGCCGACCCGTCCGCGGTGTTGCGCGGGGAGGGCGTGCCGCCCGCGGTGGCATGGACGCCCGCCGACGCGACGCTGCGGTTCGTCCACCGCGAGACCGCGAAGGTGAGCATCTACTTCGTGCAACGTTCCGGCGGCGGCCCGGAGCGGGTGATCCTGACCTTCCGCGAGGCGGGCCGGGTGCCCGAGATCTGGGACCCGCTGACCGGGGCGCGGGCCGAGGCGCCGGTGTTCCGGGCGGACGGCGGGACAACCTCGGTGCCGCTCGACCTCGAGCCGGACGGTTCCGTATTCGTCGTCTTCCGCCGGCCGCTGCCGTCCCGGTGGCTGACCGAAGCCGATCCGGTGCGGATGGATTTCAAGGCCGGCCCGCTGCTCGCCGCAGCGGGCACGACCGTGCGGCTGCGGTACTCCGACGGCGTGGAGACGAACGTCCCGGTCGGCGACGCGCCCGCCCCGGTGCCGGTGGCCGGACCGTGGACGGTCGAGTTCGGCGAGGGCCCGGCGTTTCCCGTCCGCGTGAAAGCGCCGGCGCTGTTCGACTGGGCGCAATCGGCGGACGACCGGGTCCGGCACTTCGCCGGGACGGCGGTTTATCGGGCGGAGCTTGCGCTCTCGCCGCCGGCCGCCGGCGAGGTGGTGGTGCTCGACCTCGGGCGCGTGGCGGATGTCGCGCGGGTCTTCGTCAACGGTCGCGAGGCGGGCGTGCTGTGGCATCCGCCGTTCCGCGCCGACATCACGGCGCTCGTCCGCGGCGGGACGAACCGGCTGGAGATCCGCGTCGCCAACCGCTGGGTCAACCGGTTGATCGGCGACGCGGCCAAGCCCGCGTTATTCCACTACCAATCGCCTGGGAAGAGCATCTTCACCGACGGCCGGTTGGAGGCGTTTCCCGAGTGGTTCCACAACGACGTCGAGCGCCGCGAGCGGATGCGGGGGCGCCCCTTCGCCGCGTGGAGGCACTGGGGCGCGGACGATCCGCTGCTGCCCTCCGGCCTCCTCGGCCCGGTCGTCATCACCCGGTACCGGCGGCTGCCCGATCTCGCATCGCCGGCCCCGTGATGGCAGGATAGCCAGCGATGAAGGCCGTCGGACGCTCCGTGCTTCGGGAGACACGCCCATGATGCGCATGCCGATTCTCGCCGCCGCCCTGCTCGGCACGATGTCCGCCGTCGCGGACGGCCCCGCCGCCGCGCGCGATGACGGCGCGTGGCTGCGGGGGAAGGGGACGCTCATCTTCCACGACGCCTTCGAGCGCGAGGAGGACGGCAACCTCGCGAAGGCGATCGGCAACGGGTGGAACAGCGCCACCGCCGACCGCGTGCCGCACATCAAGATGGCAGACCTCGACGGCGGCATCCTGAAGGTCGCCAGCGCGTCGGTGGAGGCGAAGCACTCGGCGCATATCCACCACGAGGCGGGCTTCGCGGACGGCGGCGCGGTCGTGCGGTTCCGGTTCCCGGGCCTCTCGAAGGGCGAGTCGCTCCAACTCGGCTTCGTTGACCGCGAGACGAAGGGCATCCACGCTGGCCACCTGTGCTACGCGATCCTCTCGCAGAGCGGCGCGACGCTGATCGACCACAAGACCGGCGTGATGAACCTCGGGATCCGCAAGAAGCGCGAGGACTTCGCCGCGCGCAAGGAGAAGCTCCCGGCCGACCTGGATGCACTGCTCAAGACGAAGCAGACGAACGTCGCGTGGAAGGCCGACACCGAATGGCACGAGATCGCGCTCGTCACGGAAGGCGACGAGATGCGGCTGAGCGTCGACGGCCGCCTCGTGGCCCGGCACCGTTCCGAGGGCTTCGCGCACCCGGTGAAGCGCTGGTTCAGTTTCCTCATCCCGAACACCGTCTGGATCGACGACGTGAAGATCTGGCGCGTGCGGTGAGGGGCTGCGGCTGAGTTCAGGGTGTCGGGACTACGATTACGATCATGATTACGATTAGGATCAGGATGGGAGACTCAGGGGCGACAACACCCGATCCTCTCCCTTCGGCGTCCTACTCCTACTCTTACTCCTAATCGTAATCCTAATCGTAATCGCAATCCCCCCCCCGACTTGCGCACCCTGCCCGACAAGCTGCCTACGAAGCCACCCTCCACCCTCCACCCTCTTCCCGCCACCCTCCACCTTCAACCCTCAACCTCCACCCTCCACCCGCCGCCCGTCTTCATTCGGTTGTCCCCATTCGGTTGTCGTGACACTATGGCAGGATCGACGGACCGCAGGCGGAGGAGCAGACTCATGAAACGTCCAATCCTTGGAAGCACGTGTCGCGTGGGTTTCCAACCCTTGGAAGTTTCGTGCGCACTGGCGATCGCGGCGGCGGGGCTGGCGGCCGGAGCGGTCAGCGCGGCGGAGGCCGGGGAGGGGACGGCGGTCCTCGCCGAGGCCGAGGGCTTCGCGGAGCATGGCGGATGGGTTGTCGATCCGCAGTTCATGGACCAGATGGGCTCGCCGTACCTGCTCGCGCACGGTCTCGGCCGGCCGGTCGCCGATGCGGCGACGCAGATCGACATCCCGAAAGCCGGCGCGTGGCGCGTGTGGGTGCGCACCATGGACTGGGTCGCACGCTGGAAGGCGCCGGGCGCGCCGGGCCGGTTCCAGGTGCTCGTGAACGGGCGTCCGCTCGATGCGGCCTTCGGCACGGTGGGCGCGGAGTGGCATTGGCAGGACGGCGGCACGGTGGATCTTCCGGCGGGGCGGGCGCGGATCGCGCTGCACGACCTCACCGGTTTCGAGGGACGGTGCGACGCGGTGCTGCTCTCGCGCGACCCCGCGTTCGTCCCGCCCAACCGCGATCCGGAGATGGCGGCGTTCCGGCGCGCGTGCCTCGGCCAGCCCGCGGAGCCCGGGGCGGCCGGCGAGTTTGATCTCGTCGTCACCGGCGGCGGCATCGCCGGCACCTGCGCGGCGGTTGCGGCGGCGCGGCTCGGCCTGACGGTGGCGCTCGTGCAGGACCGTCCGGTCCTCGGCGGCAACAACAGCTCCGAGGTCCGCGTGTGGCTGCAGGGGGCGCGCAACAAGGCGCCGTGGCCGAGGATCGGGGACGTGGTGGCGGAGCTGGAGCAGGCGCGGCGCGCGCACTACGGGCCGTCCAACACCGCCGACCTTTACGAGGATGAGAAGAAGCTCGCGGTCGCCCGCGCGGAGCCGAACCTGCGGCTCTTCCTCGAACACCGCGCGAACGGGGTCGAGAAGGACGGCGCGGCGATCCGCGCGGTCGTCGCCCAGGAGATCCGGACCGGCCGCCGCGTGCGGATCGCCGGCCGCTGGTTCGCCGACTGCACGGGCGACGCGGCCGTCGGCGCGTTCGCCGGCGCGGACTTCGAGGTGGAGCCGAAGGGCCGCATGGGGCCGTGCAACCTCTGGAACGTGATCGAGACGCCGTCCCCGCAGGCGTTCCCGCGCTGCCCGTGGGCGCTGGACCTCGCCGACAAGCCTTTCCCGGGGCGCAGCCCGACGAAGCCCGATCCGAACCAGCTCGGCGGCTGGTACTGGGAGAGCGGGTTCGACCGCGACCCGATCGCGGAGATGGAGTCCGTGCGCGACTGGAACTTCCGCGCGATGTACGGCGCGTGGGACGCGCTCAAGAACGTCGACCGCGTGTTCCCGAACCACCGGCTGAACTGGTCCGCGCACATCCTCGGCAAACGCGAGTCGCGGCGGCTGCTGGGCGATGTCATCCTCGACTTCGAGGATCTCAAGGCCGACCGGCAGTTCCCCGACGGCTGCGCGCCGACCGGCTGGAGCAACGACCTGCACCTGCCCGACCCGCGCTACGAGAAGGGCTTCGAGGGCGATGCCTTCATTTCCAAGGCGCATTTCGGCGAGTTCCCCGCCAGCCGCGAGCGCCGGCCGTTCTGGATCCCGTACCGCTGCCTCTACTCGCGCAACGTGCCGAACCTCTTCATGGCCGGCCGCAACATCAGCGTGCGGCACAACGCGCTCGGCGCGGTGCGCGTGATGCGCACCGGCGGATGCATGGGCGAGGTCGTCGGCATGGCGGCGAGCCTCTGCAAGAAGCACGGGGCGACGCCGCGCGACGTCGCCACGGACCTCCTCAGCGAGTTGCGCGACCTGATGGCGCGGGGCGTCGGCCGGCGGCCGGGCGCGGGGGCGGAACAGGAGTACGAGAACGGCGCCGAGCCGAAGCGGAAGCCGGCCGCGAAGGCCGCCGCGGCCGCGCCCGTGTGGCTGGCCGCGGCCGGGACGAACCTTGCGCGCGCGGCAGTGGTTTCGGTCTCCGGGCTGGACGGTGCGATTGATCCCGCGCCGCTGACCGATGGCCGGGCGGACCTCTCCGACAACGCCGGTCGCTGGGTGGCGAAGGGCCCGCTTCCGCACGCGATCGAGTTCGCGTGGACGGCGCCGGTGGAAGTCGGGGCCGCGCGGGTCGTCTCGGGCTACGCGACGGACGGCGGCCTCGTGGCGCCGCTCGCCGGCTTCGCGTTCCAGCGGCACGACGGGACCGACTGGAAGGACATCCCCGGCGCGTCGGCGGCTGGCAACGGCGATGCGGCCTGGAGCTGCACCTTCTCCCCCGTCACCGCCTCGCGCGTGCGCTTGCTCGTCACCGACGCCAAGGACTCCACCTCGCGCATCTGGGAGATCGAACTCTACGGGCCGGTCCAGGGGAGCGGGGCGCCATGAGTGCGAACCTCGTGCCGGCGGACCGGATCGAGTCGCGGATCCTCCTGCTTCGCGGGCAGAAGGTGATGCTCGACCGCGACCTCGCCGTCCTCTACGGCATCCCGACCAAGGCGCTCAAGCAGGCCGTGCGCCGCAACCGGGACCGGTTCCCGGAGGACTTCATGTTCATGCTTACGTTGCAGGAAGATGCGACTTTGAGGTCACAAACTGTGACCTCAAGACCGGAGCGGCGTGGTGGAGCACGATACGCATCCATGGCTTTCACGGAGCAGGGTGTCGCGATGCTGTCCAGCGTCCTCAACAGTCCTCGGGCGATCCAGGTGAACATCGCCATCGTGCGCGCCTTCGTTCGCCTCCGGCGGATCCTCGCGTCGCATGCGGAACTGGGACGCAAGCTGGAGGATCTGGAGCGGAAGTACGACGACCAGTTCCGTGGGGTCTTCGATGCGCTCCGGGAGTTGATGAACCCGCCCGATCCGCCACGGAAGGAGATCGGGTTCCACGTTCGCGAGCCGGGCGCAGTGTACCGGGTGCGGACCCGCGGCCGGCCGCGCAGCGCCGCGAGGAGTGGATGAAATGAAGGATCTCGTTCGATCGGTGGCACGGTGGGTGGGGATGGCATTGCTGGCGATGGCGGCGCGGACGGGGGCGGCGCCGGCGCGTCCGAACATCGTGTTCATCTTCGCCGACGACTGGGGGTGGGGCGACTTGTCCTGCCACGGCCATGCGTGGCTGAAGACGCCGAACCTCGACCGGCTTGCGGCGGAGGGGATCGACTTCCGGCAGTTCAACGTTCTCAACCCGGTCTGCTCGCCGAGCCGGACCGCGGTGATGACGGGGCACTACCCGGCGCGCCACTCGGTGCACCAGCACTTCGCAACGCCCGCGCAGAACCGCGATCGCGGCATGCCCGACTGGCTCGACGCGCGGGCCGCGATGCTGCCGCGGCTGCTGAAGCAGGCCGGCTACGCGACCGGGCATTTCGGCAAATGGCACCTGACCAACCGCGAGACGGAGGGCGCGCCCGCGCCGGCAGCCTATGGCTACGACGAGGCGAAGGTCTTCAACGGGGGCGCGGAATGGCCGCAGGCCGGCGTGCACGACACCGCCTCCAACACCGTCGCCTTCATCCGGGCGAACCGCGACCGGCCGTTCTTCCTCAACGTGTGGCTCCACGAGAGCCACACACCGCACGTTCCGACGGCGGCCTCCATGGCGCGCTGGAAGCACCTCGACGAACAGCGGCGGGTGTACGCGGCGGTCATCACCGACGGCGACAACGCGGTCGGCGAGATCCTCGCCGCGCTGAAGGAGACCGGCGTGGAGGACCGCACGCTGGTGGCCTTCTCCAGCGACAACGGCCCCGAAAGCACCGGCACACGGAAGGCGGGGCCGGTCCACGACCGCGACGCGAACGCGCAGGGTTATGGCACGTGGTGCAGCGTTGGCGATACCGGCGGCTTGCGCGGGCGGAAGCGCAGCCTCTTCGAGGGCGGCGTGCGCGTGCCGTTCCTCGTCCGCTGGCCGGGACGGGCGCCCGCGGGGACGACGAACGACACGACGGTCCTTGCCGCCGTCGATCTCCTGCCGACGTTCTGCGCCGCCGCCGGCGTGGCGTTGCCGGCGGACTACCGGGGCGACGGCGAGAACCTTCTCGAGGCCCTCCAGGGCAAGCCGGTCTGCCGTACGAGGCCGCTGTTCTGGGAGTGGCAGGGCAACGGCGCAGAGCCCGACTGGTGGCCGCGCCTGGCCGTGCGCGACGGCGACTGGAAGCTTGCGATGACCTACGACGCGTCGCGGGTGGAGTTGCATCGCCTGTCCGACGACCGGGCCGAGGCGAAGGATGTGTCCAAGAAGCATCCCGAGGTCGTCGCGCGGCTGACCCGGCTCGCGCTCGACTGGAAGTCCACGTTGCCCGCGAAGCCCGACCCCGCCTGTATCAGCCCCGCGCGGGACCGGCTCCCCGCGGCGTCGCCCGCGAAAACCGGCGCCGCGGCGGGCGCGCCCAAGGTCACGCCCGAACAGCGCTCAAGGGCGATGGCGCGCTGGGACACCGATCGCGACGGCCTCCTGACGCTGGAGGAATACAAGGCCGGCCTCAAGGGACAGGACAACCTCGAATCCCGATTCCGGGGCTTCGACAAGGACGGAGACGGCCGCCTCACGCGCGAGGAGTTCGTCGGCCTTTCCCCCGCCGTGGAGGCCCGATGAGACGGTGCATCGGCGTGTGGATCCAAGCGGCGGGTGGCCTTCTGCTGGCGGCGGCGGCCCTGGCGGGGACGACGGAGCGGAACGCGTGGTATCGCGATTCCCTCGTCAACCTTCACATCGACAACCACGGGCGGCTGGTGGGGAAGGGGCGGACGGCGGACGAGATCGCCGCGAAGCTGAAGGAACTGCCGGTCGACATCGTCCAGGTCTCCGCCTACGGCGCCGACGGCGCGATGACCACCTATCCGAGCAGGCTCCTCTCCCGGCCCGATCTCGACGGCTGGGACACGCTCGCGGTCTGGGGCGAGGCGGCGCGGAAGGCGGGCAAGCGCTTCCACGTCTATGTCAACACCCGCGGGCTGACGCTGACGAGGACGCATCCCGAGTGGATGCAGTGCGATGCCGCCGGAAAGGGCAAGGGGCGGAACGACGGACTCGACGCCTGTCCGCGGCCGTCCGCCGACGGCTCCGGCTACCTCGAATCGCTGTTGCTGCCGATGATCGGGGAGTTCATGGCCCGCTACCGGCCGGACGGGGTCTGGGTCGACGGCGACCACGCGCGGACGCGGACCTGCTACTGCCGGAATTGCCGGGCCGCGTGGACCGCGGCGTCCGGAAAGGCCGCGCCGCCGGCCGACGCAAAGGACCCCGACTGGCCGCGCTGGCTCGCGCTGGAGCAGGAACGCTATGACGCCTATCGCCGCCGCATGGCGGAGGCCGTGCACCGCGTCAACCCGAAGGCCGTCTACACGAGCAACCATTCGTGGAAGAAGATCACGACGCTCTTCGAGAAGGACGACCCGCGCGGAGCGCCGGACTTCGCCGACACCCTCAGCGCCGATCTGAGCCACGGGAAGGCGCTCGGGATCACGCGCACCCGGGCGCAGTTCCTCGCCGCCGAGCGCGACACGCCGTGGGACCTGATGCACCTGATCTTCAAGCCCGACGAGATCTCCCGGCATCGCGTGCTGCAGCAGGGCGCGGTGACGATCGCCCACGGCGGCTCGTGGTTCCTCTGGACGCCCGGGGGCGATCCGCTCGCGCCGGAACCGTGGGCGCGGGCGATGGATTGCGCGCGCTTCGTCCGCGACCGCGCGGCGGCACTCGGCCGGACGGAGTCCGCCAATCCCGTCGCCGTGCTCGTTAGCGAGACCGCATGGCGCGGGGAGCGCACCGGCGGCCGCGCAGGGTTCGCCGACCTCGTGTCGCCGCAGGCGTGGGCGACAATGCTGGAGGACGCGTGCCTCGGCGTCGACCTGCTCAATGAGGCGGACGCGGCGCACGGGCTCGGGGCGTATCGCGTCGTCGTGGTTCCGAACCAGCGGGCCGTCTCTGCAGCGACCGTCGACGGGCTCCGCGCCTTCGCGGCCGGTGGCGGAACGCTCGTGCTGGCCGGGGCGGCGCTGGATGCCGACCAGGCCGCGGGCCAGGCGTTCTCCGCGCTGACCGGCGTCGCTCGCGGCGAGCGGCAGATGACCCCGCGATCGCTCACGGCGGGCGGCGGAAAGATCTTCCAGGAGGGGCGGTGGCCCGTGACGGTGCGCGACGCCGGGGTCCCCGCGCGATGGGATGACGGGGCGCCGCTGGTGACGGTCCGTCCGGAGGGGAAGGGGCGCGTGGCCTATGTATCCGCGGAAGCGCTGGGCGGGCCGGACCACGAGGGGCTCGGGCCGCACCTGCTGGGCGCGCTGGGCCTCGGCCCCGCGGTGCGGATGACCGGGCCGGGGCGCGCGGAGCCCTTCATCTTCACCTTCCGCCGCAAGGGCGGTGCAAGCGTCGTGCACATGGCCGACGTCGGGTCGCGCGTGAAGGGCGTTCGGAAGACGGAGGAGACGACGCAGCTCGTCGACGACCAGCCGCCGGTGCCGGAGGTTACGATCCACATTCCGTCGCCGCGGCCCGGGCGGGTGACGGTTGTGCCGGCAACCACGACGGTCGAGCACGGGTGGACGAACGGCGTGCTGACGGCGACGCTGCGGAACGTGGACGTCCACGCGGCGCTGATCCTGGACGCGGCGTTCGCGGGGCCGGTCCCGCTGCTTCCGGCCGACGTGCCGCTTGCGGAGCGCCATCCGTTGTCGCACATCCCGCGGGCGGACGGCATCGAGGAGGACTTCGAGATCGCGAGCCGCGGGCAGGCGGTGGCGCTGTCCGGTCCGTTCAGCCTCCGCTCCAAGGGCCGGGCGACGATCGCGTTGTCCACGGAGACCGCCGCCGGCGGCAAACAGTCGCTCGCGTTCACCGACGCGCCGTGCGAGCCGTCGTTCATGCCGATGATGTCTGTGCAGCCGCGGGTTGCCGGTCCGCTGGTGTTCCGCTGCGACCTTCGGGTTGGGAAGGATGCGAAGGTCTCGCTCGAGTTCCGCACGCAGGAGAACCGACGCGAGTTTCCGGTCGGCCCGTCGCTCGTGTTCGACGCCACGACGGGCAAGGTCCTGGTGGGGCGGAAGCCCGTGGCCGACGTCCCGGTGGATGCGTGGGTCGGGGTCGAGGTGGCGCTCGCGCCGGACGGCCGCCCGGTGTACGACCTTGTGATCCGTCCGGCCGGCGGCGCGGCGACGACGGTCCGCGGGCTCCCGTGCGAGAGCCCGGACTTCGCCCGCTGCGGCTGGATCGGGATCGTCGGCGCCGGGAACGAGCCTGCGCGATTCTTCGTCGACAACCTGGAGGTCCGCGGCGTTCGCAGCGCTGCGGCATCCGCGCCATGAGACCTGTCGCGAGGATCGCAGCGATTGCCGTGGTCGCGGTGGCCGGGGCGCAGGCGTCAACATCCAACATCCAACAACCAACAACCAACATCCAACAGTGCATGCCGCGGGAGGCGGACTATGCGCTGATGGGGTGGGCGGAGGAGTTTCCGGGGCACACGCCGGCGGCGCCGTGGATCCGCGTGATCCGCACGGGGCGCTATGCGATGGCGCTCGACACCGAGGCGATGCGCGTGTCGCATTTCGGCGCGATGGAGGATGGCGGCGGCTACGAGATGGCGGCGCGGGAGGACGGCGCGGCGTGGCGGCGTCTGCCGGCCGCGGACCTCGCGCTGTCGATCGCCGTCGACGGAATCCTCTATCGTTGCACGAAGGGCGGCGCGTGGAGTCCGTTCGGCGGTCCGCGCCTGGTCGAGTCCGGCCGGTTCCTCCAGCGCGGCGACGTGACCGATCTCGTGTTCGAGTCGGCCGACGGCCGGCGGATGAACGTCGAGGCGCGGTTCGAGACCGTCGCCTGGCCGGACCGTCTCGCGCTGATCCTCGCCGCGCGGCCGGGTCGTCTTCCGATCCCGGCCGGCGAGGCCTGCTTCGGCCGCGTCGGCGGCGGCTTCGGGCTCGACGGCACGAACCACCTTGAAATCGCGCACAGCCCGGAGATCGACCCCGAGCGATTCACGCTCGAACTCTGGGCCTTCGTACCGGAGGATCACCAGGTGTCGCGCCGCACGCACCCCTGGCTCGTGTGCAAGAACCACCACGAGCAGGCGGACGGGAACTACGGGATCGTCCTTCTCGGCGGCGTCCCGCAGGCGCGGATGAACGTCGGCGGCGGACGCGATGGCGCCGTCACCGTCGCCGCGCGCCCGGGGATGCTGAAGATCGGCGCGTGGAATCACCTGGCGATGAGCTACGACGGCGACGCGCTGCGCCTCTTTGTCAACGGCGCATCCGCCGGGGAGCAGAGGATCGGCCGTCCGCGGACGCCCGGCCGCGCCGGGCTTGCCTTCGGGCGGCGGCAGGACAATTGCGGCGACGGCTACCATTTCCGCGGAGCGATCGACGAGGTGCGGATGTACGATCGCGCGCTGACGGCGGCGGAGATCCGCGGCCGGTGCGCGGCGCCGGAGGCGGCGAATTCGGCTTTGAAGCCCGTTCGAGAGTGGACCTTCGCCGCCGCCGGCCGGGCCGCCGCGGAGCAGCCGCGGGCGGTGTGGCGCGCGGCGTCGATGGAGGTGCGCCTGGCGGCGACCGGGCGTACGTGGCGCGGCGCGTGGCCGCCGGCCGCGGGTGGCGCGTGGAGCGGAGACGCATGGCGCGAGGCGGCGGCCGTCGTGCTGGCCGATGAGTTGCGGCCCGCGGTCCCCGCCGTGTCCGTTCCGTGCCCGTCCGTTTCCGTCCGTGCTTCCGAGGTGCCCGGCGCCGCGCCGCGCCCCGTGGAATTCGATGCGGCGCGCGGATGGCACAAGGTGAACCTCGACGGCATCGAGCCGGTCGTGCCGGAGGGTTCGGGTGAGCGGCGAAACGACGCGATCGAGCGCGTGCGGCTGGCGCTGGCCAACCCGTCCGACGCGGAGCAGGCCGTGCGCCTGCTCTTTGAGAAGACCTCCGGCGGAATTCGCCAGCGGATCGGCGCGCCGATCACCGGGATCTCGGCGGTGCTGCGCGACGCGGACGGGCATCCGACGGGAATCCCGGTCCAACTCAGCAAGAACTGGCACAACCGTCCCGAGGGCGGGGTGTATGCGGGACAGTGGTTCCACGGTTTCTCGCAGGTCCGCCTGCCGCCGCGGTCGGAGGTGTCCCTGGAGCTGACGGTCGTCTACGGTCACTGGGGCGGCGTGGCGGCGGCGTCGCACGCGCAGTTGTGCCTCATCGGGTGGGGCAGCAACCAGCTGTGGGACCAGAGCGCGCTTGGCTCATGGGGCGAGAGCATCTGCTACGAGCCCGACCAGGCGCAGGCGCGGTGTGCCGTGCTCGACGTGCGGCCGGCGATGGTCCGGTCCATGTCGGGCGACCAGCCCTGGAACTGGACGCACAATGTTGGCGGCGGCGACTTCGTCCGGCTGTTCGACGCGGAGGGCCGGCGCGTGATGCCGGGGCGGATGCGCACCGCGTACCGTACGCAGGGGCCGTGCCTGACCGAGGTCGTGTATGCCGGCCGCACGGGCGACGGGATCGGGCAGTCCGTCGCCGTGAGCCTTGCGCGCACCGACGATCTGGTTCGCGGGACCTACCGCCTGCGGCTCGACGTGGCGAAGCCGGTCCCGTTCTCGCGCTTCGTGATCTTCCAAGTCGGCGCCGACACCTACAGCTACACCGGCGAGCGCAAGATGGCGGTCGGCGATGCAACGGGGCTGCGCCGCGAATGGGCGACGCGGTGGGGCGGCGACACGAACCGCACCGCGCCAGTGGAACTTGCCGGCCGGGCGCCCTGGGTTTCGCTGCACGAGGCCGACCGCTCGTTCCGGGAGCGAAGCCGCGACGGGAGCCCCGGCGCCAACCGGCAGGCGCCGAAGATCGAAGGGGCGTGGGCGAATCGCGGGATCGTGATCCGGGCCTGGACGGCGCGCCTGGGCGGGCGCGAGGCGGCGCCGTGGATGGTCGAGCGCGGGGTCGCGGCGCGCGGGGCGGACACGTCCACCGCGGACCTCGTGCCTCCACCCGGCGTTGCGCGGCTGGAACCGGGCGACTTCGTCGAGGCGACATTCGAGCACCTCATCGTGCCGCAGTCCGCCGCGGACTACTACGGCCCCAACGAGGCGCTTCGTGCGGCGCTGGCGCGCGACGGCGACACGTGGCGGATGATCCATCGCGAAGCGTCGGGCAACGACCGGGCCGTCGCGGTATCGCGCGGCCGCCTGGTCCGGACGCATCCCGATGTCCGGATCTCCGCCGACGGCGATGCCGCCGAGTTCACGCTTGCCGGCGGGCTCGGGTACGTGCCCATCACCGTGGCGGGCCTGTCTTCCCCGCGCGGCCACGTCCTCTCGGTCGACGGACGCCCGGTGGACCAGTCCGTGCATGGAAACGACTTCTGGCAGGCGGACTGCGATCCCGCCGCGCGGCGCTGGACCGTGACGTGGACGATCCCGGCCGGCGACGGGCGGCCGCGGGGCATCCGGCTTGAACGCCGAACATCCAACATCGAACCTCGAACACCGGAGTAGGACCGGACTCCATCGCGATGGCGACGGGAGTTCGCGACGTGTGCTGCGGCGGATACACGCAGGCGGGTATCTGCTACGTTAGATGACGGTTCGCCTGCACAGGCGAGGATGTGTCCGCGAAACGAGACGTGAAGGAGAGGGAATGAACGCCAATCGGGCTTGGATGCTGGCCGGGTGTCTGCTCGTGTCGTCGATCGCCGCGCGGGCGGCGAATCTGGAACTGGCCGCTCCGTTCGCGGACCACATGGTCCTGCAGCGGGACGTCGCGGTGCCGGTCTGGGGCTGGGCGGATCCCGGCGAGAAAATCACCGTCGAGTTCGCGGGGCAGGCCCGGACCGTCGAGGCGGACGGCAAGGGCGCCTGGAAGGCGTTGCTCGACCCGATGCCGGCGTGCGCCGAGGCGCGCGTGCTGGTGGTCCGGTCCGGCCGGGCCGGCCGCAGGATCGAGATCGCCGACGTACTGGTCGGCGAGGTCTGGCTCGGATCCGGGCAGTCGAACATGGCGATGGGCGTTTCCCGCGCGAAGGACTTCGAGGCCGAGAAGGCCGCTGCATCCCTGCCCCTGATCCGCATGTTCACGGAAGGATCGCGCGCCGCGGCGACGCCGCAGGAGAAGGGGACGGGCGCGTGGAAGGTCTGCGCGCCGGAGACGGTCGGCACCTACTCGGCGACGCTCTACTTCTTCGGCCGCGAGCTGCACCGCGAGCTCAAGGTGCCCGTCGGCCTGATCAACTCGTCCGTCGGCGGCACGCCGATCGAGTCGTGGATCGCGGCCGACGCGCAGGCCGGGGTTCCGGAGCTCAAGGCGGCCGCCGAGGCCGCGGCGAAGGCGGATGCGGAGTTCGACGTGGAGGCGGCGAAGGCGACCCATGCGAAGGCGGTGGCCCGCTGGAAGACCCTTGCCGCGAAGGCGAAGGCCGAGGGCAAGCCCGCGCCCCGGGCGCCGCGGGATCCGGTCGAGACGCGGGCGAGGAAGGGCAATGTCGGCGGGCTCTTCAACGGCAAGATCGCGCCGTTGATCCCATACGCGATCCGCGGGGCGGTGTGGTACCAGGGCGAGGCGAACTCGCACCCGGGCAAGGGCGCGCTTTACCGGCACCAGCTTCCGCTGCTCGTCACCGACTGGCGTGCCCGCTGGGGCTCGGAGTTCCCGTTCGCGTGGGTCCAGCTCCCGAACTTCGAACGCGAGAATACGGGCGACAACTGGCTGCTCGTCCGCGAGGCGATGCTGAAGACGCTGCGGCTTCCGAAGACGGGGATGGCGATCACGGTCGACATCGGCGACCCGAAGGACATCCATCCGAAGAACAAGCAGGAGGTCGGACGGCGGCTCTCGCTGTGGGCGCTCGGAGACGTCTACGGCCGGAAGGTCCCCGAAACGAGCGGTCCGCTCCCCGCCGGCCACGAGGTGCGGGGTGCGGAGGTCATCGTGTCCTTCACGCATGCGGGCGGTCTGAAGGCGCGGGACGGGGATGTGAAGGGCTTCGAGGTCGCCGGCGCGGACAGGCAGTGGAAGCCGGCCGCCGCGCGGATCGACGGGGCGAAGGCCGTCGTCTCCAGCCCCGATGTGAAGGAGCCTGTCGCGGTCCGCTACGCGTGGGCGATGAACCCGGACTGCAACCTCGTCAACGCCGCCGGCCTGCCGGCCTCGCCGTTCCGGACCGACGACTGGGAGGCTCCAACCGTTGGAGCCGCCGCGCCGTGAGGCGTCCAATCTCTGGACACTTCGGGGCCCGCGTAGCACCATTGTGTCGCGTGGTCCGGACGGCAAGGGCGTCGTGTGTTGCGACGAGGCGCCTTCGGTGTCTTGCAGGCGATGGGAATCTGTCGAACGGCCGTCCCGGCGGTCCGGCCCTGCCACGGCCCCCATGAGGGCGGCAGGGTAGGACCGGGCCTCTGGCGCGGCCGAACCGGGAGCCCCTGCGAGGCAACGTCGATTGCGGAAGAGGAGGGCGGGACGATGACGACGACATGGGTGCGCGCGGTGGCGGTTGCAGCGGGGCTGGGGACGGCGGTGGCGCAGGCCGGTCCGGCGCAGACAGTAGTGTCCGCATCACGCCCGAACGTGCTGGTGATTCTCGCCGATGACTGCACGGTCTCCGACCTGCCGCTGTACGGAGGGAAGAACGCGCGGACGCCGAACCTCGACGCGTTCGCGGCCCAGGGGCTGACGTTCAACCGGGCCTACGTCGGCATGGCGATGTGCCAGCCGTGCCGGGCGGAGCTCTACAGCGGCCAGTACGCGATGCGCAACGGCTGCGCGTGGAACCACAGCGCCAGCCGGCCGGAGACGCTCAGCCTGCCGCAGCACCTCGGCGCGATCGGCTACCGCGTCGGCCTCGCGGGCAAGGTGCACGTGGCGCCCAAGGCCGCCTTCCCGTTCGAAGTCGTCCCGGGTTTCGATCCGAGCTGCACGCGCGACCCGACACAGCCGCACAGCCTCGACGGCGTGCGCGCGTTCATGACCCGCAGGGCGGACGAGCCGTTCTGCCTCGTCGTCGCGCTCGTCGAGCCGCACGTGCCGTGGGTGATGGGCGACCGCTCGCAGTATCCGCCGGCGAAGATCGCGCTGCCGCCGCACCTCGCCGACACGCCGAAGACCCGCGAGGACTTCGGCGCGTATCTCGCCGAGATCACCTACATGGACGGGCAGGTCGGGGAGATCCTCGCCGCGCTGCGCGAGGCGGGGCTGGAGAAGGACACGCTCGTCCTCTTCAGCAGCGAGCAGGGCTCGCAGTTCCCCGGCTGCAAGTGGACCAACTGGGACACGGGACTGCACACGGCGCTCGTCGCCCGCTGGCCGGGCCGGGTCGCGGCGGGCCGCCGCACGGACGCGGTCGTCCAGTATGCGGACGTCGCGCCGACGCTCGTGGACGTCGCGGGCGGCAACCCGGTCGACGCGGCATTCCGCTTCGACGGCACGAGCTTCCTCGCCGTGCTGCGCGGCGCGAAGGACGCCCACCGGGCCTTCGCCTACGGCGCGCACAACAACATCCCCGAGGGCCCGGCCTATCCGATCCGCAGCGTGACCGACGGCGAGTGGCGCTACATCCGCAACCTGACGCCGGACGAGATCTACATCGAGAAGCACCTGATGGGCCTTCTCGGCGGCGGCGCGCCGCACAATCCCTACTGGCCGACCTGGGTTGCCACCGCGTGGGACAACCCGGCCACCTACCGCCTGGTGAAGCGCTACATGACCCGCCCGGCGGAGCAGCTCTACCACACGGCCGCCGACCCGCACGAGATGGCTGATCTCGCCGGCGACCCGGCCCACGCCGCGGTGAAGGCACGGCTGTCCGCCGAACTCGACCGCTGGCTGGCGGCGCAGGGCGACCCCGGCATCCCGCAGGACACCCACGAAGCCCACCGCGCCGCCGCGAAGGGCCGCCACCTGTATGCACCCCCGCGATGAACGGAGGAGGAACGTCACGCCCGCACCGCCGTGCATGGCAGAGGCGGCTTGATGCCCGGGACCCCCCGGGATTACCATGGCCGCAACAGAGGAGACCGGACATGAACGCACGCAAGAGCATCGATCTGTTGAACGAGGCCGTGGCCGACGAACTGCAGGCCGTCCACCAGTACATGTACTGGCACTTCCACCTCGACGACCAGGGGTTCGCCCCGCTGGCCGCCATGTTCAAGCGGATCGCGATCATGGAGATGGGCCACGTCGAGCGGTTGGCCGACCGCATCCTGTTCCTGAAGGGCGACGTCAAGATGGAGGTCGCCGCCCCCGTGACGCCGATCACCGAGGCGCAGAAGATCCTCGCGAAGGCCGCCGAGATGGAGCAGGACGGCGTGTCCTCCTACAACAAGGCGGCGCTCCTCTGCAGCCAGAACGCCGACTCCGCATCGAAGCAGCTCTTCGAGGCGCTGGTCAACGACGAGGAGATGCACTTCGACGAGTTCGACAAGCAGCTCGACAACATCAAGCGCTTCGGGCCGAACTACCTCGCGCTGCAGTCCTTCAACCAGGGCGCGGCCGCGGCCGCCCCGGCGGCCGATTGATCTCCCGATGAACCTCCCTGCGATCGGGACGGGGGAGACGATGTGGCGCAGACACTCCTGTCTGCGCCACGTTGTTGTCGGGGCGGCCGCCTTCCTCCCGTGGCTCGCGCCGGCCGCGCCGCCGGGCGTCGTGCGCGTGGCCGACCACCTGCCGGCGGACGCCGTCGCGGACGGCTCGGTCGCGTACCGCGCGGAGGTGCAGGCGGCGATCGATGCGGCCGCAGCGCGAGGCGCCGTCCTGGAGTTCCCGCCGATCACCCTGCGGGCCGACGAGACGGGCTGGCGGCTCTCGTCCGGCCTCACGGTGCGGATGCACGGCACGAGCTTTGTGCTCGGGACGAATTGCGCGGCCGACGGGGCGGTGTTCCACGCGGCGGACGTCCGCGACCTTACGCTGGAGGGCGGACGCATCGTCGGCCGGAACGATGCGTGGCCCGATGGCGTCAACATCCGCGGCGTGCACATCACCGGGGCGTCCACGAACGTGCGGATCCGCGGGATGCATTTCCGCGATCTCAGCAGCAACGGCATCGGGATCTTCGGCGCGTCGAACCGGCCGGTCCGCGATGTGTGGATCGGGGATGTCGTCGTCGAGAACTGCTGCAAGCGCTATCCCGACTACCTGTCCGGTGAGAAGAGCGAGAAGGGGAGCGTCCGCGAGGACCAGGGCGACGTCGCGCTGTACCACGTCGAGGATTTCGTCGTCCGCGGCTGCCGCTTCGAGCGGTCGCGGTCCGACGGCACGCACTTCTACCGCTGCCGCAACGGCCAGATCACCGACAACCGCATCTACCGCGCGAAGATGGGCGGCTACTTCCTCGAAACCTGCGAGAACATCGTCGGCCGCGGGAACATCATGGTCGGCAACGGCTCGCGCGGGACGACGATCGAGCGCGGTTCGGTCGACTGCGTCTTCGCGGACAACGTGGTCCGCTCCAGCGGCCGCGAGGGCCTGTGGGCCCCGGACTGCGTCGGGCTCGTGGTGACCGGGAACCTCTTCGACCGGAACGGGCTCAAGCCCAACGGCCCCGAGCCGCGCTTCGTCTGGAACGCCAATATCACGATCAACGAGGACGTGAAGGACCCCGCGGACTCGCCGGCGCGGGACTACCTCGTCGCCGGGAACCAGATCCGCACGGGAACCAACCAGATCGCCGCGATCCGGGTCGATGCAACGACCAACACGCATGCGATCGTGATCCGCGGCAACCAGTTGCTCGGCGAGAACACCCGCATCCTGGTCGAGGGGCCCAACGCGGCCGCAGTGTTGCTGGACGGCAACTGACACGGGCGGCGGGCCACGGAGGGACGGCCATGCGACAACGGGGTTCACTGGGGCTTGCGATCGGCGTCGCGGCGATCGCGGGCGGAGCGTGGGCCGGGGTGGAGATCCTGTCCACGCACGGCCGCAACGTCTACCGGCTTGCCGCGGCGGAACTCGACGGCAGGCGGGAGGCGGCGGAGATCGTCGGCTCAACCTACGACGACCGCGTCTGCGCATTCCGGGCCGACGGCGGTCTGCTGTGGGAGGCGAAGACGGGCGGATTCGTGTTCGACGTGGCGGCGGGGGATCTCGACGGCGACGGCCGCGACGAGGTTGTGGCCGCGTGTGCGGACGGATCGGTGCGGGTGTGGGGGGCGGACGGAAAGCCTCGCTGGAGCCACGCGACGGGAGCGCCGGTCTACCAGGCGGCGGTCGCGAGGCTCGACGGGAAGACCCCGGCGGTCCTGGCGAGCGGCGTCTCCCGCGAACTCGTCGCCCTCTCGCCCGACGGGAAGCCGATGGCGGCGGCGAAGCTCACCGGCGCCGGACGCATGATGCGTGCCGGCGACTTCGACGGAGACGGCGCGGACGAGGTCGCCGTGCTGCCGATCCGCGGCCAGGCGCAGGACCTCTGCTTCTTCCGCGGACCGAAGCTCGCGAAAATGAAGGAGACGGTCTCCAGCGGCATGATCCCGTGGGACCCGGTCGCGCGCCGTTCGAAGGACACCGGCGAGGACTACCGGAAGGGGAAGCGGCCGTGGACCGGGCAGAGTCTCAAGAAGGCCAACGGAACCGCCGCCGACCTCGACGGCGATGGAGCCGACGAACTGGTCCACGCGCCGGGCGCCCATGCCCTCAAGGGCGGCCTGCGCGAGGTCTTCGACCTGCCCGAGGCCTTCAAGACCCCGGGCTATGACAGTTTCTACAACATGCGCCTGCTCGCCGCCGGCGATCTTGCCGATCCGCCCGGCGCGGAGATCGTGGCGCTGGAGGGGGCGGAGATCCGGCTCTACGACGCGACCGGCCGCGAACGGGGCCGCGCCGCCGCCCCCTTCGGCTTCACGGATGTCGTCTACGTGCCCGGCACGCCGCGCGGCTCCATCGTTCTCGGGTCGAGCCCCAACGGCGATGACAATCTCTACCGCCTGACCTTCACGCCCGGCTGGGAGAAGGCCCTCGCGGGTCTGGAGCGGCGCGGCGTGATGGCCGGCGTCGGCGCCGGCCTCGCGCGGATCGGGCAGGCTGCCGCAGCGTGGAAGGGCGAGCCGATGGGCGGTGCGGACGGACCTTTCGACGTCATCGTGAGCCATCACATGTGGAGTGGGCCGGACCCCGGGAAACTCGACGGCTGGATCGCCGAGGTTCGCGACTACGGGAAGCAGTTCCCGTATGCGCGGCTGCGGTTCGCGACGGCGTTCTGGCCGGGCGAGAAGGCGCCGCTCGTGCGCCCCGACGGAAAGCCGTGGGGCCGGGACCGCAGGCTCGCGCACGACCTGACGCGCGAGGACATCGTCGCCGGCGCCCGGCGCTTCGAGGAGCAGAAGTGCCATTTCTGGGTGCAGGTCGGACACGGGTGCGATCCGCATCTCGAGGTGGCGACCGTCGCGGCGATGATCGAAGCCGCGCCGACGATGCTGCTCGGCTTCATCAGCGCGGAGGACGAGCAGCTCGAAAGCGTGGCCTACTACTTCGAGCACCACATCCGGCCGATCCTCGACCTCTGCCTGAAGCACGGCAAGCGGTTCATCCCCCGCAACAAGGACGTCTGGTGGGCGCACTGGCCGGCCGATCCGATGGTGCGCGGGCTCATCTTCAACGGGCGCTACCGGTCCGTGCTGCTGCCGTCGGTGGAGGACAGCAATTCGCGCTCGCCCGAGGTCAACCTTGCGGCGCGGGTCGGGTTGTGGATCGACGGGCAGGTGGACGACTGGGCCTCGCGGTGCAGCGCCGACTGGTTCTGCGCCAGCCGCGCGTGGGAGTGGGAGTACCCGATGACCGGCCACCCGCACCTCCGCTACTACCTGTCGCAGGCGATGCTCGGCGCGCGCGTCTTCATGATGCTCAACGGCGAGCGGGCGCAGCGCGGCGGCGGCTGGTCGCGCGTCGGCGCCGAGGGGACCTCGACGTTCCTGCACCTGCTCGGCCGGGGCGTCCTCTCCCCGCCACGCCGGGACCAGCTCCGCTCCATCTCCCCCGTGGCGCTCGCCATGCGGAATCCGTCGGAGCGGTTCGCCGCGCACGGCGCCAACGGGCATCACGAGGAGCAGTGGGGCGCGGACGGGACCGATTCGAAGGCGTGGGCCTTCGACCGGCTCGACGCCTACTGGGCGATGGCGCCGCTTCCGCCGACGGACGTTGCGACGGTCCTCTGGGGCCGCACGCGGCGCGACGCCTCGCACATCCCGGCCACGGCGCCCCACGGGTTCGTCTGCCTCGTGCCCGGCGCCGGGCCGCAGGCCGCATCGCGTTGGCCCGCGCTGTGGACCACCGACGGCGATGCGCTGGAGCGGGAGGGGAAGGGGTGCGAACTGCCCGCCGCCCGGGCCGCCCTGGCCGCGGATCTGGCGGAGGGCGCGAAGCGGATGCCCTTCCGCGTCGACGGCCGGGTCTTCCACCAGATCGTCGAGCCGGCCCCCGGGCGGTACGCGATCGTGCTGGTCGACCCCGGCTGGCTCGATCCCGCGCCGCGCGACGTGACGGTCGCCGCACAGCCGCCCGGCGCCTGGCGCGCGACCGACCGTCTGACGGGCGAGCCCCTGGGCGCGCTCGATACACCGCTATCCGTCCGGGTTCCCGCCGGCGCGTTCCGGCTGCTGGAGATCCGGAAGCCATGAACGATCGTCGCCTCCCTGCAACCCCGGAGTCCCCATGAGTACCGTGCACATCCTCGCCGTGTCGCTGCTGCTGGCCGCCGCCGCACGGGCGGGGTTGACGCCCGATGTCGAGTTCGCAAGGCCCGGCAGCACGCCGCTGGCGCTCGATGCCTTTGTGCCGGAGGGCGACGGTCCGTTTCCGGCGTGCATCCTCGTCCACGGCGGCGGCTTCACGAAGGGGAACAAGCGGACGTTCATTACGCCGCTGTTCGAGCCGCTCGGGCGGGCGGGGTTCGCGTGGTTCTCGATCGACTACCGCCTTGCGCCTGCTCACCGCTTTCCGGCGTGCGTCGAGGACGTGGAAAGCGCGATCCGGTGGGTGCGGTCGCATGCGGCGGAGTACCGGGTCGACCCGGCCCGCATCGCGCTGGTCGGCGAGTCGGCGGGCGGGCACCTCGTGTCCCTCGCCGGGGTCCGCGCCGGGGCGGATACGCGTGTCGCGGCCGTCGTGCCGTTCTACGCTCCCCACGACCTGGAGTCGCGCGTGCGGCAGAGCGCATCGGTTCCGGTGTGGCTCGGGGCGCTGTTCGGGCTGACGGAGACCAACGAAGCCACATGGAAGGTGTTGCGCGACGCATCGCCGCTCCATCACGTCCGTCCGGGCCTTCCGCCGTATCTTCTGGTCCACGGCACGAAGGACGACAAGGTGCCGTTTGACCAGTCCCTCCGATTCCAGGAGACGATGAAGGCCGCCGGCAACCGGTGCGATCTGATCGTCGTCGAGGGCGGCGCACACGGCATGGGCGGCTGGGAGAAGATCGACCCGGGCTACAGGGAGAAGATGACGGCGTGGCTGCGCAACGTGCTGTCCGCAGCGCCGCGGGGCTCCCCGCCATGACCGGATTCCGGCGGTCGCTTCTTGCTGCGGTGATGGGCGGTGCCATCGGAGCCGCGGCCGCACCCGCGCCGCCGGCTTCCGCCTCGGCGGCTTTTGCCGGCTGGAGCGCGACAGGGCCGGGGCGGATGGAGGGCGGGACGAACGGCGCGATCGCGATTCGCTACGATTCGCCCGCGTACGAGCCCGTCATCGTGCGCCCCCCGCAGCCGGTGCCGCTGCCGGCGGAGGCTGTGAACGTGCGGTTCTGGTGCGCGCGGATGGAGGGCGACTTCGACCTGCGCGTTCTTGTGCGCGACGCGGCGGGCCGCGAGCACGCCGTCCCCACGCTCGACAGCCGGCCTCAGTTCCCGGCGATCCGCCGGTCGGCCATGAAGGAATGGTCGGTATGGCGGCAGGTTGAATCGGTCCACCTCGTGTCCGTCGACCGCATCGAGGCGCGGGTCCAGCCGGAGTTCCTGGCCCTCGCGCGGAGGCTCGATTGGCCGCGCCCGTTCTCGCTGGCGGGCATCGAGATTCGTCCGGCGACGGACCGTCGCGAGAACGATGCCTATGACGAACGCGAGGGCATCCGCGCCGGCCGGGGTGTCCTGTGGCTCGCGGAGCCGGACGCCGCCACGACCGACGGACTTCGCGCGCGGTTCAACTGGCATCTCGAGGGTCGGTGGCGCTGGGGTTGGGACACGCGCCCGCGCCTGTCCCCGGACGACCTGAGCCGCCGCTCGGGCGCGATGCGCCTCGCCGTCGAGGTGCGCAAAGGCTACCAGGGACCGGTTGTGTGGCGGACGGAGAAGCCGTGCGATCTCGCGCGGACGAACGCGCCGGCCCTCCTGGCGGACCGCATCGAGCTGCCGGAGCTTCCGCCGGGGCGCTACTTCGTCGAGACGCGCGCCTGGACGCGGGGCGGGGATCTCGAGCGCGGCGAGACGATGGAGCTTTTCGTCATCGCCGGACCGGCCTCGGCGCCGCCGGAGGTCCGCGCCCCGCTCGCGTGGGAGACCGGCCGGCCGAACCACGTGTTCCCGGCGGAGACGACGAGCGCGCAGCTCGTGCTGCGCGTGGCGCCGGGGGCCTGGCCCGCGCGCGCGACGCGCTGCGTCGTGCGCGTCCATGACTGGCGGGGGCGGCCCGTGCACG